>SYMW01000222.1 GCA_005805305.1 Verrucomicrobiales bacterium
GGGCCACGCCGCCAGCCAATTGTCCAATGGCCTCCATCCGTTGCGCCTGCCGGAGCTGGGATTCAAGCCGCTGACGTTCGATGGCGTAGCGGATGCTTCTTGCCAATCCGGCGCCAGACATCTGGCTTTTAACAAGGTAATCCTGGGCTCCAATTTGGAGCGCAGCGGTCCCCATGACCTCGTCATCCAGCGAAGTCAGCACAACGACAGGAAGCTCCCCAGCGTATTCTCTCAATTTGATGAAAGTCTCCAGACCCTGACTGTCGGGCAGCCCAAGATCACAGAGGACTACGTCGAACTGGTCTTTTTGGCACAGCTTCGCCACTGCCTCGCTCGCGCGCTCGACATGGATGGATTGGAATTTTGTGGACGCGACTTGGTCCAATGCGTCGTTGATGAGGATCACATCAGTGGGATTGTCCTCTACTAACAAGATGCGCAGAGGTTGAAGTTCCAGGGCGTTTTTTTTGTGGAGGGGCGTTGTCTTCTCGCCAGCGGGCGAAGTTGAACGAGGCAAGACAGGCTCGGGCGGCAAAGTCACCACTTCAAACCAGAAATGTTCGATGGATGCCACGATCTCGAGGAAGCGCTGAAAATCCATCGGCTTGGCGATGTAGCAATTGGCATGGCTTCCGTAGGCTTTCGCGATGTCCGCTTCGGCTTGCGAGGTCGTCAGCACCACCACGGGAATCATCAGCAACAGGGCATCCCTTTTGATCTCTGCCAGAACCTCTCGTCCATCCTTCCGGGGCAGGTTCAAATCCAGAATGATCAGGTCCGGTCGAGGCGCGTTGGCAAACTTCCCGCGCCGCCGCAGGAAATCCATGGCGTCCACGCCGTCATCCACAGTGTGGAGATTGTTCAAAACACGGGACTGACTGAGAGCTTCGATCGCGATCAGCCGGTCGGTCGAGCTGTCTTCTACCAGCAGGATCTCAACCTGTTTGGGTGTGGAATTCATGCGATCGATTTGTTTGAAAGGAATTAGGCGCCGGGATGCGAAGGGACTGTGAACCAGAACTCGGAACCTTCCCCCGGAATAGACTGCACTCCGATCCGCCCCCCCCAGGATTCGACGATCTTTTTGCAGACGGCGAGGCCAATTCCTGTGCCTGGGTAGTCGCGGCGGGTGTGCAGCCGCTGGAAGATACCGAAGATTCTTTCGTAGTATTGCGGCTCAATGCCGATCCCATTATCTCGCACGCTGAACCGCCACATATTGGCGTCCCGCTTCGCGCTCACATGAATCTGTGGGACACGTTCCCTGGCGCGATACTTTATCGCGTTGCCGATCAGGTTTTGAAAGAGTTGACCCAGTTCCACGAGTGCAACGGTCACTGTGGGCAGGTCACCGCATGTAATGACCGCCCCTGTGTTGCGAATGGCCCCGCGCAAGTTGACCAAAGCCGCCTCCGCCGATTTCGCCGCCGGCACGTTCTCGCGATCGCCCAGCCCGCGTCCGACCTGCGAGTAGGCCAGCAGATCGTTGATCAGCGCCTGCATCCGGGTGACGCCTTCTATCGTGTGCGTGATGAGTTCGTCCGCCCGGGCGTCCAGTTTGCCGTGATACCGGCTCCGCAGGATCTGCACGCAGCCCCCCACCCCGCGCAGCGGTTCCTGCAAATCGTGCGAGGCGATGTAGGCGAATTGTTCCAGATCGTGATTGCTGCGTTCGAGTTCCGCGGTACGTTCGGCAACTCGCTGTTCCAGGCTGACGTTCAGTCGGCGAAGCGCTTCCTCGGCCTCTTTGCGCGGGGAAATGTCGGCGCGAATCGCGATGAATTGCGTTGGCTTTCCGCGCTCATCGAGGAAGGGCACGATGGTCGTGTCCACCCAGTAAAATGTGCCGTCCTTCGCCCGGTTCTTGATTTCACCCTTCCAAACCTTGCCGCTGGTTATCGTCGTCCAAAGATCACGGAAAAATCCCTTGGGATGAAATCCTGAGTTGATGATCCTGTGATCCTGCCCCAGCAGTTCCTCCCGGGAATATTGGGAAATGGCGGTGAACTGGTCGTTGACAAAAGTGATTTTACCCTGTGGATCGGTGGTGGCCACGAACCATCCGACTTCGCCGCTTTCATTGATGCGGGCCACATCCACCGACCTGATGATTCGCACTTCCCCGTCATTGGGGCGGAGGATTCGAAACTCCCTGACCCTTTGCCCCTTTCGGCGAAGCGCCTCGTTGGTCAATTCGTCTTGACGGGGCAGATCCTCAGGCAACACCGCCAGCCTCCAATCTTCGTAGCTCACCCCCCCTTCCGCCGTCATCGGGAGCCCGTAAATGCGAAACATCTGCTGATCCCACTCGACGCGATTGGTCCGCAGGCTCCATTTCCAGATGCCCATCTCTGTTGCCTCGGTTGCCATGTGCGCCAGGGATTCGTTCTCCCGCGCCGCTAATTCGGCTTGCCGGAGATCCTCAATGTTACTGAGATTTCATCACTCCGTGGGACACGAATCAAGAGCCCCGAAATAAAGTGACGCAAAAGCATACCCGTTACCACGGCAGAGGGTGGCTCGGCACACGGCAGCCGGAGAAAGACCTCCAACTCCTGCTCGGCCAGCTCAAGCTTGAGCTTCCAGCGCAAGGGCCGCCGAAAATCCAGACCTCGCAACCCGAACTCGAACCCGTCCCGAAATGACTCACTCTGTAGTGCAGACCTTTTGACCCAATCTCGTGAAATTCAGCCTTTTCCCCCTCTTGCGTCCCCCAGTCCGCCAAGTCGGGTTAAGTGAAGGGAGCTCGATGGCTGCTGTCCGATGGGAAAGGACTTCACTTTCCAGAGAGAGTTTCGTTTCACTGCTGTGCCGAGGGGATGGGCTGTGGCCGAGCCTACCTCTTTGTCAGCGCCTTGGGTATGTAGCCAACCGAGGTCTGAATCGAGTGCGTGCAGGAACAACCAGCGCTGCTTTCAGGGGCCAGCAGCATGCCCCCCGCCGGAATCAACCCCAGCCAGCAACCCCCGCGAATCCCTTCGAACTGCGTCCGCTTGTTGCTCTCGAGATCCCACATGCTGTGAAAGTAGTTCCGGAAGAACAACGCATGCCTCCCCGCCGACATGGTGCCGCAGCCGCGTCTTGAAGGCAGATCGGTCCGCAACGTCTTGCCGGTCTTCAAATCAAACGCGCGCTGATCCGAGTAGAAGACTCCATCCACGACCACGGGGTGCTGCAAGTGACCGCTATGATGGCCTTTATGCTCCTTGTGACTCTCGGACCAGAGCTCCTGGCCGCCTATGATGAGTCTTGGCGACTCGCCGGGCTGGCCCCCCTTGGCAGGCGCGTTGAAGGCGAACGTATGAAAATTCTTGTCCTTGTCGGTGCCTGTGACAACCAGGGTGTTCTGGCTGTAAACCAGATAAGTCATGAATTGCAGCTTTGAAAAGTCCGCTGGCTTGTCCCAGAGCTTCGAGCCGGTTCGAAGGTCCAAAGCGACGAGGTGCTGGTCGGTTAACAAATCCGGAGGCAGCCTTCCCGTGCCCGCTTGGATCGCCGCCGGATTTCGGCTTTCGATAAAAAAGATCATGCCGTCCCCGAGCGTGATCGTCGAATTTAGGATGGCCCCGCCCCTGTAGATCCATCGCCGGGAGCCTTCCTTGCGATCCAGGCCAAACAGGGCCTCGCTCGTGACACGGCTGACTTGGTCCTGATGGTAGTCCTCATACCACTCCCCATCGTCACCTTGGTAACGGGAGTCACGTTTCACGCGGCTGCCGATGATCTGATCTCCCGCGACCGAGAGAAATCCCCAATCGAAATTCAAGCCCGCGGGGTCGTCGGGAACGGCGCTGCGCTTGTAGCGAGCGCCGGTCTGCCCGTCGAACTCCAAACAGTAACGGCCATGGGCGATATAAAGCGTGTCCTGATCCGCCGCCATGTTGCTGCAATCGCGGGGGAGATTCGCGCGGCGGACTTCCGGCGCGATGACGGACCACAGGATGGCGCCGTTATAGGCATCGACACCGAACAGAATCCGGTCTCCTTGGATGAACAGCCGTCCATTCACGCTCAATGGGGCGGGGTTTCGCGGGCCGCGATCAGGCATCGGGCGGGGGCCGGGATCTCCCCACCACGACACTTGGACGTCTCCCTTGACGAGCTCGTCCATGCTCGTCGATGTGTTATCGGCGTTTCCATACTGATGGGTCCAATCTCCCGCGCCCGCGAGGCGTTCGCGCCGATAGGTGATCCAAACCCCGTTCTCGCTCTCTCGCCGCGCTGTTCTCAATTCGCTCCCCTCTAGCCATCGATCCCAGACCGCCGGGTCCGGCTTGGCGAGCCCCTCGCGGGCTGGGGTTCCTAAAACGACCGTCCCGCCGGCCGGCCGCACGAGCCGGTGAACTTCCTTGGACGACCATCGCGGCGGATGCCCAGACTGGAGGCCGGATTCGGACACGACCAGATTCGCGATGAATCCCCCCAACGGCAGTTCGGCGGAGGTGACGTGCTGCACGGAGGCGCGCACGCCGTAAACCCCGGCGGCGTCGAGCAGTCCGCGCACCACGGCAATGCGCTCCTCGTCCGCTTCGAGGATGACGATTTTCAGATCGCTTTGACGAATCAGTTCCAACGCGAGCCGTCCGTCGATGGCGCCCAGGACAACCCCCCAGCCCTGCTTGATTCCTGATGTTGCCAAAATCCGGCGGGCGATTTCGGCGTCGCCGGCGGGTGAATTCCGAAGCTTCTCGGCAGGAGAGGGGACGCTCGCGGGTTGGTAATTGAAAGAGGTGTCGAAAATGTAGCGCCGGGTCGCGTGTTCGCGGTCCCCCAGGTTGGGAGCGCGCAGCCGAAAACGATATTCGGAGTTTCTCTCAAGGTTCGTCACGATCACGGAGTGCCGGTGCGCGGGTGTTTGGCCGCCATAGGAGGCCAATGTTCCTAAAGGATCAAACAACTCTAGCTTGGTGGCTATTGCCGAGTCTGTTTCCCAAGTCACCGTCGCGCTGGTTCGATCGATCCAGTCGATAAACGGTCCGTAGGCGAGTTCGAGCCGCGCGGGCTCCGGAGCCGGCGCGGGGAACTCCGTTTTGCGCTTCTCAAAACGGGCTGCGATTTCATCCGGAGTGAGCGCGATTTGATAGACGCGGATTTCCTGAAGCGCGCCTTTAAGCGGATAAAACTCGTCATCATCCAGGTAGGCGCCCGCGACGATCGATCCCGATGGTGCGTACCAGATCTGGCCGGATTGCTGAACGCTTTCAGCCTCCATCCGGCCGTTCACAAAAAGCCGCTGTGTCCTGCCGTCATAGGTTCCAGCCACCTGGTGCCACAGGCCCTTCGCGAAAGGCGCTTTCGAGTCCAGGTAGGTCAGGCGGCCCGCGGATTCCGTCGCCAGGCCGAAACAAAAGTGGTCCTTGCGAAAACCCAGAATGACGCCGCGCTCAAAGTCTCCGTTGTCTTGTATGGCGCTGAGGATGCCGCCCCAGTCTTGAGTTTGATCAATTCGCACCCACGCCTCGATGGTGATCGCTCGCTTTGGCAGAGGCGCCTTGGCGATTGACTCCGCCACCAACAGCCGCTCATCACGCCCGGGGAGTTCAATACGCGCCGGACTAGGTTCTGAGGCGAAGCGGTAGTCTCCTGTTGGTGTGATATCAGGGCCGCCTTTCCTTGCCTTGATGGAAGCCCCTTGCTTCCTGTCCGAGCTGAACGTCCACCAGCTAAACAATCCATTGTCTTGAGCCCTGCACTCGCCGCGAGCGGCGAAGCATCCGAGGAGGATCGCGATCCAGAGCCGTCGTTTCATCGGCCCACCTTTCTCGAGGATGCTGGCGGTGTGAGGAAGGCTTGGCGGGAGCCGGCTCGAAGGCAGTGAATGGCGCCCGTGTCGGTGCTGACGAACAAGTCCCCGTCCGACGCGGCAAGGCCGTAGGCTTCCCCTTCAACCGAGTGTTTCCATCGCAATGTCCCCCTTTCTGAATCAAACGCGGCGACTTCGTTCTTCCCACCCGCCACCAAGGTGTCGCGAGCCAGGATTAATCCCAGGGGCCACCGGCATTCAGCGCGCCAAAGAACGCAATTCTCCATCCCTTGCGTCGCCGCGTCAATTTGCGCGCCCAACTCCGCCAATTGATCTTTTATTTTTTGCTGGGCGTCGTCATTCCCTGATTTCTTGCCGAGCTCCCGAAGCTGCTTGGTCAACCCCCCTTGCCTCGTTCCCAGGGCTTTGCGGTGGCGCCCCAATTCGATGTAGCGCGCGCGGTCCAACGCTGACAATTCCTTGTCTGAGTGGAGAAAGGATCGGTTGGTGGTGACAATCATGTGATTTCCTTGAAACGTGGCTAACTGATCTTTCTGACCCTCTTCCACCAAGCCGAGCTGCCCGGTTTTTCCGGGGCCGAAAACGAGCATATCTCCCGTCAGCAGCGCGTAAGTGCCTCCGGCTCCTTCGACAACACGGAGTCGTTCTCCAGTGGCGAGATTGCACACGACCGGGTTGTCGCGCCCGGCGGGAACGTAAAGCCGGGTGGCCGACGCGAGGAGATAACCTTGCGCGGGCAAATCGTTCTGGATTTGGCGCCACTGAACTTCTCCGGTTGAGGCGTCGAACGCCACCAAATGCACGCCCTCGGAGGGGAACATTCCCGCCGCCGTGTAGAGCATGCCGTCCCGGACAATGACTGAGGTGCGCACGGGCCAGTTCGAGATCACACGGCCGTTGCCGGGAATTCGGCGATCTTCCGGCACGGCTCTCCGTTTCCATATGAGCTTGCCTGTCGTCGCATCCAAGCTGTAAACGCAACCATCATCCGAGCCAAAATACACGCGCCCTCCTTGCACCGTGGGAGCCAGTCTCACCGGGCCTTCCGTGAAGAACCGCCATAGCTCGGCACCGGTGGCGGCGTCCAGGCAGTAGACCTTGTCATCCGCGGAAGAACCGAAGTAGACGCGGCCTTTGACCACAGCCACATGGAATGCACGGTCAAATGTCTGGCGCGCTTTCAGATCATAAACTTTATTCCAACCATCCCATTTCGCTTCGCCTTGCCAAGCAGGTTGAGGTCTGTTCTTCGATCGCCAAGCCCACGCCTCGGAGACGCTATCCGGCAATGGATCCTGTGAAATGCCTGATCGGGCATCGTCTGCCTGGTAAGTTGGCCAGTCCGCCGACAGCAGGGTGGTGCCAGAGGTGGGGGCATGGCCAGCTAACAATAATAAAACAGCGGCGATCTTCATCCTTAGAACGGCAGGTGAACATCGTGCAGATTTGCAAAAATCTGGATGTGAAAAGTTTGACGAAGAGCGAGGCATATCCTTTATGGATCTGGTGAGTGATTTGGAAAAACTTTATCTCCAGGATCTTGAAAAGATTCAAAAAGAGGCGGCTGCGGTTTTAACCTTCATCCTTTGGCGGCAATTGTCGGAGTCGAATCGTGGCCCGATGTGGTGGAAGTTTCCGGGGGAGGAGGATCGGCGCTTAGCCTGCCTGAAGCCATGTGCAAAGTTCGGCTGGCGTAGCCGGCCGCGTCTTGTCCGTGCGTGACGACCACCACGGTGCCTCCAGAGCGATGATATTCTCCCAGGAACCGAAACACATAGGCGGCGTTGACAGGGTCCAGATTGCCCGTCGGCTCGTCGGCCAGAATCACGTCGGGTTTCTTAATCAACGCGCGAGCGAGGGCGGTTCGCTGGCGCTCTCCGGCGCTCAAGGATCCGGGCTTGTGCAGCGCGCGATGGCCCAATCCGAGTTCGCTCATCAGGTCATCCACCCTCTCCAGGGGAAGGCGTGATGAGTCTCCTGGAGGCAGTCCCGCGAGAATGTTCTCGCGCACGGTCAAATAAGGGATCAGGTGGAACAGTTGGAACACGAATCCAATGTGCTTGGATCGAACACGATTTCTTCGCGCCGCGGGCATCTCGTAGAGGTTTTGGTCCAGGAACAGCAAGTTCCCGCGGCTCGGACGCTGCATGCCCCCCATCGTCAAAAGGAGCGTGCTCTTGCCACAACCCGAGGGCCCCTTGATGACGACGAACTCGCCTCGATCGATTCGGAGGCTGACGCCTGCCAGGGCCGCGACTTCTCCGGCAGGTCCACCGAAACGCCTTTCAAGTTGTTCGCAGAGGAGCATTGGATCCCGCCTCAATCCGCGCGCAACGTGTCGGCGGGTTCTTGGGAAACGGCACCCAGGGTGGGCAGCACTGTCGAGAGCGCCGCGAAGGCGGGCGCCAAGAGCATCGACCACAACAGGAGCGTTGGATCCATGCTCAAACTTTTGGCCGTGACTTGAAAAATTCCAGGACCCGCCTCAAGGGCGATCCAGGTGCCGAGGGCGAATCCCGCGGCGGCGCCCGCCAATCCGAGCAGCACGGCTTTGCCGAGGAACAGCGCCGCAATTCTGGAGGAGCTGTGGCCTAAGGCGCGCCAAAGGCCGATTTCGACCCGGCGTTCGCGGACGTTCAACCAGGTGAGCAACGCGAGCCAACCCGCGCCCACAAGCAACACCAAGGGCACCGCGAACTCGGAGTAACGCTCAGCGGATTGGCGCTGCTTGGCACGGGCGTCCGCCATGGTGCGCAATTGGAGCACGCGCGCTTCTGGCAGAGTTTTTTCAAGGATTTCGCGCAGTTTTCCCAAAGGATCCTGGTCGGCGGTCAGGCACAGGCAGTCCACCGCCTTGATTTCGTTGATGCGTCCTGGCGTTCCAAGCAACGATTGAACATCTGCCAAGGCTCCGTAAATGCGAACTTCGTCGTCGGTTCCACTTTCGGCGAGCACTCGATCGACGGTGAAATCGCGCTGGCCTAGGCGAATCAGGCCACCCCGCTTGACTTTGAGCCTGGCAGCGACGCCGCTGCCAAGAATCACCTGGCCGGGTTTGATTCGAAGACCCATGGGCTGTTTTGCTTCGCCCGGACCGACTAGGGTTTCCCCAACCCCGGTGAGGAGCACCGGACGGTCGCCTGCCTGAATGCGGCCCTCGAGGGTGGGCGTGAGGTGGTTGAAACTTAAGAAACTGCCATGTTGAGCCGCCAGCTTGCGCGTTGTGTCCTCTGACATCGTTTGATCTGAAAAACCATGATCCCAAAAATGATCCATGTCGGTTTCGCGAGGAATGATCCTGAGGTTGAAACCAAGATCTCGCATCACGCGGCGCGTTTCCCGCTCGGCCGCCTCGGTGGTCATCTGGACGGCCACCAGCAGCGCGACGGCAATCGCCAGCCCGAAGCCGCCCAGAAGCGTGTTTACCCAGTGATGGCACGCTTCGCGGAGCAGCAGTTGGATCCAGGTCATCCTTGCTCCCTCCCAACCCGGCGCCACCAAATGGCCGCCAGGCCAACCACTGCCAGGCCCGCCACCCCGACCAGTTCCCAAAGAAAGAGGCCGGAGCCCCATGCTAGGAATCTCGGCCCCTGTTCATCGGGGACGGGCGCCGACTTCTTGGACGGCATAGTCGAGGCGTCGGAGGGAGGGCTGACCTCGGTTTCCTGCTCGGCTACAGGGGGCGACTCATCGAGCGAGATTTCCGAATAGCCCAGCGTGTGGGAGGCTCCCGCCAGTTTTTTCTTCTGCCCTTCCCCGGGCCCTCGCATGACGATGCGGCTGATCTCCGCCCGCACCAGGGGATTCTCCGGGTCGAATCCGAGCGACCGCGCCGCCATGGATTGGCGCGCATCATCCCAGCGCCCGGGCATTAAAGGCCCTTTCATCCAGGAGCGGTCGAGTTCGCATTCGCAATCCTGCCCGATGATCACCAGGCGTTCTTGAACGCTCGTCTGGGTGATGAGGGGTCCTTCGAGAGGGCTGCCGAGGCGCCGACCACGCCCGAACACGATAGCGACGCGCGCATCGAGAGAAGGCTCAGGATCAAACCCCAGCCCCCAAAGAGTCACTCGTTCCGCAGCTTGCCGATGGACGGGAATTCGCAAAATAGCGGGGGGCGTCTTGACGGGCTTGGGCATGGTGATCATCAAACGCGACACGTCGCGAACCGCCGCTGCGAGAGACCCTCCAACCCGCGCGTTCTCGTTGGTTTGGATGCCTTCGACAAGGACGATCACGGCGAACGAGTTGAGGGCCCTTTCCTGGATCTCCGCGCGGATCGGAGAGAGGGCGATCGACTCGATCAGGGCGGTCGCTCCAGGGGGATCTTTTGGCAGCTCTTCGCCCCTCGCGACCACTAATTCTCGGCCCTTCGCGCCCTCCAACTTGAGAGTGGGTTCCCTGGCTTCAGCATCCTGGCGGACGGAGAAGACAATGTTTGCATCGAGCAAGCTAGCGGCGGCTATCCTGCGGTAGAGATCGGCTTGAGCTCCCAGGTCGCGCCCCGACAACACCAACGTATACGCTTCCTCGCCCAGATCCACGAATCCCGTGTCGCGCACCGAATAGCGGCAGGCCAGCGCGCTCCCCAAGTTCAACAGAATCAGTCCTAGGATGGCTGCCACCCCTCTCATCCTCCACCGGAATGTCTTTCGGCGCCAGGACGTGAAATCACGCCCGGGACCGCTGGAGACCCATCCACTTCCGACAGTCCGGAATTTGGAAATGGCGAAGTCCGAAATCATGGAGGAACGAGCCTTTTTTGAAAGGGTCGAAGGTTCAAGAAGAAACGCCCGAACCATCCGCGGAAAGCGACTGACGCCAAAGGATTGAGTGTGGATGTGACCTCGGATGTGTCTTTCGAGCCATTCGCCAAAACTACGATGCACCGCGTCCTGGTTCAAGTTAGAAGACGCAAGACCCTGGGGGGCGGCGATGCCGTGCGGAACATGGCGCAGCGATTCGAAACGATCGGAGACGAGGTCAATGCGGGGCTTTGAGTCGGGCGCCTTGTGGAGGCTTTATCGTTCCACCGTCCCCATCCGATCCGGCCAGAGTTCGGAGCTGCCTTGTGCGGCCAGTTGGGCAGGGAATTGAGGCTTGACGTTCAAGGGGGTCAAAAACTAACTTAGGGGAGATACGGATTTTACTGCTGGATGGCCAGCCCGCCGAAGTCGGAGATTATTTCTACCGACTTTTTTGTTATCCAAACGAAGTCCGAATTGTCATATGAACGCAGAATTTTTGGCAGTCTTAGATTTCTGGGAACGCGAGAAAGGCATCAGCCGGGAAATTCTTCTCGCGGCTGTCCAGGAAGCTTTGCTGGCCTCTGCCAAGAAAGCCGTTGGACCGGCTCGCGAGTTGAGATGCAGCATTGATCCGAAATCGGGGGATATTCGAGCATTCGCGAAACTTATTGTGTCGGAACGAGTCGCTTCAAAACACGATCATATTTCCATATTCGACGCAAGGAGAATCAATCCGAACGCCCAAATCGGGGACGAAGTTGAAGTTGAAGTCACGCCGGCTAATTTTGGGCGGATCGCCTCCCAGAACGCCAAGCAGGCGTTGATGCAGCACATCCGAAGGGCGGAAAAAGAGTTGATTTACAGCGAGTTCAAGGATCGGACTGGTGACATCGTGAGCGGGATCGTCCGGCGGTTCGATCGTTCGGACGTGTCGGTGGATCTTGGAAAATTCGAGGCGCTGCTTCCGAACAGGGAGCGCGTCCCCACCGAGGAGTACCAGATCGGGGAGCGGATCCGGTGCTATGTGAAGGATGTGGAGAATTCGCAGCAAGGCCCCGAGATCATTCTTTCCCGCGCCGATCCCAAGTTCGTGATTAAGCTGTTTCAATTGGAGGTGTCGGAAATCAACGATTCCACCATCGAAATCAAGGCGATTGCTCGCGAGCCCGGATTCAGGACGAAGGTCGCGGTGCATTCAAAGGATGACAAAGTGGATCCTGTGGGGGCTTGCGTGGGGTTGCGAGGGCAGCGAGTGAAGAACATCGTGCGGGAGTTGAACAACGAAAAGGTGGACATTATTCGTTGGGACCCCAACATTCGAGTGTTTCTGGCGAACGCCCTCTCGCCAGCCAAGTTGAAGGGTTTTGACATCGATGAGTCCACTCGAAGGGTCAAGGTGTGGGTCAGCGAGGACCAGCTTTCATTGGCGATTGGCAAACGCGGGCAGAATGCCCGGCTGACTTCCAAACTGACCGGTTGGCACGTGGACATCGACGCGGAAGCCGTGACCCGCGTTGGATTTGAGGAAAAAGTCGCTCAGGCGATTCGAGGGTTCGCGAGTATTCCTGGAGTCGCCGAGGCGGATGCCGAAGTGTTGGTGAAGACGGGTTTTCACACCTTCGACGATTTGCTCCAAGCCGAGTTGGAGGATCTCCAAGGCATCCCTGAGATTGGAGAACGCGCGGCCGCGCTCCAGCAAGCAATTCGCGACGAAGCGTCACGAAGGAACCTCAATGACGGGGGTGGAAAGTCTGCGTGACTGCGGCCCCTTTTTATTCCCGCTGACGACTCCCCGGAAATAGCCTGGGAATTCGGCGCGTTTGTTTCTGGAGTTAGTTAATTATGCCCGTCAGGATTTACGAGATCGCAAAGAAGCTGGGTGTTGAGAACAAGGACGTCCTTGCCAAGGCCAAAGAACTGGGCATCGCGGGAGCCAAGGTCCCTTCCAGTTCTCTTGATAAAATCACGGCGGAGTACCTCGAACAACAGCTCGCCGCTCAACTTTCACCCAAGAAGGAGGGCGAGACGCCTCCAGAACCCAAGGCCGCCGTTCCTCGGGAGCCCGTCCTCATCAAAAGCGCTCCTCCCCCCGCCGAGGCTCCTCCAAGTATCGTTACGGCGAGCCCCGATTCGGTCCCGGCCGAGGCGTCCCAAGGGCTGCCTCCCGCCGCTGCCCTCGGGGTTACGTCTCCTCCGGAGCCATCATCGACGGCAAAAGAAGTCCAACCCGCCTTGAGGGAGGGGCAAACCGGTCAAGAAGCCGATTCCACGGGGGCCATCCCTGGATCCCCACCCTTGGCCGAATCTTCCGATGCTTTGCCCGCTCCGGCTGGTGATACGATTTCCGGCGAACTCGACACGTCATCAAGTTCTGCTCCCGAAAGCCCGGAGCCCCCTTCCGTTCCTGAGCCTGCCTTGCCCCCTGTTCCCAAGCTCGGGGACAAAGTCGGCTTCATCAAGCTGCCAGCCCGGCCGGGCGCCAGACAGGGCGAGCGCAGTGATAGGCCGGGGGCCGCGCCTCGAACGCCTCAGAGGCCGGGGGGCGGAGGACTTCGACAAGATTCCGACCGCGTTCCTTCATCCAGCCCTCCCTCCTCACGTCCTGGCGAAGGGAGAGTTGGCCAGCCTTACGGCCGGCCCGCCTTCGGATCCCAGCGGCAGGGTTTTCAGGGGTCGTCCAGGCAGGAGCCGGGTCGGCCTCAAGCGCCTGCCGAGCCGAAGTTCGTGCCTCCCGCGACGGGGCAGTTGATAACCCTCAAACCTCCGATCGTCGTCCGGGATCTAGCCGAAAAACTTGGCCGGAAGCCGTTTCAATTGATCGCGGATCTCATGGAGCTCGGGGTTTTTGCGAACGTCAATCAGGCTGTCGACGAAACGGTAGCGCAACGTCTCTGCGCGAAATATAACTTTCGATTTGAAGTCGAGCGCCGGGAGCGTGGGGCCGGCGTCGTGCACGCACCCATCAGAAACGTGGAAATCGACGTGGACGATCGCGAGCAGGACATGGTGCCTCGGGCACCGATCGTCACGATCATGGGCCATGTGGATCATGGCAAGACGACTCTACTTGATGTCATCCGAAAATCCGATGTGGTCTCAGGCGAGGCAGGCGGGATCACGCAGCACATCGGCGCCTACACAATCCAGTTTCCGCACCCGGAGCCTCCGCATCGGCTCCAGCAGATCACTTTTCTGGACACGCCCGGGCATGCCGCGTTCAGCGCCATGCGCGCCCGTGGCGCCAACGTCACC
>SYMW01000223.1 GCA_005805305.1 Verrucomicrobiales bacterium
GAACCCTGAACCGGGTCAGACCCGCTGGTGCGATCACGCGGGATTGCTTTGGTTTGCTTCGGGTTTGGGCGCGCTGGCCGCCGTGCTGCAACCGCCCCGGCCGTTGCTGTCGCAGTGGCTGGGGAGCGTGTTGTTGGGCGTGATGAATCTGGAGCAAACCAAATACCTCAACTGGGACGATCTGAGCCTATTGCTGGGTTCGGTGTGCGGACAAGGCGCTGCATAGCGATTTTGTGCATACGGCTTCGGGCCATCCGATCTACTTTGAATGCACTGATAATTTCGAAGATTTGCGGGCGCGCTTCCGGCCTCTGACGCAACGGATGCGAGGCAGTTTGGGATGGAGTCTGGACGCCGTGCTGACGATGGTGGCCGACCGTGCCATCTACAGCGCCGCAGTGGTCGAAGAGGTGCTGGCGGATCCCGCGCTGCACCTCGACGAAAGGGAAGGGCTGTGTGGACGGCGGGGAAGCGGTTGTGCGTCGGGGCGAGTCCAGAGATTGTTCGCCAGCCGCGATTCGGCGCAGCTTGCGGTAGCCAACGCCCAGGGAGCGAGAGACGCGGCTGACTCCGTGGATCCGCGCGAGGGCGGCGGCGGCCTGCCAAAGAGACTTTGGGAGCCGAGGGCGCCCAGTCTGGCGATTCCGCCAGGCGGTCAGTTGGGATTGGAGCCGGCAGAGATCGGCGGAATCAAATTCAGGTGTGCTCATGACGCACCCCAGCATGCCGACCGCCGAAAATTCCTTCACGCACGCTTGCCGAAGCAACAAGAAATCAGCGTAGGTTTTGAATTTGCGCTGGCCCTCTGAAGTGTAATAGCCGACCCGGAATTCGACAATATTCACGGCCTGCCTTGGTGCTGGCGACGCGGTAAATCCTCACCGAGACGTTGCCGCGCTTCATCTCGACCGGGAAGGCCTCAGGGTTTTTCATTCCCCAAACTGTTTGGAATCTGTTTGGAAAACGCAATGATTCTCAACAACCCCTGTAAAAAGTGGTGGAGGCGGCGGGAGTTGAACCCGCGTCCCTGGAAGAATGGCCAGCCGCGACTACATGCTTAGTCGGAAGATAGTTGTCGGCCGCGCGATAACGATCCGACACGAGTCGCGCCGCGTAACCAGCATGAGAAAGTCTCGATCGAGGACGCGCTGATCCCGCTCTCGATCCAACCTGCAATGGCGCTCGTCCCGAATAGCAGGTGTCTCCGGGCGAACGTCGAGGCACTTAGGCCGCGAGTGCTAGTTCTTGATTAGCAGTTATTTTTTGGTCCGGTGATTTACGAGGCCAACGAACCATCCTCGGCATGCCGCCTCTGACGTATCCTCCAGGTCGAAACCAGTACGCCCCCAGCAAAGCAAATTTAACTGACACACTCTGGTCCACCCTTGGCTCCAGGTCAAGCGATGGCTCGAAGATTTGTGGCAGGTGAAGCGTGATTGCCACAGTACCACAGCGAAGCCGCAGGGGGTTGGGATCCAGTTCAGGCTGAGGATGAGTTCCCCACACCCCGGCACCTCTGATCCAAACGGAACTATCAATTTTCCGGGAGGCTGGCGAGAACAGCCGACGGCATTCAGTGACCTGGCGCCTGGCAAACCGAATGTTTGCCCCCACTTTTGCTAGCCCAGGTTTGTGGCTCTTTACTTTGGTCCCGGACTCGGCATCATCGGGGCGTGAAAAAGACATTGCTGAGAATTCTCACTGCAGGTTTCGCGCTCTTCGTGGTCGCGGTGTTCGTGGTAATGTTTTTTACCGATTCGATCGTCAAGGAAAGCATTGAGACCGTTGCTCCTGTAGCAACTAAAGTGGACGTCAAACTCGACGGAGCCTCGGTCTCCATGCTCTCCGGCCGTGGGAGCCTCAAAGGGTTGACGGTCGGCAATCCCGAAGGGTTCAAGACCCCTGGCGCGGTAAAAGTCGGAGAAGTGACCGTTGTGATCGATCCCATGACGCTTCTAGGAGACAAGGTCGTGGTTCGTTCGGTGAACGTCGTTGCTCCGGAAATCACGTTTGAAGGGAGCCTCAAGGGAAGCAACCTGAGCAAAATACTTGAAAACGTCCAGGCATTCACCGCGGCGGATCAAAGCGCGCCGAAAAGCGCAAAATCAAAGAAAGTCCAAGTGGATGAATTGGTGATCAGCGACGGCAAAGTGAACCTCAGCATGACGGTGCTCGGCGGCAAGTCGATGAGTGTTCCTTTGCCCACGATACGATTGACGGATCTTGGAAAGGGCGGGGAAGGAATTACCCCTGGAGAACTGGCTGAGAAAATCACGAAAGCTGTATTGGACGGGACAACCGGGGTGGTTGGCGACGCCTTGGGCAAGCTCGGGAAGGAAGTAACGGACACCGCGAAGGGGTTGGGCGAAGGGGCCAAGGCACAGGTGGACAAGGTGACCAAGGGGATAGGGGGCTTGTTCAAAAAGTAACGAAGTGTGAAGATCTTAAATGTTCACGCTCATTACGATGATTTTGAGCTGACGGCGGGAGGAACGTTTGAAATGTGGCGCCGCGCGCTGGGTCCGCAGCTCTCGGCGAGAGTGCTGGTCTGCACCGATGGCGCGGCCGGCCACCACTGCAGAACACGCCAGGAAACGGCCGCAGTCCGATTCGCCGAGCAAGCGGAATCGGCGAAAATCGGCCGTTACGAATTCGAGCTCTTGAAGTTTCCTGATGGGCGTCCCATCCCGGAAGGCGGGATTTTGGACCGGCCTTTCTTGGCCGCGCTTTGGAAGGCTATTCGCGAATTTGAGCCTGACTATTTGTTCTGTCCGCCCCTCCCTACCGATCCGTTAATGGGCGTCCACACAGATCATCTCACGGTGGCCGAGGCTGTTAGACGTGTGGCTTACTTGATCAACGTGCCGCACGCGTTCTCGGACATTTATCCCACTGACGAGTCGCATTCAGAACCCGTCAAGACGCCTGTGATTTTCAATGTTTACGACGGCTACATGTTCGGCGCCAACCAATATGATTTGGCCGTGGATGTTGAGGACGCCTTTCCGCTGATCGCGGCTTGCGCCTATTGTCATCGATCCCAGTTTCAGGAATGGATACCGTGGATCGGCCGCCACGAAATTCGCGGGCCCACAACGATCGAGGAATGGAGCGAGGCCTTGAGGCGGCGCATGGCTCGGCAGCGGCAGGATATGCGTGTGGGAGGAGATCGTGCCCTGGAATTTTTTACCGCAACAGCTTGGGGCGCCGCGCCTACGATGGAAGGGTTGGAGCGTGACTTTCCGAGCCTTTGCCGGACGCATTCGCGGCTTGGAGCTCTTGGTGAAAAGCTTTCGCGATGGGGTGTATTGTGAGCCGCTGGCGCAGTTTCAGCATGTAGAGCGCCATCGGAACTTTCTTCCGTTTGGGGCCGAGCGAGCGCCACTGAGGTGAGCCAGTGGGGAGCTTGAGCCGGATTTTGGAAAGTTTAGTTCCGAATGAGTTCATATTCCCCGAACAGTTTAGCACAATCCATGCCGATCAAATTCCAAACTCTGTTGATTGTTGAAATCCACTTGGCGTCTTGCGCCGAGATGAGTAGCTTCGACGTACTTCATGAGACGTGACCGAATTATTCTAATATTGGCGAGCCTTCGTGTTGGCAGCCTCATGCCCCTCCCGGCCCTCCGCCTGCGCTTAGGATCCGGGTGGTTCGGGCGGCGTGTTTGGGAAGGTGGACTTTTGCCGACCTTCGGCGCGGCGCTCGGGATAGGGGCTGCGGTTGGGGCTGTGGCTTTGCTTCTGAGCTTATCGGCGAACGCCGCGGCTTTGGGAGATTTCAACGTGAAGGCGAGAGGGGATCTCAGCAAGGTCGAATTCAATTTTGAGAAGAGCGTTTTCCTATTTACCAACGGGGTGGTCATCACCTACAGCAACGCGGTGCTCACCGCCGATTGGGGGAGCGCGAGCCCGCAGACCAGGGAAGCCGAGGTCCACGGAAATGTCGTTTTGCAGCGCGGCAAGCAGGTTTGGAAGGGCGAGTCGGTAAAATACAACTTCAATACAGGTGTTTTCGAGTCCGGAAAATTCCGCACCGGATTTGGGCCCATTTTCATTTCGGGAGACTCGGTCACATCGGTGCGCACGAATGACACCCATGTCATCCAGCGGCCGAAACTGACGACCGATGATGTGGACACCCCAGGCTACACCATCCGAGCCAAGGAGATCACTCTCGTTCCCGGGGAATTTGTGGAGGCCAAAGGGGCGACTCTCTATTTGGGAGAAACACCGGTGATGTACTTCCCACTCTTTCATCGGAGCTTGAAGCGGCATCCGAACAACATCGTGCTCACGCCCGGTTTCAGGAGTCTTTACGGGCCTTATATGTTGGGGGCGTACAATTGGTATTGGAACGAAAAGTTAAGTGGCGCCGTGCATGTCGATTACCGCCAGCGCCGGGGAATTGGCGTCGGGCCGGACTTGGATTATGATCTTGGACGATATGGGGCGGGTCAGTTCAGCTTCTATTATCTGCGGGACGAGGATCCTGGGGTGAACCCCGCCTTGCTTCCGATTCCGGAGGACAGGCGCCGCATCGAGTTTTTCCACAGGGCCGATTTGGCGACCAACCTGACGGCCCGTGTGATGGTGCGAGATTACAGCGACGCTCAGGTGCAGCGCGATTTCTTTGAGTCCGAGCATCGACGTAATCCACAACCGAATTCGTTTTTCGAAGTCAACCAGGCGTGGTCGAACTTCAACTTGAACGTCCTCGCCCAGCCTCAGATCAATGATTTTTATGAAACCATCGAACGGTTGCCCGACTTGCGATTCGATGCTTTGAGGCAGCAATTGGGCGAGAGTCCCCTCTATTACGAGAGCCAGAGTTCGGTGGGTTATTTCCAGCGGAAGTTCGCGCACGATTTAGTGCCCGATTATGGGGCCATGCGCGCCGATTCCTACCACCAGATCGTGCTGCCCAAGAATCTTTTCGGCTGGTTGAATGTCGCTCCCAGGGTCGGGGGCCGGTTCACACACTACGGCGAGACCGACGGATTGGGCAGCACGCTCCGCGCCGAGGACCGCTGGGTTTTGAACACGGGCATGGAAGTGTCCTCGAAGGTGTCGCGAATCTGGCCCGCTGCTAAGAACAAATTCTGGGAAATGGACGGACTGCGCCACATTTTCGAACCAACCGTCAATTATGCGTTCGTGCCTTCGCCGAATAAATTGCCGCCGCAGTTGCCGCAGTTCGACTACGAATTGCCCACATTCCGCCTGCTTCCCATGGATTACCCGGATTACAATTCGATCGACTCGATCGACAGCCAAAACGTGTTTCGTTTCGGCGGCCGCAACAAAGTGCAGACCAAACGCGACGGCGAAGTAGTGAACTTTTTGAACTGGGCCGTCTACACGGATTGGCGGGTGCATCCAAGGCCCGGGCAAAGCACTTTTGCGAATATCTACTCGGATTTGGACTGGGAACCGTGGTCCTGGCTCGTGCTCAGTTCCCAAACGCGCTACGACCTAGGCGAGGGACGGCTCAATGAGTCGGATCACTGGGCGACCGTGACACCCGAGGAATGGTGGAGTTGGAGCGTCGGGCATCGTTATTTGAAGGATGACCTTTTTCTGGGGCAGGGGAACAATACGCTGATGAGCAGTCTCTATCTGCGTTTCAACGAGAACTGGGGCGCCCGGTTGACGCATCATTTTGAGGCGCGGGACGGCGTCATGGAGGAGCAGTACTACACCCTCTATCGCGACCTGCGGAGTTGGACGGTTGGATTGACGCTGCGCATTCGGGATCATCGCGAACGTCCGGACGACGTGACGATCGGCGTCACTTTCTCGCTCAAAGCCTTTCCGCGATTCAAGATGGGTTCGGACCGCGACACCCCGCAAAAGTTGTTAGGCGGTTAGGTTCTTCCTGCAGGGATTGAGCGGTTAGAAAAGCCAGCAGCGTCGCCGGCTCCAAGAGGGGGGTGAAGCCTTGCTTTGGGCTAATCCTTGCGGATGAAAACAGCCGCCTGGATTTCGTTCGGATCTGGCATCATTTCAGATTCACCGTCGGCGGCGTTGCGTAGTCGTTCCAAAGCCGATCGAGCTCCGCCTTGTCGGGGCGGCCGTCCAGCATCGCGAATCTGTATTTCGAGACATAGGGTTTTCCAGGAGTGATTTCCATGTCCCCGGCCTGCTGGGGAGTATAGTTAAAGAAGGGCTCGCTAGGGTGCACCCTCATGGGCTGCGGAAATCGAAAATTGGATGGATGACACAGCACCGCGATCCCGGCCTGCTCGCCGTCAAGCATCCCGCCCAGGTAACACCAGTTCGCGCGCGTGGCGTGGGCTTTCACGCGGTCCGTTTCGCCATTTGACGTCAGGACGATCCAATTGTCCTTGCCATCCCAGTGCGTGTTTCCCCTGAAGCCAAGACCCCCATAGCGGTATTCCGGGAGTTTAAGGGGGGATTGACCCCGGAGCAGCTGCGTCGACGTGATGTCGAATATCCACGCGGGATGCCTTTTGTTCGAGATGGCATAAACCTGAACGCGCCAAGTCTCATCAAGAACATCCACGGGTGTCGCCGGAACCAAGTCTGTATACACATGCTTGGAAACGAATCCGCCATGGACGGAGCCGCTCCACTGGCGGGTCAGGGATGAGAAGTCCACCTTCGCCTTGCCAGCCCCCATGTTCCAGAAATCGGGCTTTCGCCCCTCGAACTCCGTGTTCGTCCAGGCGGACCAAATGCCATGATGATGCACGTGGTTCGTAGGGAAATCGTCCGTGATGACGCGGCCTGCTGGAGTGTGGACCGGGTGGAGATACCCTCCCCGCTTGAAGGCGGGTTTGATCTCAGGCCTCGGCAGCGCGCCAGCCTCAGCCTGGTAGCGGATAATCGGCTTGCCTTCGAGCTTGAAAGCGATGCCGTCGCTCTCGCGATTTGCTTCGACTCGCGGTCTGGCCGCCGCGGATACCGCATCCGACACATTAATCGTGATGCTGTGGTTCTTCTTCAGTTCCGGAATGATAAAGGAGGCATTCCCCTCGTCGTCATACTGCACCGCCAACTCATTTCCTTCGGGCGTTTTCAAAACCACGGTCTGCTTCCATCCCAGCGGCTTGGGAAAGCTGACGACGGTCTGAAATCGGTCCAGGCCGCCTGCCGAGACTGTGATTCGAGAAGGCGCAGGGCTCGCGGATTGGGAGAGCGAGGCGCACGCGAGAAGGAACGCCAAGCGAATGACGGAGTTCACACAGGCTTGGGAATATGATCGGACGCAGATTGCGTTGGCGGCGAATGGGAGGTTCATGAAACAATGACTTTCTTGGCTGCGCACCCCACATGCAAGCGGGTTGTCGATTGTCATCATTCAACCCGGACTCCGTCGTTACGTCAAATGCCCCGTGACACTCGAGTCAATTCACAAACGCGGTCTCGTTGGAGAGGAGCAGAGCATGAATGTAGGTTTCCCAAGGATTCAAGGGGCTGGGTTGTTGCTGACGAAACCCGGGCCTGTCGGGCCGCCGGCGTTGCGGACCTCGAGC
>SYMW01000224.1 GCA_005805305.1 Verrucomicrobiales bacterium
ACGTTATGGTTTCTACGTTCCGTCAGACCTAACAGCCACCATGTAAACAGGGCTGCATCGTTCAACCGCCGTATGCGGAAAACCGCACGTACGGTGGTGTGGGAGGGTGCCGGGGCGCAATCCCCGGCACCCGACCCGATCCAGGGCGGTTCATGGGAAGCCCCTTGTTCCTTACGGACCTGCTCACGGACCATGAACCCGTTCGGTTCATGGGTAGTGGCTGATGTGAACGCCGTGTTCCTGGGCTAATTGCTTGGAATCGGCGGCTGACTTTGTTAAGTGTATTTAAGGTTACTGTAAGCATTGTCCGAAGAATGAGTCTCATGATCAAAACAACTGGTTTGCTTCCCACAGCCGCATGGTTCGCGGTCGCGACGTCCTGCTTGATTGCTGCATTCGCGGGTTCCCGCTCCTCTTCTTCAATCGCAGCCCGGCCGGTGGAGGACTTTGCTTTGCTGGATCATGAAGGCGCTTACCGAAGGCTGCATTACTACGCGAACGATCCGAACACACGCGCGGTGGTGTTGTTCGTTCAAGGGAATGAATGCCCGATTGTTCGCAAACGCGTTGCGGAGCTGAAGCGTTTGCGGGACGCCTACGCCGGCCAAGGGGCGACTTTCTGGATGATCAATGCGAATCTGCAGGATAGTCGCGGGGATGTGGCGCGAGAGGCTCGTGAGTTCGGCATCGACATGCCCATCCTGCTCGATGAAACCCAACTGGTCGCCAAGGCCTTGGGAATTTCCAGAACCGGGGAATGCATCGTCATCGAACCAAATAGCTGGCTGATTCGATACCGAGGCGCCATTGACGACCGCTTGGATTATGAAAGCGCGAAGCCTGTCGCCACCCGCTCCTATTTGAAGGACGCGTTGGATGCCCTGCTCGCGGGCAAGCCTGTGAAAATGGGAACGACCCGAGCCCCGGGTTGCGCGATTACCTTCGCGAAGGCCGAAAGCGTTTCCTACGCGGCCACGATCGCGCCTCTGCTGAAGGCTAAATGCCTGGAGTGCCACACGCGAGGGGGCATCGGCTCCTTCGCGATGTCGAGCCACGAGAAGGTGCGGGGATGGTCCGAGATGATCCGGGAAGTCCTGGTCACGCGCCGCATGCCGCCCTGGCACGCCGATCCGCATGTAGGTCGGTTTGGAAACGATTTTTCGTTGTCGCCAGAAGAAGTTCGGACACTGGTCCAGTGGATTGACACCGGGGCGCCGCGAGGTCGGGGAGGGGATCCGCTCGTGGAGCATCAGCCTGAACTGCCGGAATGGAAACTGGGACCCCCGGATTTCATTGTGCAAATTCCAGAGCAATCCGTCGCCGCGGAGGGAGTGTTTGACTATCGTTACGTGGTGGCCGAGGCGCCGAACACTGAAGATGTGTGGTTGCGGGCGACGGAGATCGTGCCTGGCAACAGGCGCGTGCTGCATCACATCATCGCCAGCACGATCCTGCCCGGCGAAGATCGGGAGAGACATAGCAAGGCACTTACAGGATACGCGCCTGGAATGGGACCAGACGAAATGCCGGCTGGCACGGGCCGGCTGCTTAAGGCAGGTTCCAAGATCGTGTTTCAATTGCATTACACGGCTTCAGGGAAGGCGGAGACGGATCGCTCAAGGCTGGGTCTGTATCTCGCCAAGGAACCTCCGCGGCAAGAGCTCAGGAGCAGCGTTTTGATTGATGATAAATTTGAGATTCCGCCTGGTCACGGGGAGTTCGTGGCGAAGAAATCGCGGCGATTTGACAAGGACGCGCTGCTTTACACGATGAATCCGCACATGCATTTGCGTGGGAAATGGATGCGCTACAAAGTCCGTTATCCTGATGGGCGGGAGGAGCTGCTTCTCAACGTGCCGAATTACCGCTTCGAATGGCAGCGAAATTATGAATTGATTGAGCCCAAGCGGCTCCCTAAGGGGACTGTGCTCACCGTCGAAGCCGCGTGGGACAACTCCGCGTTGAATTTGAGCAACCCGGATCCGGCGAAAGCGGTCGGCTGGGGAGATCAAACGTTCAATGAAATGTTTTACGCGTCTTATCGATACACCTATCCGGATTCAAAACTCCCGGTGATTGAAAAGACGGCGAGCTCTGGAACCCCTTCGGCTGCCATCCCTGGCACGAGTCAATGATCGAGGCTCGGCAGGAACTTCAGCGTACTGGCAGCCGGCGGCGATTCAAAGCCATGTTGGGAGAAGGGGACTTTTTATCCCTAAAATGGCAGTTGAACCTCGTGGAGATTTGCTAAAGCCCGGATGAGAAAGGTTTGACGAAGATCAAGCCATATCCCTTGCGGATCTGGTGAGTGATTTGGAAAAACTTTATCGCCAGGATCTTGCGAATATTCGCCAGGGGCAACTGCCGTTTGAAGGTTCATGGGGTGAAATGGGGCGTTTGCCAGGGGCGATCATTGAGGAGTTAAGAATTCTCGTTCAGATGCCTCCGTTCGGCTCAAGGCGCTGGTTTAGCGAGAGAGCGCCACACTACCACGGTTTCGGATGGATTCGCTTGTTGCGAGCCATCGAAGCGTCTTGTTGGTGGTGATTTGGAGGCCGCCCCCGTATCGGAACATGGTTGCCCCCGGAAGCCGGACGCCGATGGAGAGAACTTTTCTGATGCGCTCGTAGATTGGAGCCCCAAGAGTGATTTCGAATAGGTCGACCACGTTCCTGGCATCCGGAGTGGTGTGAAATCCCGCGAGCAGAATTCGGCCAGACTCGTCCTTCAGCAAGTTCAGGGCTTGATACTTGCCCCAATGCTGGTCTGGAGACCAGCCCGTGCGATTGGCTTCCGCGGAATCCCAAACCCAACGCAGATCGAAGCGGGACGCCTCGTCGCTGAGCGGCTTTCCGTTTGACTCATAGAAATCCAGGATTGCCGAGTCCCAATTGGCCACCACGGCCAAAACGTTGGTCCCGCGATCGATGAGTCCGACGGCCCCGGCGGTCTTTCGTTTTGGAGTCGAACTTTCCCGGTTGATCGTGAGAGGTGTTCGCTGCCTTGGAGCATGGGGGATCGAGACATCCCAAAACTGTACTTGGGACCTGAACTTGTCCTGGTTGTCCTCGACGCCCACAGCCAGAATGTCGCCAAGCAACTGGATCCCACCAGGGTGGCGCAGGGGAGGCTGCTTGCCGTCCGAGGGCAGTTCAATGACGTGGCGCACTGTCGCTCGGCGGCTGCCCGCGCCGTTTGGCGCTCGTTCCGCGACGGCGATGTAGGCCACCGCGTCTGAATCGTGTGAGAGGAATAGTCGCTCGTTGCCGATACCGTCCATGCTCTTCAATTGCACGCCTTGAATATGGCCTCCGTTTGGAAAGCGAAACTGGCCGAATTCCAGAGGGATTCGTGAAAATCTCGAAGTTTCGGCTTCCAAGGTTTGCGTGGAAGGTTTCAACGCCGGAACGGCCTTGCCGGAGTTGCTTTGAATTGTCGAAAGTGATTTCCGGGCCATCGGTGACGCGATGAATTTCGCCCGGAGCGAATGGTTCGTCAGATCCCACAGCCGAACTTCTCCATCGTGGCCACCCGAAGCCGCCGCTGACGTGGAGGCATCGATGGCGATTGCGTGAACGCGGGAGGACCCGGGTCCCAGCCGTCCTTTCTCCTTTTTCTCCGCGGACGAGAAGTGACGCAAGCTCCCATCCGCGGTCGCCACCAACACGTCGGCGCCACGGGACTCGATGGCCACGATTTCGGAGTCGAAGGACGCCAGATCGGACGCCTTTTTGCCATCCATCAAGTTCCAGAGGAGGAGCCGCTTGTCCCTCCCGCCGCTGATGATCCGGTTCACATCCGGTGTCAACACGGCTCCCGCGATGGCGGCGGAATGATCCGCAAAAGTGGCCTCCAGCTCGCCTGTTTTGGTGAGAAACACGCGGGCGGTTCGATCCCGGCTGGAGGAAACCAATCGATGGCCATCCTTGGTGAACACGATGGAGCGCACCCAGTCGGCGTGCTGCTGGATGGTGAGGGTTTGTTTGAGGTCGCGCGTGGAGAACACTCGGATCGTATTATCCGCTCCCCCCACCACAAGCCGGCTTCCGTCGCTTGAGAAAGCCGCGGCCAGCACCACATCCGGGCACGACGCGATGAGTCGGGGCGGCGCGTCGCCCTGGAGCGGCGCCAGCCAGAGCTCGCCGGATCTACCCGGTTGACCGCCCCCCACCGCGAGCCATTGATTCTGGCCGTCCGCGACCAGGGTCAGAATCCTTGCCGGCAGATTCGGTATGCGCCTCGCGAGGGAGGCGGTTGCCACGTCCCAAACAAGCACCTCATGATAGCCGCCGCTTGCGAGGCGGAGGCCGCCGTCAATGAACGCCAATGCCGTCACGGGGATGGGCCGCGGATAAACCTTGGGCGCCGGCTTTCGCGGAGGAAGCGCCGCGAACGACCGGATGTCGAGCTTTCGATCGTCCTCACTCACGACGGCTCCGTTCTGGATCCAATCGATGATTTTTTGGATCTGATGAGAGGGCAGAGGATCGTCGTCTAGGGGCATTCGGTCATCCTGGTCCTCTGATTGCAGCAGGGTCACGAGCCGGCTTTGCCCCGGTTTGCCCGGCACGACAGGAGCGTTCTTGTTGGCCTCCCTGCGGAGGAGTTGTTCCGCTGTATCGAGCCGAAAGCCGCCTTTGGCCTTTTCTGGATTGTGGCAGGCAAAGCATTTCGCGGCGAGGATCGGAGCGATCTCGGATCGGAAATCGGCAGCGGAGCTGGAGACGATGGCGGTTCCCGCCAGCACAGAAGCGAAGCCGCCGGAGAACTTCCGCGCGATCCTAGAGATCATGTGAGTCCCTCCGCTTTCATGAAGGCGTAGAAGAAAATCGATCCTGGGTCTTTCCTCAGGCTGCGCAGCGCGTCTTCGAGTTGTTCAATGAGGGCCTGATCGACTAGGCCTCGCTCAAGCAACTGATCGCTGGCGGAAAGGAGGAGGTCGCGCCAATAGACCAGAATCGATTCCCGACCTTCGGGGTCGCGGCAGTCCTCCAAGATCGGGTGGGGGCGGATGCGCACCTCGCTGAATCCGGCGGACGCGAGGAGGGCTCCGAGCTTCCCTCCAACCCACGGATCGCCTCCCAGGGAGGATTGGAGCACATTATAGGCTTCCCAATAACGCATCAGCGCGGGCTTCCGCGGGTGGACGAACAACGTTGAGTTGAACACCTCGGCGACGCAGATTTTGGAACCGGGCTTCAGAATTCGTTTGAGGTTGCCAAGCAGGGCGAGAGGATTCTTCACATGCTCGAGAATCCAGCACAAATACGCGCCGTCATATGTCCGATCCGTGGAAGGCTGAAGATCGGAGGCGTCGCCAACCAAGAAATCCGATCGGTGCCTGAGTTCGGGTAGCGATTCGAGGTGGCTTCGAGCCCGTTCGATTTGGGCTGAAGAAATATCTATCCCAGTGACGCGCAAATTGGGAAACCGGCGGAGCAGGATTTCTGTTTGAGCGCCTACCCCGCACCCGACTTCCAGCACATGACCGTGGGCGGAGAAATCAAAGCCCTCCAGCACTCGCGGCTCGAGATACCGCGCCTGATCGTAGAGCCTGCTTTGCTCTTTGGGATCGTATCCGTGGAGATAATCGTTGGAGCCGGACATACTTCTGTTTATCCTGAAAACGGCAGTTGCCCAGGGCACATCTTCGCAAGATCCTGGCGATAAAGTTTTTCCGAATCACTCACCAGATGGACAAGGGAGATGTCTCCCTCTTCGCCAAGGCTTTCTCACCCAGGCTTTTGCAACTCTCTACGGTGTTCCACTGCCGTTTCAAGGGTATTGGATAGTCACGGTTGAGTGCCACCCATTCATTTCGAGAGGGAGTTGGAATAAATCAGCGACTCGACGAGGGTGGTCCCTTTAGGCGCGAGCTCCCAGCCCTTACGGCCCATGCGGACGAGGTGCCGGCAGCCGTGCGATTGGGCTTCCGCGGCATTCACGTGGAGAAGTTGAATGCGTCCACCGCCTTTGATCTCTGAAGCCGCCCTGGGAACAAGTTGGAACGGGACACCATTGAAATTGAACGCGATCTCGAAGCCCGCGATTCCTTCCCGGTCGGCGATCGGGTTTCGGCGGATGAGTGGCACGCTGCGTTTGATCCAAGAGAACCGGGTGTCTCGCACCAATACTCGGCACAGCTCCCTCTGATTGCGGATGTGGTCTAGCAGGCTGAAGGACTTCCCGAGAGTTGACTGGGCTTTGAACACCGCTGAGGGGTCGATCCCGAGCAAATTGCGGCCATTCCAGAGCCCGTGATCGTTTCTCATTCCAGGGTTATTCTTGGCGTGCCAGGAGGTAAACTGATCGTTCAAAAGGATGTTGATTTCGAAATGAAGATGGGCTCGATCTTGGGTGATGGCTTGGCGGGTGTTGGAAGTGCGGCCCATCACGCCGATCGTTTCGCCCGCACCCACGGTTTGACCAACGCGAAGGCCCGCTTTGGGCTGCTTCAGATGAGCGTAGAGCGTGAACACCTCAAGGCCTTCGATTCGATGACGCAGAATGACATAGATCCCGTAGTTGGACAGCCCTTGTTTGAGGTTGATGTAAGCCACTGTTCCGTCTGCGGAGGCCATCACGGGATCGATGGGTTCACCGCGGGCGTCGCGGCGCTGGCAGCGGATGTCGATGCCCTCGTGCATTTGATTTCCGTTGGAGCGTACGCACCCGAATTGGCCGCTCGTCCACGGCTTTCCGGCCGTGCCGACGAAGAATGCGCTTTCGCCGCCTTGGGTCAGGAGAGTGCGATTCGCGGTGGGGAACAGAAATGCGGCGGGGATGCCGTGGTAGGGCGCGCACAGGAGGGCCAGCCAGAGGAGTCTCACGAAAGGGTTCGCCATCCTGTGCGAGGTCGAAACTGAGCGCGCGATGCGGGCATCGACTGCGGGTTGCCATTCTGAGGCGTGGGAGGGATGGGAAAAGGGAGTGCCTTCCGGCATGAGGTGCTCTCGGGGTTTATTTATCCTTCAGTTTCCTGGCCACATTATTCAGCCCCCTGACGATCCGCTCCGCTTCCTCGCGTGTGCAGTCTGGAGTGAAAGTGACGATGCCATCGGTGATGCGCTTGGTGATCTGCGGCGCGGCCAGCCAGCGGGTTTCGCCGTAGACAGCGAAGATCGCGGCCCGCTGGCCTCGGAAGGCGGTGGTGACGTTGTCCCAAAGGAGTGTGCCGTGGTGGTTGAATTGAACCGAGATAAAAAAGCCGCCGCCCGGGCTGTCGACGAGCGCCGCTCGGGCGATGCTCCCTTCGTCGAGAAACGGGGATTTGCTGATGTTAACCATCGTTGGATTCGCCCTGAAGACCGGCACCGTTTGAGTTCGCTCGGTGCCATCAGGGTTCACCTCCAAGTGAAACCTCATGAGAGTCATTTCCTTCTTCTTCTCGCGGCCTTCCTTGGTTGTCTCGCATCCGACGAATGCGAGGCAGGCGCAGAGGAAGAACAAATAGGTGTTGAAGCGGAGCCGCCAAATCTTCATATTTCTGAAAAGAAACAAAGGCATAGTAACCGCAAAGTAAAGCTTGATATGGGAAAACAACACAGCAAGGTCGAGAAACGCCGCCGCCGGCACGCTCATATAAAAAGGAAAAAGGCCGCTCTCAAAGGCAAGGTGGCTAAAGCCTGACGGCCGGGATTGGCCAGGAAGTCATCTCTCGAACCACGCTGGCATGAACGGGTCCCTTTTTGCGGGACCGCCCGCTGTTCCATCGAACTCATCTCGAAAATTTTCGCGATTGGCGCCGCCGCTTGGCGCTTAAATTCAGCTAATCCCTCCATTTATGGGCCGAATCTACAACAGCATCGTGGACACCGTGGGAAGAACCCCCCTGGTGCGATTGAACCGGGTCACCCAAGGTGTGGATGCCACCATCTTGTTGAAATGTGAGTTCTTCAATCCCCTGGGGAGCGTGAAGGACCGAATCGGCATGGCGATGATCCAAGACGCGGAGGACCGCGGCGTGCTGAAGAAGGACATGGTGATCATCGAGCCTACGAGCGGCAACACCGGCATCGCGCTGGCTTTTGTGGCGGCTGCGAAGGGGTACAAACTGATCCTGACGATGCCGGAAACAATGTCGTTGGAACGTCGCACTTTGCTCGCCCTGCTGGGAGCCAAGCTCGTTCTGACACCTGGCTCGGAAGGCATGAAAGGCGCGATTGCGCGGGCGAGTCAACTGGCTCAGGAGACTCCGAACTCCTGGATTCCCCAGCAATTTGAGAACGAGGCCAATCCAGAAATACACCGGAAAACCACGGCGCTCGAGATTTGGGAAGATACCAATGGCGGGGTGGACATTCTTGTGGCCGCGGTGGGCACTGGTGGGACTATCACAGGGTGCGTGGAAGTCATCAAGCCCCTCAAAGCCTCGTTTGCCGCGATTGCCGTGGAACCAAAAGATTCGCCCGTCATTTCGCAAACTCTCGCGGGAATGCCGGTGAAGCCTGGACCGCACAAGATCCAGGGCACGGGAGCTGGATTTGTCCCCAAGAACCTGCACCTCAAAGATTCCAGCGGCAGGCCTCAAATCGTGGAGTGCGTCCAAGTCAGCAATGATGATTCATTCGCGATGGCGCGGCGCTTGGCGAAGGAGGAGGGGATCTTGGCGGGCATCTCCACGGGCGCCAACGTGTGCGCCGCCATCGAGGTGGCGCGCCGGCCGGAGAACAAGGGGAAAATGATTGTGACGATCGCTTGCTCAACTGGGGAGCGATATCTTTCGACGGCTCTCGCCGCTGAAGCTCGAGCCGAGGTGGGAGGTTAGTTTTTTTCGTGATTTCGCTGGCCAAGCCGGCTCTGGGGTCTCTACATTCCCGGTCCTATGTTTGATGGGATTCGCCAGCAGATCGTTGAACGTTCGGAGAAACTGAGCCAGTTACGGAGGTTTCTTTGACGTCCCCGGCGTGCGGAAGCGTTTAGACGAATTGGACGCCCTCATGGCGGGCGACTCCTTTTGGAGCAATCAGGAGCAAGCCCAGCGGTTGATCGAGGAAGCCAACGGATTGCGCCGCAAGATCGAGCCTATTCTGCAATCGGAAAAGCGATTGGAGGATTTTCAGGAGATGGCCGAACTTGGCGAATCAGAGCCCGAAGCGGCTCAATTGGTCTTGCTGAGTGAGTTGGAACGAGATTTGGGGAAGTTCACAGAGGAGCTCGGGAACATCGAGCTCAAAGTGCTCTTGAACGGACCGCATGATCGGAATAACTGCATTTTCAGCATCAACGCCGGTGCGGGCGGCACCGAATCATGCGATTGGGCCAACATGCTGCTTCGGATGTACCAGCGGTGGTGCGAATCCCGCGGTTGGAGCGTGGAGGTCACCGATGCCCTGGCGGGAGAAACAGCGGGACTCAAGAGCGTGACCCTGATGATTCGGGGGGAGAACGCCTACGGTTTTTGCAAGGCGGAGCGAGGCGTGCATCGGCTGGTTCGGATTTCCCCTTTCGATTCCAACAAGCGGCGGCACACGAGTTTTGCCAGCGTGGATGCGATCGCCGAGGTGGAGGACGAGGGCGAGATTGTGATTCCCCCTGGCGAACTCCAGGTGGACACATTTCGGGCGGGGGGCAAGGGGGGGCAGAATGTGAACAAAGTGGAAACCGCCGTGCGCATCACGCACTTGCCGACCGGCACCGTGGCGGCTTCCCAAGCTCAGCGGTCACAGCTCCAAAACCGGGCGACAGCCATGAAGCTGTTGTTGTCGAAGTTGTACGCCCAGCGCTTGGATGCTCAGAAAGCCGAGATGGAGCGGTTTTATGGAGAAAAGGGCAGCGTTTCCTGGGGCAATCAGATCCGGAGTTATGTCTTCCAGCCTTATCGAATGGTGAAAGATCTTCGGACGGGCGCTCAAACCAGCGATGTTCAAGGGGTGATGGATGGGGATCTGGATTTGTTCGTGAACGCGTGGCTTCGAGCTGGAGGGCCCCTGAAACGCATGGCGGGAGTCAAGGACGAGGAAGATTGATCCTGATGGTCCACGCAGGCCGACAATGAACATCCTTGAGACAATCGTTTCGGAGAAGAAGCGTGAGATTTCGCGGCTGCCTGAGGGCGCCGTGGCATCGGATCGGCTTCGGGAAACGCTCGCTCGGCGCGGCGGCGTCCGGGATTTTGTCGGCGCCCTCCGGCGCCCCAGGCTGGGGGATATCGGATTGATCGCGGAGGTCAAAAAGGCGTCGCCGTCGGCCGGCGTGATCCGCGGGGATTTTAACCCCGTGGCCATCGCCCAGGCGTACGAGAGGTCCGGCGCTTCGTGTCTTTCTGTGCTCACGGACGAAAAATTCTTCCAGGGATCACTGGCCTATCTGAGGGACATCCGAGCCGCGGTGGAACTGCCACTGCTGCGAAAGGATTTCATCATCGACGAACGCCAGATTGAGGAGGCCGTGGAATGGGGGGCGGACGCTGTTTTGCTGATCGTCGCGATCCTGACCGACGCGGAACTCGCCCGGTTCCATCGGTTGGCCGCGGAGGCGGGGCTGGCTGTATTGGTGGAAACGCATGACCTGGCGGAACTGGACCGGGCCTTGGCGATCAACGCGACGCTTATAGGTGTGAACAACCGGGATTTAAAGACATTCAAAGTGTCGCTTGAGACCACGGAACGTCTCGCGGGGGCTCTCGCGCGAAGGACGGTGGCGGGGGAGGAAGTGCTTCTGGTCTCGGAGAGCGGCATCCACGGCAGGGAAGACGTGGAACGATGCAGGCGGTGCGGCGCCGCCGCGGTTCTGGTGGGTGAATCCCTCATGCGCGCCGGCGACATTCGTGAAGCGATGCGGGCCATTCTAGGCATCGCCAGTCCTGGCGTTGGTGGAAACCGATGATGCGAGAAAACTCCAAAGTTGATGAGAACCAGGGTCAAGATCTGCGGTATTACGAATGAGGACGACGCCCGCGTCGCGGTCGAGGCCGGCGCCGACGCGTTAGGATTCGTCTTTTTTGAAGGGAGCCCCCGTTGCCTGGAATTGGAACGAGCGCGCGCCATTATCGAAACCGTTCCTCCATTTGTTTCCAAAGTGGGTGTGTTCGTAAATGCGCCGCTCGAGCAAATATTGGGAACGGTGTGCGGGTGCGGCCTGGACACGGTGCAGTTGCATGGCGAAGAGACTCCCAAATTTGCGGCCTCGGTCACTTTTGCGGCGTGTTATAAGGCCTTTCGAGTGCAGCACGCGGGGGCTCTGATAGAGCTGACCGCGTACCGCACTTGTGGATGGCTTTTGGACGGTTACGTGGCGGGACAGAGAGGGGGAACTGGGGCGAGCTTCGACTGGGATATCGCGCAGACAGCCTCGAAGCTGGGGCGTCCCGTGATCTTGGCCGGCGGATTGACCCATGAAAACGTCGAGAGCGCGGTGCGGCGCGTCCGGCCTTATGCGGTCGACGTCTCCAGCGGCGTCGAGTCGAGCCCGGGCCGGAAGGACGAATCAAAAGTGCGTTGGTTTGTGGAGGCGGCAACAAAATGCTGGGCAAAGGATTAACGCTTTGATAGAGGTTATCCATTCCCAGTTCACACAGGGCGCTCGGTCCTTTCACCGGGCGGCTGTTAGCATTGTAGAAGGCAGCAAGGCACTATGAATTCTCAGGCAACACGAGTCAGGTTCTCCTTGGTCGCAACCCTTGCTTTGGCGGCGTTGGGCTTTTGTCTCAGCGGTTGTCAAACCTCGGAATCCACGGCAGGGAGATCCAGCGCAAAGAGGAGTTTTGAAGTGACAAAAGCATCGTTTGGCAGAACCACGGAAGGTGTTGAGGTGGAGATCTACACACTCAAGAATCGGCATGGCATGGTGGCCAAGATCATGACTTACGGGGCGACGCTCACGGAGCTCCATGTTCCGGATAAGCACGGGAACATCGCCGATGTCGCGCTGGGCTTCGATAATTTGGAGGCTTATTTGAAAGGGCACCCGTTCTTCGGTTCGACCGCGGGGCGGGTGGCGAATCGAATTGCCAAAGGCCGGTTCACGTTGAATCAAAAAACGTATACCCTGGCGGCCAACAACGGGCCAAATCATTTGCATGGGGGCCTGAAAGGATTCGACAAGCGGGTATGGAAGGCCTCGACCCAAGCAAGCGGTTCAGAAATCTCGGTGAAATTGGCTTATCGAAGTGTTGACGGCGAGGAAGGGTATCCGGGAAACCTTGATGTCTTGGTCATCTACACCCTCACGGACAGGAACGAGTTGCGTGTTGATTACGAAGCCAGGACCGACGCCGACACGCCCGTCAATTTGACGAACCACACTTATTTCAACCTGGCTGGACCGGTGGGAGACACCATCTTGGGTCATGAACTGCACCTCAACGCGGATCATTACACTCCGGTTGACGACACCAGCATCCCAACGGGCGAGATTGCTTCCGTGAAGGGAACAGTCATGGACTTTACCAAGCCCACGCTCATCGGAGCGCGGATCAACAATGTGGGGGGTGACCCCGGCGGGTATGACCACAATTATGTGCTGAACAAACCGGTGCCGCGATCGCTTACGTTGGCCGCCAGAGTGCATGAGCCGAAGAGCGGCCGCGTCATGGAGGTCCTCACCACCGAGCCCGGGGTTCAACTTTACACGGGCAATTACTTGGACGGCACTCTCACTGGCAAATCAGGACAGCGTTACGTCAAGCGATATGGCTTCTGCCTCGAATGCCAGCATTATCCGGATTCGATCAACCAGCCCAAGTTTCCAAGTGTGGTCCTGAAGCCAGGTCAAACCTACACGCAGACGACGGTTCATCGATTCAGTGTCCGCAAGGGGTGATTGGCGGACCCTAAGGGCCTGCTGGCGCGCTCCCTTTTTCGACCATGTTCGTTTCTTGAGCGGGTTTCGATTGGGTCTCTTTCTTTCCGAGCAACCCGCGGGTCCACTGATTCACCTGGACCGGCGCGACGTGCGCGATGAGGCTCACGACGAAGCCCAGGGCGACGAGGAACAGTGCGAATTTGGGCCAGACGGCGGGCTTTTCCGCGAAGGGATCGTCTAGCGCCGCCCTCGCGCCCGGCGGCAGCGCGGCCACCTGAGTGAGAGATCCTCCGAAAGGCACATTCATTCTGACCCGGCCGTTGATGGCCCACCCGTTGGCGTCGAGGATGGGGCCAAGATTCCGCTGCCGAAGCTTCAGCCACGCGATGAGCATGGACGGTGTTGAAATCGCCAGCACAATCCCTCCCACGGCGAGAACTAATTGCCAGAACGGCAGATCAAAGAGTCCCGTGATGTAGCCCACAACCGCCGTGAGGAAGGTGCCGATGGCTCCAACAGCGACCCCTAGCGCGGCCACAGTGCCGACGTCCACCTTCTTCGGTTCTCCCGATTTCGGCGGCTGCGCCTTGTCCACATTGGCCGCCAATGATGCGGTCTCTCCCAGCTTCTTATTCGATTCCGACTCGGCGGCCGAAGCTCTCTTGGCCACTTGTTCTTCGATCATTCGGACAAGCTTCTTGTGGGGCGCCCAAAAAGCCTGACGAATGCTGATCGGGTTCTCGATCAGTTTGGTGATGGTCGCATCCCAATCACGTCCTTTGCGGTCGTAGAAGATGCCGTTCCTTCCCACCATGAGATTGTCGCTATCGCCGCCCGTAAATCCTGCCGCGATGGTCAGTTTTTCTCCTCCCGGCCGAGCACATTGGCAATAGGCCAAGAACGTTTTCGCCATCCCGGCGAGCGCCGCATGCTTCCCGGGGTCGTCGACTGGAATGCACAACTCGCAAGCTCGCCCGTCGATGTATAGGGTGCCGGCTTGGAACGTGGACATTTTGTCACGGCTGTAGAAATCACGGAAGTTGACAAAATTGCGCAGCAAGTCGACGAGGTCTCGATTGAATCGCACAAGCTTTTCAAGCGACGCTATGGCCGCCGATTCGCCATCCAACGCTTTGTCCTTGGAAATCAGTTCGGCGATCGACTGCTTCGTTCCACCCGCCAAAATGTCCCGTACTCGGGCCGTGCCTAACTTTTCCACCAGGTGGCCCGCTTTTGCGGTCAACCAAGCCTCGAAAGGCGCGAACTTGCTTCCGACCGCGACCCAGTCGGCCTCCGTCAGGAAATTCCTTTCGCCGAGCCATGGATTCACGACTTGAGCATCAAACGCAGCCACCGCGCCGGCCCACGCCGGATTCAACCCGCTCTTCAGGGGCAGTCCAGACCCCGCCTCGATCCTCGCCAGCGGAAACCCCGCGACTTCCACCCCAGAGAAAGTCATGTCCTTGGACGCTATCAGGATGTAATCGTTCTCCTGACGGTTTAAAAGGGCCGCAGCCCTCGGATCAAATGCCGCCAGGCGGCAGCGGGAGAAGAAATCGTCGATTTTTGGTTTGACCGCCAGATACGCCGCGTGTGCCGAAGCGGTGGCTTCCCCAAACGGCCGAACGGTGCCGTCCTTTTCAGCATCGGCGTGCCAAGCGGAAAAAGCGGTGGCACTCTCGAAGAAGACATCCAGTTTGGCCTGCGTCACGCCCAGTTGTCCACCGCGGTCGGCGTCCCCCCCCAAACACATCACGATATCCGCGATGACGGTCTTGATGGAATCCGTAGGCGCGGAGTCAATCGGCACAATCCCATCCCCGTTGAACTGGGCTTTGGAGAGAATCGTCGCCGAGTTATGAATATCCTCCACTCCGACAGCGGTGGCCTCTGGCTTGCCGAGGAGGGCCAGAATCTGCTTCGCCCGGGCATGCAGTGTCCCGCCTTCAGGCGTGGCCACATTGATTGCGGCCAGGGGAAGTGAGTTGGAACCTTTGAGCAAATCGCCCGGATCTTTGAGTAGGTTGCAGGCCCATTCCACGGCGGCGATGACTTCAGGAGATCGAATGCGCCCGTCGCGATCGGTGTCGATCAAGTCAAGCGTTATAGGATCCACTTCCAGGCCTCGCGTTGGGCAAGCTAGAGCCGCCCAGAGCTTCTGATCCAACTGGGCGAGGTTTCGGAGATCGTCGCCAGATTTGAATTGGACTTGGTCAAAGCCGCCTGCGCGAAAGAAATGCCATTGGTGTGAAGTCTTATTGGCCATGCGAAACCGTGATCATCGTTATTTGTTAGTCGCGGTCCTCCCGAAGCCGGGCGTCGTTGCTGGCGGCCTCTGCTGAAACCTGCGACGCGGCTGACTATGCCCAAGCGTTTGATTCCCGCAAGTCTCGTTCGCCTTGTGAGGGAGGACCTCATGCCGTGGTCCGCGCTGTTTCTGATCGATTGGGCGCCGCCGAGGCGCGGAATCGTGCCTGGGCAGCAAGTCTCATTTTGATCGGAGCGCGACTGTGTCCACAGGACCAGTCGCAGGGTTTGAGGCGGGTCAACGCGCTGCGGCAGGTGCTCCGCACACAGCCGCGCTCCATAATGAGATTGCTGGTGCCTGGGCGCTCGCGTTTGACAGAGTCGGTGCAGTGACATAGAACTCCCCTGCGCCCTGATGAAAAGCCGCATTCTTCTACTTTTTTTGTGGTTCGGGTCCACGGGCGCCCGCGCGGCGGATCCCAAGGCGAGCCTTCGCGAGTGGCAAATCTACCATGGTGATTATGGCGGCTCCCATTACTCCGAACTGGATCAGATCAATCGTTCAAACGTGAAAAAGCTCGAGGTCGCGTGGACCTGGAGCACGGGCGACACCGGGTCGACCATCGAGTGCAATCCGATCATTGTTGATGGAGTGATGTTTGTGACGACTCCGAGGCTCCATGTGGCGGCACTCGGCGCCGCGACTGGCAAACTCATTTGGCGCTTTGATCCTTGGCAGGGCGCGCGGGGTGGCGGAGTCAATCGAGGAGTCGCATTTTGGAGCGACGGCCAAGGGGGCGGACGATTGTTTCACTCGGCTGGCAACTGGCTTTACGCGCTCGACGTTCGGACGGGCCAGCCAATTCCCAGTTTTGGAAAAGAAGGGCGCATCAGCCATAAGGACGGATTCGACACGGATGTGTTCTTCCTCAGCGTTGGGAACAACACTCCGGGCATGGTTTGGAATGATCTGCTGATCCTGGGTTCGACTACTGGCGAGGGGCCGCAGCCCACCGCGCCGGGTCACGTGCGCGCCTTCGATGTGCGGACCGGGGAGCGGCGATGGATATTTCATACCATCCCGCATCCCGGCGAGTTCGGCTATGAGACTTGGGGGTCGGATTCTTGGAAAAAGGCCGGGAGCGCCAATGTGTGGGCCGGTTTCACGCTGGACCACGAGCGTGGGATTGTGTTTATGGGCACTGGCTCGCCGGCGAACGACAAATGGGGAGGGAACCGTCCGGGAGCGAATTGGTTTGGCAACTCAACGCTCGCCTTGGATGCGGGCACTGGCCGGCGGCTGTGGCATTTCCAAGCCGTCCATCACGACCTCTGGGATTACGATCTGCCGACACCGCCTGTGCTGGCGCATTTCCAACGCGACGGAAAGCGCGTCGATTGCGTCGTGCAGCCGACCAAGATGGGCCATTTGTTCGTGCTGGATCGAGTGACCGGCAAGCCGTTGTTTCCAGTCGAAGAGATTCCCGTGCCTCAGACCGATTTGGCTGGCGAAGTCAGTTTTCCGACCCAGCCGTTTCCGCCCAAGGAATTTCGCCTCGTTCCGCAAGGATTCACCGAGGACGATATGACGGATTTGAATTCTGCCGCGCGCGAGTTCGTGTTGAAAGAGCTCAAGCGGATTCATCCAGCGGCGATTTTCACACCACCGAGCCTGCAAGCCAAAGCCGTGCTGCCGCAGTTCAACGGGGGCGCGGAGTGGGGCGGGGCGGCTTTTGATCCGGAGCGGCAAACGGTGATCATCAATATGAGCAACGAGGCCGAATGGACCTCCATGACCCCGTCGCGACCGCGGGACCGGCTAACGCTTTACGAACTGGGCAAGCACACGTACCAGGGCGCATGTGCTTTCTGCCATGGGACGAGCTCTCCGGTGAACCCCGCTTCGCCTTCGCTTCAGAATGTCCGCGAACGCTTGATGAAGGATCAGGTTCGCGCTCTGATGGAGACTGGACGCGGCCAGATGCCCTCGTTCGCCAGTTTCAGCGAGCAGGAGAAGCGCGCTGTGGTCTCCTTTCTTTATGACGAAGGCCACGATGAAACAGTGGAAACCAAGAACTTGAGCTTGAGTTTCGCCAATGAGATCCCGTTTGTCATGACAGGCCATCACGACTGGCGCGATCCGGAAGGGTTCCCTGTTAATAAACGGCCTTGGGGCACTTTGAACGCGATCGATCTCAACGCGGGCAAGGTGAAGTGGCGTGTGCCGCTCGGCACTTATCCCAAGCTTGAGGCCCGAGGCGTTCCTCCCACTGGAACTTTCAACATCGGCGGGCCGATCGTGACAAAAGGCGGTCTCGTTTTCATCGGAGCGGCCATGGATGAGCGTTTTCACGCGTTTGACAAGGACACAGGCGAATTGCTTTGGGAGTATCAGATGCGCTTCGGCGGCTACGCCACGCCCGCGACCTACGAAATCGATGGACGCCAGTATATAGTGATCGCCGCGGGCGGTGGAGGCAAGCCTGCCACAAAGGCCGGTGACATGTTTTACTGTTTTGCGCTGCCAAAATGACTTTTTCGACCCGTTTACCAGGCGCGTGACTGGCACGCTGGGCCACGGGCGGCGTCCGCCCAGGATTCTGTCGCGTCTCTGCGAATGCGGGGAGGCGCCTCGACCTGCGGTACGTCAGCGGACGGCGTGGCCAGGATGAAGAACGTGCTTAACGTTCCATGGATTTTGCCGTGTCGTGATTAGATGCCAAAGTTCAACTTAAGCAGGTTTAACCGTGCCAAACTTGAAACCAGCTATCGAGGTTGAGAATCTTTCCCGGCGTTTTGGAGTGGCCGCGGCGCTCAACCGAATTAGTCTGCGCGTCCAGGAGGGAGAATACTTCTCAGTGCTCGGTCCCTCTGGTTGCGGGAAGACGACTCTCCTGCGCATCATCGCCGGTCTCGATGTGGCGGATGAGGGCACTGTGCGCATCGCCGGGATCGACGTGAAAGAGGTTCCGGCGCATCGGCGCCCGGTGAACACGGTTTTTCAGTCTTACGCATTATTTCCGCATCTCAGTGTTTGGGACAACCTGGCTTTCGGACTGCGCATGAAGAGTCTCCCGGGGCCGGAGATTGAGCGGCGTGTCCGCCAGGTCATGGCTCTTGCCGAGATCGAACCCCTTGGCGGCCGCAAGCCGGTCGAGTTATCGGGTGGGCAAAAGCAACGCGTGGCGCTGGCCCGGGCGATCGTGAATGAGCCGGCCGTGTTATTGCTCGACGAGCCCCTCGGCGCGCTGGATCTGAAGCTGCGCCGGCAATTGCAAATCGAGCTGCGCCAGCTGCAGCGCCGCCTCGGCATCACGTTCATCCACGTCACCCACGATCAAGACGAAGCCATGGTCCTCAGCGATCGCATCGCCATCATGCGCGACGGAGACATCGAGCAAATCGGGGACGCGAAGACTCTTTACGAAAGCCCAAGAACACGGTTCGTGAGCCAGTTCCTTGGCTCCTGCAGTTTGCTCGATGCCGTGGTCAAACGATCCTCCGGGAACCGCCTGGTGGTGGACACAGCCATCGGACAACTCGAAGTCTCGAGCAAGGCAGGGGCTCTGGAGAAGATCACGGTTGCGATCCGGCCAGAGAAACTGCAGCTCTTGCAGCTTTCCGAGGGTGAGGGGGTCAACCGCGTCCGCGCTCATGTGAAACAGGTCGTTTATGTTGGTGCCGGGACTCATTACGAACTCAGCGCAGGGCCACACACGCTGCAAGCGGAAGCAATGAACTCGCAGGGGGGCCTCCCAGGATTTGCTCCTGGGCAGGAGGCATGGGCCTATTTTCCGCCCGAAGCCTTGATGGTTCTCGATGACTGAACAGAGAAATGTCCGGTACGGCGACAGTCTGACATCTCGACAGGAGCTGCGGCGATCCGCGTTGACGAGCGGCCCTGGCATCCTTTGGGTGTCGATTTTTCTGCTGCTGCCCCTGCTTGGCATCGTGGCCATCAGCTTCGCCAGCCGCGGCGCCTACGGGGATGTGGAGTGGCGCCTGACGTTGGATAACTTCAAACGCTTTCTCGGTTTCGGCGTGTTCGGATTTGATCCGCTCTATCCGAAGATCATGCTGCGCAGCCTGCTGATGGCGGCGGGAACAACGGCCCTCTGTTTGGTGGCGTCCCTGCCGCTGACATTCTTCATCGCGGGTTTGCCTCGAAGGTTCAAACTATTCGGGCTCATGCTGCTGGTGATTCCGTTTTGGACGAACATGCTGATCCGCACCTACGCGTGGCAGATTATATTTTCCAGCACCGGGTGGCCTGCCCGGGTGGCGGCCGTCCTGGGATTTATCCAACCGGGCGAAGCGCTTCATCCCAGCGGGTTCGCCGTGTTCGTCGTGCTGGCGTGCGATATGCTCCCGATGCTGGCGCTGCCACTCTATGCCTCGGTCGAGAAGATCGATTGGAGTTTGGCCGAAGCGGCGAGCGATCTTGGCGCGGACCGAAAGCGAGTGTTTTGGCACGCGTTATTGCCGCAGATCAAGCCGGGCCTCATGGCCGGCTCAATCCTTGTTTTCATCGCGGCCACGGGTCAGTTCGTCATTCCAGATCTCATGGGCGG
>SYMW01000225.1 GCA_005805305.1 Verrucomicrobiales bacterium
CTTCCACAACCTCGTCTTCGTCAGCATCCGCAAGACCTACCCGATGCAAGCCTACAAAATCATGCACGGCCTCTGGGGCATGGGGCAGATGATGTTCACCAAATACATCATCGTGGTGGACGACGACGTGGACGTTCACAACACGAGCGAAGTCCTCTTCCGCCTCTGCGCCAACACCGACCCGCAACGGGACAGCATCTTCACGAGGGGGCCTTCGGACGTCCTGGATCACGCGACCTCGGAGATCGCCATGGGCTCGAAGCTGGGAATAGATGCCACGCGCAAAATCGCCGGTGAAGGATTCAAGAGACCGTGGCCGCCGATGATCAAGATGGAAGGAGCGGTGAAGGCGGCCATCGACAAACTTTTCCCATGACGATGAGTTGACGAAACCGCTTGGTTCCAGAGGCCCGAGCGCCTCCGCGAGTCCGCTGGCATCAGAAGCCGGCAGGGGTTCGCCACCGCCTGTTATCCTTAAAACGGCAGTTGCCCAAGGCGAATCTTTGCCAGATCCGGGCGATAAAGTTTTTCCGAATCACTCGCCAGATCCACAAGGGATATGCCTCCCTCCTCGTCAAACCTTTCTCATCCAGACTTTTGCAAATCTCCACGATGTTCAACTGCCGTTTTAAGGATTATCCTTCACCTCCTCACTGCAACCAGCTCCCTCGCCCCATCCGATGGGGAGAGGGCACGGGGAGAGGGGTTGTTTTGCCGGAAACGAACACTCAATTCTTTCTCACAAATGGCCTCAGAAATTCTGAGGTCTGGATCACATGAGGGGCGGTTGCGGCTATAAAACACTTCAATCAGTTGGCGTTGGTGACTATCTCCTTGCCAGCCGGCGCTGGTCCGGTGCACAAGAGGGTGGAATCACATTCCACATCACTGCAGCAGGCGTTAACATTTGTTGAACCTTTCTCCCGGACGATGAACCTGCACTTATCAACCGCCATCCAGGGCCGCCCCGCCGGATCGCGATGCGCGACGGCGGATTCAACAGCGACGGCCAAGAATCGGGGGCCGCGTCTCATCCGTTTCGGCGTCATGGCGGTCGCTGCAACCGTCCTGCTGCTGGAGATTCCACGCGTTTCAAGCGCGCCTTCGGTTCCGGCACCCTTTGAGTTGACGACGCTGGTGGCCCATTGGGCGGAGTATGATAAGCCGGATTACCTCCGATTTATCGAGGAATCTCAACCGGACGTGGCCCAGGTGGGCTTCTATGGCGGGCACTTTTGGAGCTTGGGCCATACGCCGCAATACAGCGGCTATCCGGCGCATTTCCCCGTGCGGGGCCTGGCCGAGTTGGGGGACTGGTTTGAGAACCTCAATCGCCAACTGCATCAGCGTGGCGTCAAGGTGGTCGGGCATTTCAACGTCGAATTCCTGGTGGGCGATCCAGCGGGGCCGGACGGGCCGCGGGGGTTCTTCAAGTTTTACCGCGACCTTTGGGACGAAAAGGAGCTGGGGCCAAAGCCGGTCTCAGACCCGCTGCAGATGATGGAGAAGAATCGCGACGGATCCCCCATCATCAACCGGAGTTACTCCATTGGCGGCATGGCGGAGTATTGGGCCTGCCTGCGCAACCCCGCCTGGCAACAGGTGCTCAAGGCCTGGGTAAGGCAGGGTCTTCGCCGTGGAGTCGACGGATTCGTCAGCAATTATTTCTACCGCCACAACTGCCTGTGTGACCATTGCCGGCGGGAGTTTCGGAACTATTTGCGCGGGCGATTCACTGACGCGGAGTTGCGGACCCGGTTCGGCATCGAAGATCTCGCCAATCACGAGTTTCCCGAGATCGTCTCGTGGCATCCCCCGGGGGAGTCGACCCCGCTGCGGCTGGAGATGCTGCGATTTTCCCAGGTCTCCAACAAGCAGGTGTTCGATGAGGTGTTTGTGCGATATGGGCGCTCCCTGAAATCGGATTTGATCGTGGCCCAGTGGAATCATCTGGGGAATCTGTCCCAGATCGATGGCGACGAACGATGTCTTTTGCCCGCGGAGCACTGGGGGCGGGACGAGAGTTACTTGTGGTATAGCACGGGCGACGCGGCGAATCGGACCGACCTCCAGAACCGGGTGTTGGGCGACGGCACTCTGCAGGCGCGCTATGTCCGGGGTGCCTTTCAGGACCGGCCATTCACGCTGGGGAAGTACGAAGGCACTCGCGTTCGCGCGGCGATAGCCGAACTGGCCGCCAACGGTGGCGCGCCCATGGGGTTTTACACCCGATTCACCGACCCGGCGGCGCGTGCGGAGATCATCCGCTATTACCAGTTCATCCGGCGACATGACGCCTTGTATCGGGGTAATCGGCCCGGAGGCGACGTGGCCCTGCTGTTTCCCCGGAAGCAGGTGCATCGGGGCGTGGTCACGGCGGTGGAGCAATTCCGGCGCCTGGGGCGCGCGTTGCTCGAGGCGCACGTGGTGTTCGATGTCTGGCCTGACGATTCATTCACCCCCGAACTCGCGGCGCGCTATTCGGATGTCGTGGAAACCGGCACACCTGCCAACCGGGTGCTGGCGGCCGCGCCGTCCGCGCGGTGTCGGGTGAACGCGCCGTTCACAGTCCAGGTCTCCGCCAGCCGGCCCGCGGGCAGCGAGACCGAGTATGATCTGCACTTCGTGAACTACAACCGGACCGAGCTGCCGGCAGGTCCAGATGGCTCGAGGCCGGTAGGGAGTGGAATTCGGGACGAGCAGCCATTGGCGGTCCCGGCGTCGGAGGTGATGGTGGATTGGCCTTTGCCTGCCCAGCGAAGCCTGGCTTCCATTCAGTTCATCACGCCGGAAGAATCCGAAACGGCGACGATTGCGGCGACCGTCGAGAACGGGCGCGTTCGATTTGTGCTGCCCCGATTCCTGGTTTACGGCGTGGTGCGGATTCAAGTGCGCTGAAAGCGATTCAAAGCGGCGAGGGTTCCGCCGGCACCGTGCTCAGGGTAGGGGAAAGCGCGTTGAGGAGGGGATCCCAAAGAGACATCAATCTTCAAACGGCATTTGAAGTTCGTGCAGATTTGCAAAAATCTGCAGGAGAAAGAGTCGACGAAGAGAGAGGCATATCCTTTATGGATCTGGTGAGTGATTTGGAAAGGCTTTATCTTCAGGATCCCGCGAAGATTCACCAGGGGCAACTGCCGTTGCCAGGCTCTCAAATGGCTCCAGAAATTCTGACAGCAGTCTCATTTTGATCGGAGCGCGACTGTGTCCACAGGACGAGTCGCAGGGTTTGAGGCGGGTGAACGCGCTGCGGCTGATGCTTCGCACACAGCCGCGCTCCATAATGAGCATGGGCAGAATTGCTGAAATTCTGAGGTCGGAGCTTGCAACAGATCCGGAATTTCCCCAGTCTGAGTCACGCTCCACATCAAGTTTTCCATGAGTTCATCGGGAGCGCTTCTGTTTCGTTGCTCGTTGGGCTTGCGAAAGTGAAGGCTCACGGGGCGGGGTTAACAACGGCGAGTCACGATGATCAACGGCGCTCTGCGCCGAAACCAAATTTATGAGAACAACGATCCTTCGCCGCCCGCATCTCTGGGAACAGGCGCTGGAACAGAGCTCCAGCGGCGAGGGCCACCTCGTTGAGAACCGCGATGCGGTGTTCTCGCGTCGGGAGCTGCTAGTGAAGTGCTTCAATGGAATGGGGGTGTTGGGCTTGGCTGCCGTGATCGGGCCGCAGGCTGCAGGGGCTGCAGCGCCCGCCCGCGACCCAAGCGCCCGGGAGATGGAAAGTTCGGTCCGGCCCAAGCGACCCCACTTCGCGCCAAGGGCCCGGCGCGTCATCCACCTTTGGATGAATGGAGCGCCGTCCCAGGTCGACACTTTCGATCCCAAGCCCGCGTTGAAAAAGTTCGCCGGCACGCGACCGGAGAGCACGGTGAAGCTCACGACGGAAAACGTCACCGGCGGGCTGATGCCGTCGCCGTTCCAGTTCTCGCGCTTCGGCCAGTCGGGCATTGAGATCAGCGAACTCTTCCCGGAAGTGGCTCGGCACGCGGATGACTTATGTGTCATTCGCTCCATGCAAACGGACGTCCCGGTGCATGAATCTTCGAACTGGATGCTCTTCACCGGCAGCATTCAACCGAATCGGCCGTCCTACGGCTCCTGGCTCCTTTACGGACTGGGAAGCGAGAATGAAAACTTGCCAGGATTCATCGTGCTGGGCGAACAGGGGCAGCCGGTCAACGGGCCGTCGAATTGGAGCAGTCGGTTTCTGCCTGGAGTTTATCAGGGATCCCAAGTGGCGTTGCCCAAGAATTTTCGTCCACGCGAAGTCATTCCGTTCCTGCATAACACGGAGCTTTCGCCAGCCTCGCAACAGCGCGAACTCGACTTCATTCAGCGCCTGAATTCCTTGCACGTGGAACGTCGTGGCGCCGACCACGCATTGAACGCTCGCATTCAATCGCTCGAAATGGCTTTCAAGATGCAAAGCGCCGCGCCGGAAGCCTTCGATACCAGCCTGGAAACCGCAGAGACGCTCGCAGCCTATGGGTTGACCGGCCCCGGATCCGAACTCGTCGCCACCAGCGGGGACGGTGGATTCAAACGTTCAACGTTCGCTCGAAACTGTTTGTTGGCTCGCCGTTTGGTGGAAAGGGGCGTTCGCGTCGTGCAGATTTATTGCGGCAAGAGTCAGCCGTGGGATCACCACAGCAAGAATAGCGAGTCCCACCGCAACCACGCGGCGGTCGTCGATCGTCCGATCGCGGCCCTTCTCGGGGATCTCAAGCAACGTGGCTTGCTGGAAGACACCCTGGTCCTGTGGGGCGGTGAATTCGGACGAACCCCGACGTCTCAAGGAGACGACGGGCGAGACCACAACCATCACGGATTCACGGTTTGGATGGCCGGGGGCGGCGTCAAAGGAGGAATGATCTACGGCGCGACCGATGAGTTTGGATTCAAAGCCGTGGAAAAGCCCGTCCATGTGCATGACCTGCATGCGACCATGCTTCACCTCATGGGCCTGGATCATGAGCGGCTGACCTTTCGCTACAGCGGACGGGATTTCCGACTCACCGACATTCACGGCCGCGTGGTGCGCGAAATCATCGCGTGAGAATTCATCCGGTTTGCTTCCATGAGAACCGCAATCATCCTTCTGGTTTGCCTGGTCGGCAGCGGCGTCTCCGAGGGGTTGGCCGAGACTGGCGCCCTTGCCGATCTAACTTCGGCCGCTGGTGGCAAGCCATGGGCTTTCCGCCCTCCCGTCAGACACCCGGCGCCCCGCGTCGCCAACCGCGATTGGCCCAAGCGACCACTCGATTATTTTGTGCTCGAAGCCTTGGAGCGGCGACATCTTCATCCAGTCCAACCGGCAACGAAAGGCGAATGGATCCGGCGCGCGACATTCGACTTGATCGGACTGCCCCCAAGTCCGGAGGAATGTGAAGCTTTCGAGTGCGACTCGAGCCCGGCAGCCTTTGCCCGAGTCATCGATCGCCTCCTCAATTCGCCGCATTACGGCGAACGCTGGGGACGCTACTGGCTGGATTTGGCGCGCTACGCCGATGACCAGGGCAACTCATTCCTGACCCCGACGCCGATGGCCTATCTTTATCGGGAGTGGGTCGTTGATGCCTTCAACCGAGATCTGCCTTATGACGAGTTTGTCCGTTTGCAGATCGCCGGCGACGAAATACCCGGCCCAGCCGTCGACTACGTCGCCCGACTGGCTGGACTTGGCTTCCAAGGATTAGGACCTCAGTTCCGCAAGGGAGCCGCTGGGGAAGCCAAAGCGAAAGCTGATGAACTGGAGGACCGAGTCGACACGCTCTCTCGCGGGATTTTGGGGCTGACGGTGTCTTGCGCCCGTTGCCACGATCACAAGTTCGATCCCATACCCACCGCCGATTACTATTCCCTCGCGGCCGCCTACAACGGCGCCGAATGGCCGAGTCAGATGCTGGCGGCGCCTGAGGTGGTGGAGCGACACAGAAAATGGGCGGAAGAGGTTGAACGCAAAAAAAAGGAAATCAAGCAGTGGACAGAACATCGGGCACGACAACTTGGCCGACAAGCCTTGGTCAAAACGGATGCCTACGCCATCGCGGCGGGCAAGATCCTCGTGTTGAAGCGCAGCCAACAACCTGCGGATGTGGCCGCTTTCGCGCGCCAGGAGGGATTGGAGGCTTATTTCTTGAGTCGGTGGGTCGGGACTCTCGAGCGAACCAACAGCGGCTCGCTGTTTGAAGGTTTGAGCCACGCTGCCAGACAGGCGAGCCATGTCGCGGCAGAAGCCGCTTCCAAGGCGATGGGGCAGCAGGCTGAAACGTTGAAAGACCTTGCCGCCGCCGCGCTGGAAGCCCTCGCGGCGAGTGAACAACCCGTTTCCATCGCGGGGTCCAAGCCGCCTCCGCTCGCCACAGACCACGAAAGGACGCTTGAGGCGTTGTGGAAAGACGCCAAAGCCCCGTTCTTTGTCGTCGAAAAAGATCGCGAAGGGTTGCTCGATGCCGCTCAGAAAACAGAGTTGGCCGAGCTTCGCGGGCAGTTGGACAAGATCTCGAACCATCCGCCTCCCTCGGGCCCCCTCATGCCCAGTGTCCGAGGCGGGGGGCAAGGCATGCGGATTCTTGTGCGTGGAAATCCAGAAAATCTCGGTGAGGAAGCGCCGCCCGGTTTCTTGCGCGCTCTGACCGAGCACGGCCATCAGCCCGGCAGGAAATCGTTCTCGCGACTCGATCTGGCCAACGCGCTGGTGAATTCGGACAATCCGCTGACCGCTCGCGTTTTCGTGAATCGAGTTTGGCATTACCATTTTGGTCGAGGCATCGTCGCCACGCTCAGCAATTTTGGAAAGCTCGGCAGCCCTCCGACGCACCCTGAACTGCTGGACACACTGGCCGTCCAGTTCATGGAGGAGGGCTGGTCGATCAAGAAGTTGCACCGTGAGATCATGCTCTCGGCCACTTACCAATTGAGCAGCTCGCCGACTGCGGCCAACCTGACCGCGGATCCGGGCAACGAGTATCTCTGGCGGATGGCGCCGCGGCGGCTTGATTTTGAGGCCTGGCGCGACGCGCTGCTCAGCCTCGCCGGTCTGCTCGATTTGCGAGTCGGCGGGCCTTCGATTGATCCCACAACACCCGGCGTCAAAGAAGTCGAGGGATTCAACTTCTTCTCGCGGCTCAACGGCGTAGAGGCGGATCATCCAGCGGGACGTCGGCGCACACTCTATACCGTGGTCAGCCGATACGCCCCCAATGCCACATCGACACTCTTCGATTTTCCGGAACCGAACGTTACCAGCGACCAGCGAATCGTCACCATCGTGCCCCAGCAGCAGTTGTTCGTCTTGAACAGTCCTTTCATGATGGAAATGAGCCGAGGTTTGGCAAAGCGTCTCGGGACAGCTTCCTCGAATGAGAATGAACGGCTGAAGCTTGGATGGCGGCTCGCTTATGGGCGGCCGCCCACGAGCCAGGAAACCGAACTGGCGCTCGCCTTCCTCCGCGCGCCAACGGAAACACCCTCCCCGGATGGTTTGAACCGATGGGAACAGTTGTCACACGCGCTGCTCGCCAGCAACGAACTGATGTTCTTTCCGTAAACCTCCCCGTTCGCCCCGCTGCCGATCGGCGCATCTGGACCTGATCAATTCTCGGGTTTGGAATGTCCGCTTGTTTCGGGCGGCGGACCCACTAGCTTCGGTGGTGATCAGCCATAGGCGAAACCACCGGCGATGCCACGATCCCCGTAGTCGGGACTTCCTCCCCATTTGTTTCGAAGCGCTGGACGGTCGTGCTGCTGGCGGCAGAACCGCAATCGCCCGAGGCCCGTCAGGCATTTAGCAACCTTTACCGAGATGACTGGCCGCCGCTTTGAGCATTTGTTCGCCGACGCGGGCACGACCCTTGGCGGCGGAGAACCCCTATTCCGGAGCCAAATTCGATCTGGAGGCTTTTGATTTAGAGGAAGGACATCGGATTCTTCACGGAAGGAAACGAAGAGAACGAAGGAAGTCGGATAAATTGGTGCTTCGTGCGTTTGGTTCGGCTGTTTGCCAGTCCTGGTTCTTCCGGTCATGATCTGTTGAATGTCTCATAAGACGAACGATTGCGGCTGCGCGTGACCGTGATTTCTTCGGGGTCCTCCTCCCAAGAAAATTGCTTTTTTGGACGCTGCGCGGTTCAACTGAAGAGATGAGATGCGATAGAGATCATCCGCCTAACTTGAACCATGCGCTGCAGCGCCCCGGCCATCGCGTCGCGGTTGCAATCCAAGCGTCCCGTGTGCCGGGTCGCGAGCTGGGTCGTTAGGCGTCATGGCGCGCAACTTTTTTGCGAGTTCCTTGTTTGAGTTATGAAAATGAAAAATCGCACATCACTTATCGCAGTCACATTGCTTGCATTGGTTGTCGCCGGTTGTTCTAAGCATTCGCCAGACACAGCCGGAGCACACCCGAAGGTTCAGGATTTGGGAGTTGTTGAGGTTTCCAATGGCATACAGACTCGGCATGACCTCGGTGGCGGCAGAGTTTGCATCGTCACACCAGCCATCCAAAAGGATGGCAGTGTTTTGGTAGCCATGAGTATCGAGCAGGATGGCAAGGTGTTGGCAAAACCAAGAGCACTGACTGGATCTGGCGTGCCCTTTAATATTTCAGTCGGAGATATTGGCATTGGAATGACGCCAGTAATCAAAAAATGACGCCTGATCAGAGCGGAATCCTCACCTTCAGACCTCCTGACATATCCCTCGATTCCTCACCAAAACACCGGTTTTTCCTCCCGAGAATGTGGCAAATGTGATTGCGCTTTACGCGCGCGCCCAGATGGACCACTCGGCATGCGGGAAATCCGGCCTGGCACCGTTCCACGTACGCAACGAGAAATCGCGCTATGTCAGGAGGTCTGACCTTCTGCGGAGTTTGCAGACAAAGGAGAGCATTCAGAGCTGTCGCAACGTTTCCCCGATGGTGCTGCTGGCACCCCGATTCTCATCTCCTTCTCACTGTTTCAGCCTGAGTCCTCCGCTAACCTGACTTTCAAGGCATTTTTCAAAAACCCCAGCAAAAGTGATGTTTTGGCTTAACATGTAGCCAGTAAAATGTTAATATATATCAGTATATACCTTGCAGGTAATGGCGTATGTGCTACTTCTGGTAGCCAGTGTTTGTCCAGATCACAAAATCCGGTCACGGAAAGAAGAAATATGTTTCGTATTTGGTTCGTGAGTCTTTCCGCACTGCCAAAGGCCCCCGTTCCCGGACCGTCTGCAACATCACCGGGCTGCCTCCTGAGGTCCGGGAGCAGGTCGCCGAGGCATTGCGCGGCCATGCCCTGGTTCCGGTGCATCAGCTTCGATTGGAAAGCGCCCTGAACTACGGCGGCCTGGCCGTGCTCCGGGACGCGTGGAGCCGTTTTGGCATGGACAGTCTCTTGCAAGACATTCCATCGGCTCGTCAGCGCGGTTTGATTCAGTCGATGATTTTTGCGCGATTGCTCTTTCCCTGTGCCAAGCTGGCATTAGCCCAGCAAGCCCAGGGAACCCTGCTGGCTGGCGCTTGCGGACTGCGCGCCGGCGAATCCTTTGACGAGGATGATCTTTACGGCGCCATGGACCAGTTCAGCGGCCGATGGGTGGGCATGGAGAAGGCTCTTTACCAGAAAGCATTTCCCCAGCAGGCACGCTTGGTGTTGTATGATCTGACGAGCGTCTATTTCGAAGGCAATGGCCCCAAAGGGCTAAGCCAATACGGACATAGCCGGGATCATCGTCCGGATCGTCCCCAAATCATTTTGGCTGTGGCGACCGACTTGGAAGGCACGCCGATCCACTTGGAAGTGTTGCGCGGCAACCGCCCCGACAACACCACCTTGATCGGGCTTTTGACCACGTTGCAAAGACGCTTCCAAATCAAGGAAGCCATGTTTGTCTTTGATGGAGGCATGAGCAGCCGATTGAACCTGGAGGCCATCAGCAAGGCTCACTTGGAGTATGTGACCCGGCTTTCCAGCGCGACCTTCACGGCGTTGTTGGAGGACCTCCCCAAGGAAAACCAGCCAGGACTGGGAGACCGACTGAACCTTGTGGAGGTTCAACACGAGGGCAAACGTTACGTGATCGCCGGGGGCCCCTGGCGGCAACAGCGCGATCAAGCGAGGCGGCAATGCCGGGTTCAGAAAGCGATCTTGGAGTTGACGCGCCTGGCGGCTGTGCCACGCAAAAAAGTGGACGCGCAAAAGCTCGCCAGCCAGGTGGGGCGCATGCTCGAGCGCCAGAAAGCGCACAAGTATTTCAGCTGCCAAGTCGATCCACAGGGACTCCTGATCTGGGAACTCAAAAAGGAAGTGGTCAGCCAGGAAGAACAGTTGGACGGCTGGTACTTGCTGCAGACCAACGCGAGCCCGCAAAAGGTTTCCAAAGAACAAGTGCTCGGACACTACAATGGCTTGCTGGACATCGAGGAAGCTTTCGGGGAATTGAAAAGTTACATGGAGGTCCGTCCGGTATTCCACTGGCGTCCGGACCTGGTCCGAAATCACGTCAGGATTTGCTTCCTGGCCTATTGGCTGAGTTCGCGTCTGGGCCGCCAATGGCGGGCCAAAAAGGAGCCTGGAGAAGTGCCACGCATCCTGCGCGAATTGCAAACCATCCGCTTGGGCCGCGTGCGTGCGGCGGGGAAATTGGTGGCCTCTTTACTAACGGAAATCCCGCCCAATTTGAATGAACGATTGACTCAGTTGGACTTGCTAAAACTATTCTCCCAACCGCCCGATTGGACCGCAGTGTAGCCCGGAACTTTTGAGAAACCCTTCATTTCACGGGGTTTTCAGTGAACTTCAGGGGAAGTCAGGATAGCACCGGTCAGCGTTTGGCGGTTGACTGTCTTCGGTCCTCCGTTCTCGGTCCGTCTTTCATCGCGCCGGAACTGATGCCCTATAGAACCGCTGCAACACCGACGTCGGCGCCGGTTCGGTGCGCGTGAATTTCGCCGAACCACTGGTGTTGGTCGAGATTGCAGTCCAATCGACTAGGTTTGTCGATAGATGCAACACATGACGTTCACCGGCATTGCCCGAGATGCCAATCATGACTGAACCCGCAGCAGCCGGAATCGTTGACATCACGGTGCGCCCATACGGATGAAACGCCGCAATGCCTTGTTGCGCTTGACCGGTTACGTTGGTGAAACTGCCACCGGCAAAATGGCCGGAAGAGGAGATAGCGATGGATCGCACTGGCGCGTCGCAATTTGGCACCCACCCGGAATCAACACCGGAACTGAAATCGACTCCAGCCATCCGATTTCGCGGCAAGCCATTGAGAATAGTGAACTCACCGCCAGCAAGGAGGGTATCGCCGTCTTCACGAAGAGTGAGCACGGGCCGGTTCGCGTTGACTTCCCAGCCCGTGGCAAGGCCAGTGCGGAGTTTCAGGGCGGCGAAATTGGTGCGGAACAAGGCGCCAATACTACTGAAATTGCCGCCGACATAGATCGTGTCGCCACGAACTAACAACGTCCGGACATCTCCCGAAGAGGACGGATCCCAAACCAAGGATGCACCCGTAGCTCGATCCAACGCCGCAATACGCGAGCGCGACCGGCCGCCAATCGAGGTGAACGCACCACCGACATAGACGGCATCCGAAGTAGAGGTGACGGTGTAAACAGGTCCATTCGGCGACGGATTCCAATCGACCACAGCGCCGGTTTCGAGGTGGACAGCCGCCAAATTACTGCGCGTGACGCCGCCGATGTTGGTAAACGATCCTCCGACCAACAACACTTCACCCGTCACATGACTGGCATCGATGGGGCCATCGGAATGCGGAGCCCAAGCCTTGACTTCCCCGGTGACGGCATCGACGGCGGCAAGATTGGTACGTGACTGACCATTGACAGCGGTAAAACGGCCGCCGAGATAAAGCACTTGACCCACCATCGCCAGAGTGGACACCTGCGCCGGCGCGACATTATTTGTAGCGATCGTGACACTTGGATTCCAATCGAGGAGTTGACCGGAGGTTGAATCCACAGCGGCGAGGTTTGCCCGCTGTTGACCACCGAGAATCGTGAAAGCGCCTCCGGCGTAGAGCGACGTGCCATCGTAAGCAAGGGTATTGACGATTGATTTGGCGCGCGGATCCCAAGCAACGAGAGCGCCGGATTCACGCCCGAGGGCGGCGAGATGTGCGCGCGGATTGCCATCGGCGAATGTGAAAGCACCGGCAAGATAAACATGCGCCCCAGCGACAGCCAACGAGCGGACTTCATCATTGAACGAC
>SYMW01000226.1 GCA_005805305.1 Verrucomicrobiales bacterium
GAAAGGAAAACCTCCTCCCAGCCAAAGGCTCCGTTCAAATAAGCTCAAGCGGGTTCACTTTGGTGAGCGCCAAAGATTCATAGTCGTTTCTTTTTGCAGATGATTCCTGATGTACGGCAGGGCCGAAGGCGCAAACGTCCGTCCGAGACGCCGGATTGAACCGATGCGGATAGGCGAACACGCGTTCAGTCCTTAGCGATCTTTACCGCAACGCACAGTGGCTGCTCTCCGGTTCTTGGCGAATCACGCCCTTCGCTTGGAGGATCAACAGCGCCCGGTGCTCGTCGTGCGATTCGTGGGTATGCCCGTGTTCTCCGCGTCCACTTGAGCGCGCTCACATTGAAGATCGAATCGACGTTTCGCAGTCCACGCGTGTTAGGGCCCTTCTTCGGTTTGAAAGGGCCAGGACTACTCAATAAAGCCATTGGATTTCCAGGAAAGTTTCGATCTGGCTATTCGATGGATGTTTGGTAAAAGCTGCTTATGACGCAGCGCGAGGCTACCATAGAACGCGTGACGGGTGAGACTCGGATATCGCTTCGGTTGAATGTGGATGGGAAGGGCAATAGCCGGATCCGAACCGGTATTCCCTTTTTCGACCACATGCTGACGCTGTTTGCGAAACATGCTGTTGTGGATTTGGATCTGCGATGCCGAGGCGATTTGGATGTCGACGCCCACCATACGGTCGAGGATGTTGGCATTGTGCTTGGCCAGGCGTTTGCGAAGGCACTTGGCGAAAAGAAAGGCATTCGCCGCTACGGCACGGGATTTGATCCGAGAAATCCGTTTACTGGGGAAGCTTACGTTCCCATGGACGAAACGCTGTCACGGTGCGTCATCGATTTCTGCGGGAGGCCTTACTTGGTGTGGAAAGGAATGGCAAAACAGGCGCATCGGAGGCTGAGCTTGGCCGAGAAGACGCAGGACGCGTCTTCGGCTTTCCGTTTTGGCTTGGCTCGCGAGTTTTTCCAAGGGTTCGCCAACGAAGCTCGTTGCGCCCTGCATCTGGAACTTTTATATGGGGAGGAACCTCACCACGTGGTCGAGGCATTGTTCAAAGCCTTTGCGAAGGCGGTGGATGTGGCATGCCAGCGGGATCCACGCATTGTTGGGGCCGTGCCCAGCACGAAAGGAATGCTCTGAGGACGAGGACAACAACATGGCCAATTTCGGCACTGAATAGTCGATGGGAGGCGACCGTCTAACCCATGTCGCAGCGCATCGACTATCCGTCTTTGGACGATGTGGGTTTGGTCGTGGCGTCCAAGCGCGGGGATTTGCTGGCCTTTGAAGAACTGGTTGCCCGGCATCGCGACAAAGTATTTGCGCGGGCACTGAGCATGGTTCGGAACCCTGACGAAGCCATGGATCTGTCCCAGGAAGCCTGGGTGAAAGCGTGGAGGCGACTCGCGCAATTCCAGGGTGATTCGAGTTTTTTGACATGGATGACGCGGATCGTCATCAATTTGTGCCTGGACTTTTTGCGGCGCCAGCAACGGATTCGATCCGAATCACTGGAGCAGATGGATGAAGACAAGGGTGGCGTCGAGAGGCAGATGCCTCCGGTTGAGGCGCGTCCTGCGGAAAATCTTGACAGGCAAGAGCTTAGGAAGAGAATCGACGGGGCGCTGGCGCAGCTGAGCCATGAGCATCGGACCGTGTTGATTTTGCATGAATTCGAAGGATTGGAATACAAAGAAATAGCGAAGCGGATGCAGTGTTCCACTGGAACCATCATGTCGCGATTATTTTACGCTCGAAGAAAAATGGCTGGATTGCTGAGTGAAGTGAAGAAAGAAGGTTACCTATGAATCCTCATGATTCGGATCTGAAGAAGGCGCTGGATTTGCAGGCCTACGCCGACGGCGAACTAGCTGAGGACGAGCGTCGCCGCGTCGAGTTGTTATTGCGCCAAGATCCCGGAGCTAGGGCCCTGCTCGGATCGTTGAACGGCCTGCGGGAATTGATGCGAAACGGAGAGCCTGAGAGCCGGGTGGAAGAGAGCCGCGAGTTCTATTGGTCGGGCATTGCCCGTGAAATTGAGAGGGTTGAAGCTCTCGAGGCTGTGCCGGCTGGAATAGGCGCTTGGTTTCCCAGTCGTGCCTGGTGGCGTTGGGCACTGCCCGTGGGGGCCGCAGTCGCGGTCATGATCTTCGTTGTGTCGCCGCCTGATGGCGTCCGATCAGCGGCTGTGGCGACTTTCGGCTTGAACCACGAAGTGGTGTCTGAAACGGACGACGCGGTCACGTTCACATTCCGATCGGAGCCTGCGGTCATGTCCGTGACCTGGGTGCAAGGCCGTCATGATTTCTAGTTTACGGGATCCTTTTCTTGTTTCAGATTCGTTCCACATGAGCAACTTGAATGGTTCGATCACGTTGTGGAGAGCACTATTCTGTGCCTGTTTATGGTTTTGCCTCTCCGCGGGACACGCGGCCGCGGGCGATCTTAAATTTGAGGCCAAGCTGCTGTGGGGCACCGACGAGGCCAATCCGAAAGATCCGGATCTAAAGGACGTGGACCCCAAGATTGTCGAAAAGCTTCGCAGCGTGTTCAAGTGGAAGAGTTATTTTGAGATCGAATCGAAGAAGGACGTTGTCGTGCCCAAGGGCGTCCAAACCAAGCTCAAGATGAGCGCTAAATGCCAGTTGGAGATCCGCAATCTTGGGGAGGAGCGGGTGGAGGTCACCCTGGTGGGCGAAGGCAAACGCGTGGTGAACCGCAAGCAGACCGTGAACCCTGGTGAATTGATCGTGTTGGGAGGGGAAGGGCAAAATGCGACGGCGTGGTTCGTGATTCTGATCCCAGCGAAGTCCACTCCTTAAGCTTTCTCAGGAAATGAGAGGTCCAACCGCCTCCAGGGGGGTCGGTTAGGAGACATCGCCCCCCTTGTCACGGCTTGCTGCGGCTCTTATTCAGTTGCACGCCGCCCCGCAGTTCGCGTAGCCTTTTCGCAGTGATTTCATGAAAGTCTACATTGACGGGAAATTCTTCGATGAGAAGAACGCCAAAATATCGGTTTTCGACCATGGACTTCTCTATGGCGATGGGGTTTTTGAGGGCATCCGCGCTTACAACGGTCGTGTATTCAAGCTAAAGGAGCACGTCGATCGTCTGTTTTATTCCGCAAAAGCCATTCTTTTGACAATTCCGATGACTCCCGCGCAGATTTCGGCCGCGGTCATTGCGACCTGCCGCCGGAACAAGATAAAAGATGGTTATGTTCGGCTGGTGGTGACTCGCGGAAGAGGAACCCTGGGATTGAATCCAAACCGTTGCAAGGATCCGAGCGTCGTGGTCATCGCGGACAAGATTCAGTTGTATCCGGAAAAAATGTATCAGGACGGAATGGCCATTGTGACGGTTCCAACCACGAGGAATCTTCCGAACGCCCTCAATCCAGCCATTAAATCGCTCAACTATTTGAACAACATCCTGGCTAAGATCGAGGCCAACAACGCCGGGTGCGAGGAAGCCGTGATGTTGAATTCGCTGGGCAACGTGGCTGAGTGCACCGGAGACAACCTGTTTATCGTGAAAGGAACGCACTTGATGACCCCGCCGCTTTCCGCTGGAGCTCTTTATGGAATCACACGAGGAGTCGTGTTGGACATGGGCAAGGAAGCCGGGATGACCCCGTCAGAGCCGGACCTGACGCGATATGATCTTTACAACGCGGACGAATGTTTTCTCACGGGGACAGGAGCGGAATTGATTCCTGTCGTGAAGATCGATGGCCGATTGATTGGCGAAGGCAAGCCAGGACCGGTGACCCTTGACCTCATGAGCCGCTACCGGATATTCACGCGGTCTTCCGGCGAGCCGATTTAGGTCGAAGTGTTCCCTCGGGGCGGTCCAGCGGACAGACGGGCCTTGATCGGAAGTTGACCTCACTTTACGAGCGGTCGACGATTGGTTGGCTCGCCGAAATCCTTTTGTTTTTCCGATCGGCCCCGCAGGCATCGCGATTGGGCTGAAAAACATTCACTGCCGCGGGGTAAGTGCCGATGTGCTTCCTTGACTTAGGTGTTTCGTGGGTCGATATACGAAGTAGTTCCGTTCGTGAAGTATGCTCTGCAACGTTTGTAAGGACAATGAAGCCACGGTTCATCTGACCCAGATGATCGAGGGCAAGATCAAGAAAGTGGATCTGTGCGAGCCCTGTTCGAAATCGAAGGGATTCGACGATCCCACTGGTTTTTCGCTGGCCGACCTTTTGTTGGGTTTGGGAGCCGCTCAAGAGTCTGAACCGCTGGCGGCTAGCCCTGATTTGTCGTGCCCGCAGTGCGGCCACACGCAGGCGGATTTCAAGAAATCGGGCCGGCTGGGCTGCCCGCGCTGCTACGAGATCTTTAGCGAGGGGTTGGAAAGCCTCTTGAAGAGCATGCATAAAGGAACGAAGCATGTTGGAAAAATTCCTTTGGGGCTCCGCGAGAATCGGACGATGAAAGAGCGGCTGAAGACCTTGCAGGGAAAGCTGGAGGCTGCGGTTTCACGAGAAGATTTTGAAAGCGCGGCGATGTTGCGCGACGAAATCAGGCGAACCAACGATCGGTTGCAGAGCAGTCCGATCCCACAGCCAGAAGGTTGATGAGCCAATCAATCCACCAGTTTCTGATCCCGGTTGGCGAGGCCGCCAAGCGAACCGGCCCCGCGGACAAGGTCGTGCTTTCAAGCCGGGTCAGGCTGGCTAGAAATTTGAGGCAATTTCCTTTTCCCGGCACGGGGAAGAAAAGCGACCGGCTTAAGGTGTTGGACGTGCTGAGACCGGCGGTTGAAAGTTTGCCGGAGTTGACCGAGAGATTTTCCGACACACTGGACAACCTATCGCCAATGGACAAGCAGATCCTGGTTGAAAGGCACCTGGTGAGTCGCGAGCACGCGGCCAGAGGCGCCGGAAGCGGGGTGGTGCTCAATCGGGAGGAGACGTTGTGCGTGATGATCAATGAGGAGGATCATCTGAGGATGCAGTCTCTGAGGCCCGGGCTGCAGTTGCGGGAAGCCTGGCAAACGTTGGATAAGGTGGATTCGGCGCTGGAGGGGCCGCTGGATTTCGCCTTTTCATTTGACCTCGGCTATTTGACAGCGTGTCCCACGAATCTGGGAACTGGGATTCGAGTCAGCGCCATGCTGCATCTTCCCGCGCTGGTTTTGTCCGAGCAGATCAACCAAATCATCCAGGCCGTGAACAAGCTTGGATTGGCTGTTCGCGGCCTTTATGGCGAGGGGACCGAAGCCCTTGGGAACGTCTTTCAGGTATCCAACCAGATGACTTTGGGTGAGACGGAGAACGATATCGTCGAGAGAATCAACAAAGTGCTGGCGCAACTCATCGATCACGAGGAAAACGCGCGCGCCTCGCTTCTCGAAAAGAAATCCAGCACGCTCTTCAACCATATCGGCCGCGCTTACGGAATTGTCGCCAACGCTCATTGCATCTCCTCGAAGGAAACCATGAATTTGTTGTCCTTGATGCGTTTGGGGGTGGATCTCGGGCTCTTTCCCGGCGTTCAACGTTCCTTGGTGGATGAGCTGTTTATCATCACGCAACCCGCCCATCTCCAGATCGGCCTTTCCGAGAAGTTATCGGCCGAGGAGCGTGATTTGGCTCGCGCGGACATGCTCCGAGAGAGGCTGAAGCACGTTCACCGGCCAGCCCCTCCGGCGAAGAGCGATGCGAACGCGGGTCTGGACAAAGGAGCTAAATCGTAGATGCTAAGGGTATTATTATGAGCGATGAATCGATGAATAATTTCACCCCCAGGGCGCAGCAAGTGCTGGCGCTGGCCCGCAAGGAAGCGGATCGTTTCAACCACAATTTCGTCGGCACGGAACACCTTCTCCTTGGCCTCATCAAACTGGGGCAAGGCGTCGCCGTGAATGTTTTGCAAAAGCTCGGTCTGGATCTTGAAACCGTGCGATTGGAAGTGGAAAAGCAGGTCGGCTCGGGGCCGGATCAGAAAATGATCGGGAACATTCCCTACACCCCGCGGGTAAAGAAAGTGTTGTCGCTGGCTGCGAGGGAAGCCAAGGCGCTCAATCACACGTACGTCGGGACCGAGCACATTCTGCTTGGATTGCTCCGGGAGGGAGACGGCGTCGCGGCCCGGGTTCTCAAAAACCTCGATGTGGATATCGAACAGGCGAGGCAGGAAATCCTGAAAGAATTGGATCCCAACTTTTCGGCATCGGAGGAGCAGGGAGCCCCCAGCAGCGGCGGGAGCGAGGGGCCGGAAAAGGCCTCGGAGAAAAAAGGCGAGATCAAGACTCCCGCATTGAAGGCGTTCGGGCGGGATCTCACCGAGATTGCCCGAAAAGGGGAGATGGACCCGGTGATCGGGCGCAAGAACGAGATTGAGCGAGTCATTCAGATCCTCTGCAGAAGGACCAAGAACAACCCGGTTTTGCTGGGAGAAGCCGGTGTCGGGAAGACGGCCATTGTCGAGGGATTGGCCCAGGAGATTGCCAAGGGCAACGTGCCTGAGCTGCTGCGTGAAAAGCGAGTCATCACCCTCGACCTGGCGCTCATGGTGGCGGGGACTAAATACCGCGGGCAATTCGAGGAGCGAATCAAGGCCGTGATGGACGAAATTCGCAGGACAAAGAACGTGATTCTCTTCATCGACGAACTCCACACAATTGTGGGCGCGGGGTCGGCTGAAGGAACCATGGATGCCTCGAATATCATCAAGCCGGCCCTGAGCCGCGGCGAGATGCAGTGCATCGGAGCCACGACATTGAACGAGTATCGCAAGTACATCGAAAAAGATGCCGCTCTGGAGCGTCGTTTTCAAAGCGTGCGAGTGGAGGCCCCGTCCGTGGATGAAGCGATTCTTATTTTGAAGGGACTCCGGTCGAAGTACGAGGAGCACCACAAAGCCGAGTTTACGGACGGCGCCATGGAATCCGCGGTCAAACTGTCAGAACGTTATTTGACGGGGCGTTTTCTGCCGGACAAGGCCATCGATGTGATGGATGAGGCGGGTTCTCGAGCCAGGATCGGCGCGATGACCCGGCCGCCGGAAGTCAAGGACTTGGAGGCGGACATCGAGCAAATCAAGACACGGAAGGAGAGGGCCATCAAGGAGCAGGATTTTGAAGGCGCCGCAGCCATGCGCGACAAGGAGAAGCAAGCCAAGGAAAAGCTCGAGACGGTGCTCGGGGAGTGGAAATCGGCCAGGGAAGAGAAGCGGGTGCGGGTGACCGAAGACGACATGATGCATGTGGTCTCCAAGTGGACCGGGATTCCGCTTCATCGCATGGAGCAGGGGGAGGCGCAGCGTTTGCTGGAGATGGAGGGGCAATTGGAGAAGGCGGTCGTGGGGCAGTCGGTGGCGGTGACGGCCATGTGCAAGGCGCTTCGCCGGTCGCGGGCTGACTTGAAGGATCCGAAGCGGCCGATTGGCACGTTTGCGCTGCTGGGGCCGACGGGGGTCGGAAAGACTTTGTTGGCGAAAACGCTCGCGGAGCACATGTTCGGGGACGCCAAAGCCCTGATCCAGCTCGACATGAGCGAGTATATGGAGAAATTCACCGTGTCTCGTTTGGTGGGATCTCCTCCCGGATACGTCGGGTATGAGGAAGGCGGGCAGCTTACCGAGCAGGTCAGACGCAAGCCCTATTCCGTCGTGCTGTTCGACGAAATCGAAAAAGCTCATCCCGATGTGATGAACATGCTGCTTCAGATTTTGGAGGAAGGAAAGCTCACCGACAACGTGGGTCGTGTCGTGGATTTTAGGAACACGATCATCTTGTTGACTTCCAACGTGGGTGCCGACGTTATTCGAAAGCAATCCACAATTGGTTTCGGCGCCGCGAACGAAGTTTCTGATTACGAGAAGATGCGCGACAAGATCATGGATGAAGCCAAGAAGGCCTTTCGCCCGGAGTTTCTGAATCGCCTGGATGATGTGATCGTGTTCCGGTCGCTGACGAGGGCGGATCTCACGGCGATTCTAGATTTGGAAGTGGAGAAAGTGGGGAACCGCCTCAAGCTGAAAAACATTCGTCTCGTGTTAGACGAAAAGGCAAAGGATTTGCTTCTGACGAAGGGTTATGACCCTATTTACGGTGCTCGACCTATGCGCCGGGCAGTGGAGCGATTCCTCGAGGATCCGCTGGCGGAGGAGGTTCTGAGGGGGAACCTCCATGAGAACGGGCCTGTGAACGTGACCATCGATGGCGAGAAGCTTTCATTCAGCCAAAAGGCGGCGACAACGGGCGCTTTATCCAGCTAGAGGGCGTTTCTCGCGAGCTCTGCCCGGGCCTTGTGCGCCACGCCAAACCAAACCGTTTTGTGGGGAGTTTTTGAGAAGCGATTATGGCGTCTTCACTTTGGTTGGCGCGCATCTTTTTGTTGGTTCTCTGCACTGCGGCCGGATATGCCGTCAGCCAGGTCCGGCCTGAAATGTTGGATGGCGGTGTTTGGTGGACGGCGATTGGTTTTGGATTTGGAGGGGTTCTCATTGCACTGGATGAGATGTTGAAGGGGATTTCCCTTCGCGCCTTTTCAGCGATGACATTCGGCATGTTGCTGGGCAGCCTCATCGCCTGGATGGTGGATCAATCTCAATTATTTGTGTATGTGGACGAGCGTCCCGCTCGTTGGTTGATCCGCCTCTGCTTGTTCATCGGTTTCAGTTATCTGGGCATGGTCCTCGCTTTGAGGAGCAACAAGGAGGATTTCTCTCTCATCATACCCTACGTGCGATTTGCGTCCCAATCCAAGCCGGACGAATTATTGCTTCTCGACACGAGCGTGATCATCGACGGTCGGATTGCGGATCTCATCGAGACGCGATTTTTGGAAGGCACCATCGTGGTCCCTCGGTTTGTCCTGAGGGAACTGCAGCAGATCGCCGATTCGAACGACGGGATTCGCAGAGCCCGGGGGCGGCGCGGGCTGGAAGTCCTGGGCCGGATCCAACGGAGCCCACGAACAGACGTCAAAATTCATGAAGGAGACATCCCGGACGAGCAGGAAGTGGATGCGAAGCTCGTGAGGTTGGCGAAGGTTCTGGGAGCGAAGCTTTTCACAAACGATTATAATCTTGGAAAGATCGCCGAGCTGCAATCCGTGAGGCTGGTTAACATGAACGAGATCGCGGCCGCGATGAAGAAGGCGGTTCTTCCCGGCGAAACTTATTCGCTGCGGTTGGTGCGTGAGGGCAAGGACAAAGGGCAAGGCATTGGCTATCTGCCCGATGGAACGATGGTGGTCGTTAACCACGCCCACGAGATGGTGGGTCAGCAGGTCGACGTTCAAGTTCTGAGTTTGATCCACACAGGCGCGGGTGTGATGGTGTTTGCGGACCTCAAGTCACCGAAAGTCAAGGAAGTTTTGGCGGAGGCCATTTAGTTTCCCAACGCCGCTTATTATGATGACCGTGTTCTCGTCTTTCAACTCGGCGGAGGCTCAGCTTGTATGGTCGAGGCTCGACGCGGCGGGATTCAAAGCTGAAGTGGCAAATGAGATCGCTTCGTTGTCCATGGAAGGGTACTCCCTCGCCGCAGGGGGGATACTGGTTCAAGTTCCCGAGGAGCAGATGGCGGAGGCGATAGAGTTCTTGAATGCTTCCAAAGCGATCGATCCCGACCCGGAAGAGACCAAGGATGACGAGCCCATCAACCCGTAGTTCAGCCAAGGGAAGACGGGCGAATCTCCCCCCCGGCGTCCTGTCCGCGCTTCGCCGCGCCATTCCCGCGGATGAACTCGCGCTCGATCTGGAGACTCGGCGGTTGCACGCGGGCGACAAATGGCTGGCGTCTGTGGTTCCGGACGGTGTGGTTTTGGCCCGTAGTCAGCAAACGGTATCCAGTTTGATGCGTTGGGCGACGAGGCATGGAGTGGCTGTCACGCCTCGGGGGGCGGGTTATGGTTATGTGGGCGGCTGCGTGCCGGTCGCGGGTGGGATCGTCGTTTCCTTGGCTCGCATGAACCGCATCAAGGAAGTTCACACGAAGGATTTCGTGGCGGTCGTGGAGCCCGGGGTGCTCACGAAAGAACTCCAAGACGCGGTGATCCGGGAGCGGATGTATTATCCCCCCGACCCAGCCAGCCGGGCGGATTGCAGCATTGGAGGCAACATCACGACGAACGCGGGCGGGCCCAGCTGTTTGAAATATGGAGTGACCCGGGAATACGTGCTGGGGTTGGACGTGGTGCTCGCCGACGGGAGTCTTGCGAAAGTGGGGGGAAGACCCCACAAGAACAAGACGGGGTTTGATCTGACCCGGCTTTTCGTGGGCTCGGAGGGGATGCTTGGAATCGTCACGGAGGCCATCCTGAAATTGCTGCCATTACCGCCTTACAAAGCATGTTTGAGCGCGGGGTTTGCTCAACCTGCGCAGGCGTCCCGTGGGATCGAGGCGATTTTGAGGGCGGGCTTTCTTCCTTCGGCGATTGAGGTCGCGGATGGGTTCACGCTGAAAGCGTTGCGCCAGCGAACTGGGAGCCGGTTGTTCGACGGATGCGAGGCGCACTTGCTCGTCGAGTTGGACGGCCAACGGAACTCGGTTCGGCGGGAGATTCGTGATGTGGCTGGCATCGTGGAAACTTTAGGTCCCCTGTTCTTGAAACGAGCCCTGGGCGCCGACTCTTGCGAGGCTTTTTGGAAGCTGCGCCGCGAATTCTCCTACGCGCTTCGTGATACCGGGCTGACCAAGTTGAACGAGGACATCGTCGTGCCCCGGGGGCGATTAGTGGATTTGTTCGCCTACGCCGAAGTGTTGCAGAAGCGGCATGGCTTTCCTGTGGCGTGCTTTGGCCATGCGGGTGATGGCAACATCCATGTGAACGTGATGGTGGACATGACCAAGCCTGGAGCGAGAGGGCGCAGCGAGGCGGTTTTGGACGAGTTGTTCAAGCAGGTGTTGAGTTGGGATGGAGCTATCACGGGGGAACACGGGATAGGCCTCGCGAAGAAGCGATGGTGGCCCCGGGCGGCGAGCTCAGTTGTCCGCCGCATGCATCAATCCGTCAAGAATGCCTTGGATCCAATGGGCCTCTTGAATCCAGGCAAGTTCGTGGATTAGCCTTCGGTGTTCGGAGCATGGAAGATGCATGACGCCACTTCGATGCGGCGCCTCCAAGTCGGATCAGCCTTTCTATGCGTCCATGATCGCTGATTTCAGGGATTCGATGTAATGTTCCAAACTGTAGCGGCTCAGGAAGCGGCGCCTCATGGTTTCCGACAGGTCGCTTTCAATCAATCTAATGAGAGCGGAGGCGATTTGTTCATGGGATTTGATATCCACAAGACCAGGGTAATCTTCTGGAACCATCTCGGGGATGGACCGCCATTTGGTGGCGACGATTGGCAATCCGAACGCCATGGCCTCGATGAGATTCACAGGCTGCCCTTCCATGGGATAGTACGTGGGAAAGCAAAACACGTCTGCCTCCTCAAATAAAACGCGCTTTTGAACGCCTGCAACGAAGCCTTTGTAAGCAATAACGCCCCGAGCTTCTGGCAACGCGAGACGCTTTGATAAGGCGTCCTCGTCCTCGGCTGTGTAGAACTTCCCGGCGATGGCCAGTGTCAAGCGAAAAGGGGAATCTTCGCGGCACAATACTCGATTTGCGGCCAGCACTCCATCCACGGTTTCGAAGAGGCCTTTGTCCTGGTAGCAAAGGGCAACGAACAACACTTGGAACGTCGCGCAAGCCTCTGGCGGTGCGTGAGCGCTTTTCGCGGAGGGATCGTGGCGTTGCTTGAGTCGCGAACGAATCGCGCGGCGGCGCCTCCGTTCGGGCAGCATCTCGGCATCGAAATGAGGGCACGGATCGGGAATTCCGTTGGCGACGATGGCGATCTTTTTTGGGTTGAATTTGGCAGCGTCCGAAGCGTTATAGCGTGAAAGCACGATGCTCAGAGCCACGCCTCCCAAGAGCGCTTTTGAAATCCGGCGACAGTACGCAGGGGCCTGTATTTCGAGCCATTCGCCGAGCCCCACCGAGTGCCAGTGAAAAATGGTCTTTTTGAAAAAAGGACGGCAGAGAAGCATGACGATCCAATCCCTAAACACGGGCATGGGCATGCCGGGCGCCGGCACATAGTAGAAGTGAGTGATCTGGTGTGAGAAACGAAGTCTCAAGGCTTGAAAACAGTACTTGAGGACCAGCAAGGCCTTGTTCAGCCTGAAGCCGCCTATGTCCTCGATTCCGAGGGAATATCGGGCATCCACGTGCCAGCAGGCGACTTCGTTCGAGGCCCCGGGACAGGGGCGAAAACCATCGAGCATCAACTGGATCATATAACTTTGGCCATGATGCGGAGGCGGCACATGACCGAAGATGAGAAGTCTGATAGGGGAGGAGTGGGACATGACGCCGAGTCTTGGATCGCCGCCTAGGGCTGGTCGAGATGGCGCCCGAACCACTCTAGAGTCTTGGCCCACATCACTGGGAGGTATTCATGACCCACTCCAGGATAGACTTCGCTAACGAACCGCGTTTCCGCGTCATAGAGGGTGTATGCGGGTTTGACGATTTCCCCAATCTGACGAATGCCGCTGACGGGTGAACCTTTGTCCTGATCCCCGTTCATGAGGAGAAGAGGGCGCGGAGCGATGAGGGAAATCACCGCCTCGGTGTCGAAGTGGTTCAAGAAGCCGGGCACGAAATAGTAGATGCCGTGGTATCTGAGCCCATCCTCGGCGATGAGGTTTTGATAGCGGGTGAGGCACGCGACCGCGACTCCCGCTTTGATCCGTTCGTCCAGCGCCATCAGCCACCAGGATCTCGTGGCGCCCATGCTCATGCCGGTGACGCCGATTCTTGATCCATCAACCTCGGGGCGCGAGCACAAGAAATCCAGCGCGATCAAATCGTCTCGAAGGATCATCCCCCACAAAGTTCGCCCGTGCCAAAGATTGAATTTGCTGGCGGACATTTCGCCCGCGCTGCCTTTGTCAGAAACCCCGCCGGGACCCGCTCCATTTCTTTGACCAAAGCAGTAAGCGTCTATGGCCATGACGGCGAATCCTCGCTTAGCCAGGGTGGGGCCGGGTTGTTCAGGAGTATGCCTTGATTGGAAGAGTTCGACCTTCCCTTGGTCGTATTCGCCGCCGTGCCAGTGACAATAAAGAATTGCTGGGACGGGCTTTTGCCGGTTCTTTGGAAGGAGAAACCACGCTGGGATTTGGGAGCCGGCGCCGTTGTCTATCCGGAGACTCTGAAAGACATAATCGCCGCGATCCTCGGTCGAAATGAGTTCGACCCTGGGTCGAGAGGGCCGTGGTGGAAGGTTGCCGAGCAATTGATGGAGTTTGGATCGAACCGACAACCGAGCGGGCGCCCATTCGGTCAAGGTGCTGGCCACTTGGAACTGGGGGACGTCGATCGATTCAGAGTTCACGGGATTGGAGGGAGCAGGGGATGTCGCGCTGAGGCAGAGGGCGAGGGCCAGACACTGGGCGAAAAAACAGAGTGAGGAAGCGCGGAGGATTTGAGGTGCGGCAGGAGTGATCATCCGGTTATTGCGCGGCTGCCTTCTGGCACAGCTCCCGGAGTACCCGGTGGAGAATCCCCGCGGTTTCTGGTCCGACCGAGTTGATTTCGCCATAGGGGGCCTTTTTTGCGCCATACAGAAAAGGGGCGCGCCGATCCCATTCGCTCTTCGGAATGATGTAGCCTATTTCATCATTGGCAAGTCCGAGGATGAATTTGAGTTTGCCTGGCATCAGCTCGCGGATGGGGGGGATTTCGAGCGGCGGGATATTGTAATCCCCACCCGGAGCTTGCTCCGCTCCGCCGTTGACAAGTTCCGGATAGATTTCGCCCGGTATGCACGCGAAGCTCACGGGACCCAGAGTGATCAGCGCCGTTTCCGTTCGGAGGTGCTTCCAGCGCTCGTGTCCCCGGTCGAGCAAGCCGAGCACGGGCGCCAGGAGGAATCCCATGTTGTCCAGCGGCAGTTGGACGGTGCGGGCGTAGACGGAGAGGGCTGCCGTGTCGAAAGACGGCGCGTTCGTGACGGTCAAGCGTGTCAGAACGTGCTTTGCCAGGTTGTGCCCAAGAGCTCGGGATTTCTCGTGCGATGGTTTTGTGTACGCCAGCACCTCGAATGGGTCCGGGACAGTGACCGTGGGGTGAGTGGTCATGAGCCCTCCTACGGCGCCGTTCACAAAGACATGGATGCCTCCCAGACCTTCGAGTCGGATTCCGCTGGCGGACTGGATTCCGGATTCCAACGCGGCACGCAAGAAACCAGGGAAATCGGCCGTGATTTCGGTGTTGGCAGACCACACCGTTTCAGGGTGATTCGCCCAGCCAACGAGGCTTCCAAGCGTGGCGCCCGTCGCGGGATTCTTGAAGTGAAGAAAATACAAATTGGGGTCAAACACCTTGGGTTTTCGAGTGTCCGTCAAGAGCCCTTCGGGGTTCAATTCTATTTCGTGGCAGGAAAACGCCGCCGGTTGAAGGTTGGCGGCGGCCTCATCCAAAGCGCGGGCGGCGGTGGCAATGACATGAAGTTTGTAGTCCGGATCAACCCCGGATTTGAGCGGGTGAGGCCCCCACAACCCCATCAAATCTGGCGTTGAATGATTGTGTGTGGAACAGACGACCGCGTAACTCAACTGGCTGGATTGCGAAATACGTTTGCGGACCTCGATGACGTCATCGTTGAAAAAACCGATCGCGTCCAACACCACAATCCCGAGTCTCGACCGGCCATCGTCCATCACCGTCGCAACAGCCCAGAGATCGTCGTGGATTTTTGTGGCGGCGCGGTTCTGGGCGAAACCCGCCAGCCAGACAGGGCGCTGAGGGTTTGAAAGATCCGGATTTATTTTTAGCCGAGCGAATCCTGCGCGGAGGGGTTGGATCTTTCGAGGGTGCGTTCTGCCGTCGATGTCGACGTGGACCACATGGCCTGGCTGACGATCCCGAAAGGCGTAGAAGCCACGAGCCGCGAGCAGGACGGTGATCGTCAACAATGAATAGCCCGCGAAGCGCACAAGACGATTGAGGGTGATTCTCGCCGGTTTGGGCAGGGCAGTCATGAGGTGTGCCGGGGGGTCAGTTCGTCCAAGCGAGAAAGCATCGAGGCAGCCGCCCGGAGTTCCTGGGTCAGAGCCTTCAGAACCGGGTCCAGATCGCCTCGCCACAGAACGCCAATCTGGACGGGGCCAAAGCCAGGAAGAGGAATCGCGCGCACGCCCTTAGGGAGTTTCTTCCCGGGTATGGCCACGGTCAGGCCATAACCAAACCCTTGGCTGACGTAGACTTCGATCAGGTCGAGCGTCGTGACTTCGATAGCCACGCGCCAGGCAATTCCGCGCGCTTGAAGACCTTTGGCGAAAAGCTTGGCGAGAGGCTGCCTCTCGGGCAGTCCGATGAGGGATTCGGTGATGGGATCCATCCGCCAAAGATCGTCGGCGGATTTGATTTTGCTTTTTGCGGGCGCCAGAAGGATGAGAGAGAGGTCTATCAGTTTTTCCGACTGCAAGTCGGGATCCGTAAGTTCGTCCAAAACAGTCACGGCGACATCGATTTCGCGATTTCGGAGGAGTTCATTGATCTCGGGTTGAATCGCTTCGTGGAGAGTGAATCGAAGTTCATGGAACTGTCGCCGCAAACCTATCAGAATCGAGGGCAGATGCGATTTGAGCACTGGAGAGGACGCCGCGATGCGGAGGAGTCTTCCAGAATCGCCGCGCAGGCTGGCTTCAACGCCTTCGAGGTTATCAAAGAACGGCCTGACGAATTGGAACAGATCCTCGCCTGCCTTCGTCAATTGAAAAGGCCGGCGCCGAAACAGCGGTTTGCCGAGGCTTTCCTCCAAAGCGATGATCTGACCACTGACGGCGGGCTGCTGGATTCCATACGGCATATGTCGAACGGCTTCCGTGATGCCGCCGTGGCGGGCGACAAAGTAGAATAATTCGAGATGATGAATGTTCAGCATCGCCGTGGAGAAACTGCAAGCATGGTGTCAAGTTTGCTTGAGCCTGATTGAGGAGGCAAGTATTGCCAGCGAATCGATGCCTCTTTTTGGAGGTGCCCTGATATACTGTTGAGACGCAGGTTGCGGCCTGATCAGGATCGATTTAGTGTGTGGAAAAATGACGGAATGAAATGAGGCGATGCCAGCGGGTGTTCGAGCCGGCGCACGCCAGCCCAATTCAAATGACTGACGAGAACCGATCGTGGAATCCTCAAGCCGAATCTTACCGAACCTATGCCGCGAAGGCGTTTGGTCCGGAAAGCCCAGGAACTCCCGTTTCTGGAAAAGTAAGGATCGAGATGGGGGAGGTGCGGTTGATTGAAAGCAAGATCAACCTGAGCATGCCCTTGGAGGGTTTGAGTTTGGAAATGGGCGGATGGGATCTGAGCCAGGCTGTCGTGACTCATTCCGACCGTCCCGGCTGGTCCGTGCACGTCACGGATTTGGAATTCCTGAAGGATCCGTCCTTGGACGCGTATCCGGCATTGAAGGCGAAGGCTCGAGGGGTCGCGAAAAAACAGGGAGGAGGCAACAAGATCTGGATCGCCGCCGCCGCGGTCTGCTTGCTCTGCGTCATTCCCATCATCCTCCTGATGATGAATCGCGCCCGGCTCGCGCGGGCCGTGGCGGAGAAAGTGCCTGTGGAATGGGAGCGCCAGCTAGGGGAACAGGTCTTTGGGCAGGTGCGCGCCAAGGGAGAGATCGTGAGCGATCCCGAGGCGCTGGCGAAACTCCGTCGAATCACGACTCCACTCTTGAAAGGAATACCTGAGATGCGGTTCTCATTCCAGTTCCACGTGAGCAAAGACACGAACATCAACGCTTTTGCGCTGCCCGGAGGCCATGTGGTGGTCAACTTGGGCCTGTTAAATGCCGCTCGTCGGCCCGAGGAAGTCGCAGGGGTGTTGGCTCACGAAATCGCCCACGTGACGCAACGGCATGGAATCCGGAACTTGATCGAGTCCGCCGGCTTGTCCTTGCTGCTGCAGGCCGTCGTTGGAGATCAGAGCGGATTGCTCGGCGCCGTGCTGTCCGGTTCCGAATTCTTGCTGCAGAAGAAGTATTCCCGGGATTTCGAGCGCGAGGCCGACGATGTGGGTTGGGATTATTTGATCAAGGCCAAGATTGACCCGCGTGGACTGATTGATTTTTTCTCTTTGTTGACGGAGCTGGAGAAAGGGAGTGCCGCCCTGAGCGCGATGAATGGCGCGATGAACTTGGCCAGCACTCATCCGGCATCCCAAGAGCGGATTGACCGGCTCGAGGCGAAATGGAAAGCGATGCCCAAGGGATCAGTATTCCAACCCTTGAGCAGGGATTGAGCGAGGTCATCCCGAGTCCAGAAGGGGATCGGTTCGAGCCATCGATTAACCTTAAAACGGCAGTTGAACCTCGTGGAGATTTGCAGAAGCCTGGATGAGAAAGGCTTGACGAAGAGGGAGGCATATCCCTTTTGGATCTTGTGAGCGATTTGGGAAAACTTTATCGCCAGGATCTTGGGAAGGCCGGACCTCCAAAAAATGGACGTGAATTGGGGCCATGAACCGGGTGCCTCATCTCCCGCCCTTCCGCCGTCGCCACAAGGGCTATGGCGGACAAGTCGGGCAAACTCTCCTCCGCCCCAAAGCGGAGGAGAGGGACGGGGAGAGGAGCGTGCTCCTCCGGTTCATGGGGAGATTGCCCTTGGGCAACTGCCGACTTAAGGATTAACGGGTGGCCGCATTTTTGGCCTTTGACTGCCTGGGAGGTTTGAGCCATTATTCGGGTTATGTTGACCCTCTTAGGACCCAAAGGGCGTTTTTGCGATGGTGTCTCGCGCCGTCAGTTTTTAAAGATCGGAGGCTTGGGGCTGGGCGGATTGAATCTCTCCCAGTTGTTGCGGGCCGAATCCGCGGGCGGACTGGGGCGATCGCACAAGGCCGTGATCATGATATTTTTGCCGGGCGGGCCGTCGCACCAGGACATGTTCGACCTGAAGATGGACGCCCCCCGCGAGGTGCGAGGAGAGTTCACACCGATCAAGACAAACGTGCCGGGGATTGAGATTTGCGAGCACATGCCGCGGCTGGCGAAGCTGGCTGACAAGTACACCATCATTCGTTCGATGGTGGGGGCCTTTGGAGATCACGACGCGTTCCAATGTCTCACGGGAAGGACGAACAAGAATCAGCCTCCGGGAGGATGGCCCTCACTAGGTTCCGTCGTCTCCAAACTTCAAGGTCCTTTAAACAGAATGGTGCCCCCATTCGCGGGGCTTTCGCCAAAGATGGGCGAGATGAGGTGGGCTCGGAACGGGGACCCCGGCTTTCTGGGGCTCAGTCATGCGCCATTCCAGCCGAACCAAGGAGGAGGCAAGGAAGATATGGTCCTCAAAGGGGTCACGCTCGATCGCCTGTCGGACCGCAAACAATTGCTCGCCAGTTTTGACAAGATGCGTCGCGAGGTGGACGCATCGGGGATGATGGAAGGGATCGACGGCTTCAATGAGCAGGCATTCGGGATTCTCACGTCGAGCCGACTTCTGGAGGCTTTGGATATCGAGCGAGAAGATCGACGCGTTCGCGATCTCTATGGCAAGGGAGATCCTAAGAATCGGGATGATGGAGGTCCAAAACTCATGGAGCACATGCTGGTGGCGCGCCGTTTGGTGGAGGCGGGAGCGCGCTGCGTCACACTGGCTTTTAGTCGTTGGGATCACCACGGAGATAATTTCGGAGCGCTTCGGCAGGACCTTCCCTTGTTCGACCAGGGGGTCAGCGCATTGATCCAGGACCTGCACGAGCGGGGCTTGGACAAGGATGTGAGTGTGGTTGTGTGGGGTGAATTTGGGCGCACACCGACAATCAATAAAGATGCCGGGCGTGATCACTGGCCGCGAGTGAGTTGCGCGATGCTGGCGGGAGGCGGGTTGCGGCATGGCCAGGTGATCGGCGCGACGGATCGCCTCGGAGGTGAAGCGGTGGAGAGGCCGGTGTATTTCGGCGAGGTTTTCGCCACGCTTTATCACGCGCTTGGAATCGACGTCAGCAAGACGACCGTTTTGGATTACGCCGGGAGGCCTCAATTCTTGGTCGACAACGGTTTGATGCCGTTGAAGGAATGCGTTTGAGGCGCTCGTCGTGAATCGAGCTTTCCGCTATCTTCTAGCCTCGTTGCTGCTGGCATTGGAGCTAACGACGCCGTTGGAGGCGCAAGAGGACCTTCCCTACACGCATGTCAAAGATCTGATCTACGGCGAAATCCACGGCACCGGGCTCCTGATGGATGTTTTCTCGCCCAAGGAGAAAAAGCGCGGGCTTGGCATCATTGATGTGGTCAGTGGCGCATGGAGCTCGGACCGCGGCAAGATCCGCGATCACACGCTCTCGCAGATGTTCACAATCTATTGTTCGCGGGGCTACACCGTTTTCGCCGTGCGTCCCGGCTCGAAGGGCCGTTACACGGTGTTCGACATGGATCGAAACGTAAAAACCGCCGTGCGATTCATCAAGGAGCATGCGACGGAATACGGGATTGATCCCAACAGACTCGTCATGACCGGAGCTTCGGCGGGGGCGCACTTGGCCACTTTGGCGGCTCTCACAGTGGACTCTGGCAACCCAAACGCGAAAGCCGCCGCGCAAAGGTTCGATACGTCAGTCAAGGCAGTCGGCGTCTTTTTTCCTCCCACAGATTTTTTGGACTGGGATCAGGGCAAGCGCGCCGAAATGAGTTTGTTGGGCCCATTGCTTTTCTTGGGAGGCGCCTCCAACCAATCTGAAGACGAGATACTCGCCAAGGCGCGCGAGGCGTCTCCATTGCATCGAGTCACGAAGACATCCGTTCCATTTCTGCTGATCCACGGAGACGCGGACAGGGTGGTGCCGATTTCGCATTCCCAAAAGTTAGTGGAAGCGATCAAAAAGTCCGGAGGTTCGGCGGATTTGATGGTCAAAGCCGGGGGCGGGCATCCTTGGCTCACGATTCCGGAGGAGGTCCGGAAATTGGCGGATTGGTTCGATAAACAACTTGAACCGTGAAACCCTTGTTGGGTGAGCGGAGGTTGAAAGCAGGCTCATGCATACAAATAAAGTTATTTCAAGACGAGGTTTCGTGAAATCAACCGCCTCCGCCGCAGGCGCCGTTGCCGCGGCCGGATTTGGATTGTCTCGCGTCCTGGGGGCGAATGATCGGATCCGACTCGGGGTCATTGGGTGCGGCGGCATGGGCACAGGTCACTTGGCAGATATGGTGAAGCGGTCCGAGGCCGAAAACACCCAGGTGGTGGCTGTTTCGGACGTGTATCAAAAGCGGTTGTCTCGAGCCCAAGGCCTGTGCAAGGGCGAAGGCTACGCGGACTACAGGAAGCTTCTTGAGCGCCAGGATATCGACGCGGTTCTCATCGCGACTCCAGATCACTGGCACTCCAAAATATCGATCGACGCCATGGAATCAGGGAAGCATGTGTACTGCGAAAAGCCGATGACGCACACGACCGAACAGGCGATCCAGGTGCGGGATGCGGTACGGCGTTTGAAGAAAGTGTTCCAAGTGGGGCCCAACGCGACGGCTGAGGATGGCTACTGGAAAGCTGGGAAAGCGGTTCGCGAGAGGCGCATCGGGAAAGTGACCTGGGCGCACGGCTCCTACAACCGCAACGCCCGGCTGTGTTTGTTCAACGAACATCAAAAAGTGGATTCAACGGCAGGGCCAGGGAAGACGGGTGAGGACAACGTCAACTGGGACATGTGGCTTGGCCACGAGTGGGGGTTGGCGCCGAAGATCCCTTGGAACCCCGAGCATTTTTTTAGATTTCGAAAATATTTTCCCTACAACGGCGGTGTGGCGACGGACTTGCTCTATCACAAGCTCGCCCCCCTCCTGATCGCGATTGCGGGGCCGGATGGAGAGTATCCGTTGAGGGTAAACGCGAGCGGGGGGGTGTATGTGGAGAAAGATGGGCGCGACATTCCCGACACCTTCTTGATGACCGCTGATTATCCCAGCGAATGGTCGCTCTTCCTGGTGAGCACCTTGACCAACGACGCTGGCATTCCGGATCGTCTCTACGGCAAGCACGGCACGATGGATTTGGGCGGCGAGCCGAGGCTGAGATTCAACGGGGATTTTAAGGAAGAGTTCCGCGCTAAGAACGAAGGCAAGGACGAGACCACTCTAGCTGTTGAGAAAGGCCGTGATTTGAAAGGGAATTGGTACGACGCCATTCGTGGGACCGCCACACTCCGCTGCAATGTGGAGCTTGGAACAAGCACCATGATCGCCATCAAAATGGCCGTCGAGTCTTACCGCCAACGCAAAACCATGTTGTGGGATGCCAAAGCGGAGAAAATACGGGCCTCTTAGGCGTGACGATTCGGCTGAACGTAGATGGCACACTGCTGAGGGTCATTTTGCGGGCGCTCGTTCTCCTCAGGATGCAGTGTCGTTGAACCTTAGACCTTAAAATGGCAGTTGCCCTGGCGAATCTTCGCAAGATCCTGGCGATAAAGTTTCTCCGAATCACTCACCGGATCCAAAAAGGACACGCCCCAGCTTCGTCTAGCTTTTCTCATCCAAGATTTTGCAAAACTGCAGTAGGTTCAACTGCCGTTTTAAGGGGTTAAGCTGAATATCTGATTTTTTGCATGGAATGGATCGACCTCACATTCGACGGTCCTGTTGAGAATCTAGCGGCTGATGAAGTGTTGCTGGACGGGATCGAATCGGGCCAAAGAGAGCCCACCATTCGGTTTTGGGAACCCTCGTCGTCATTCGTGGTTTTGGGTCACGGCAAGAAGTGGTTGGAGGAAGTGGATGTGGCCGGTTGCGAGTCGCTTCGGATCCCGATTCTAAGACGCTGCAGCGGTGGTGGGACCGTGCTGCAGGGGCCAGGCTGCTTGAACTACGCCCTGGTGCTGCCATTCGATGAGGCTGGTGAGTTGTCAACGATTCAAAAAACTAACCGTTATGTCATGGAACGTCACCGAGCTCTTTTTGAGACACTATTAAGAGAGCCAGTGCTCGTGGAAGGGCACACCGACTTGACGAGGGGAGGACGCAAGTTCTCGGGAAACGCGCAACGCCGTCGAAGGCGCTCGTTGTTGTTTCATGGCACGTTCCTTTTGCGGCTGGATTTGTTTCTTATGGGACAAGCGCTCCGACATCCGCCGATCGAGCCGGCGTATCGTGGGGGCCGTGCTCACGATCGGTTTCTGGTGAACCTCGAACTCGGCGTTGATGACGTCAAAGCAGCTCTCCGAAAGGCATGGGGCGCTCGGACCGCCTCGACGACTCCGCCTCCTCCCGATTTCTTTGAAGCTGTGAGACAGTTGGCCGCGTCGCGGCACGAGGATCCGAAGTGGACTCGCCAGTGTTGAGTGGAATTGAGCGAAACCGTAACTACTGGAACAAACGAGTGTTCCTTCTTCCTTGGGGGACTGCCGTAGGCCCGCTGGGAGGATCCGAAGACGTCGACACTAATGGTGTCATTGTTGAGCTCAGGCAAAGGCTGCTACCGGGTTGGTTTCACTTATGAGCGTCTTTTGGTGCATCCGCGAGTTGTCGGTGGAGCGCGACTGTGCTGAAAGCCAGTCGCAGCAGCATCTCAGGCTCGCTATCACGCCAAACCTGCTGCGGCTGGTGCTTCGCACACAACCGCGCTCCGGGCTGCCAGCCAAATTCAC
>SYMW01000227.1 GCA_005805305.1 Verrucomicrobiales bacterium
AAAGAATGACTGAGGGGGCGCTGCCCGCTGGGTGCCGAGCCAGAACATCTCCCATCCTTTTGGGCTTCACCAGGAGCCTTTGGCGCGACGGCCGAGGGCATCCTGACGCGCGTTTGGATGCAATTCTTCCACACCGTTCCAGCTTCACCCGGCTCTGATCTCACGCGTCAAAATCATGGCGGACATGAATATCGCGGAGCGTTTCATGCCTCAAGACGGGCACATCCAAATCCATCACCGCGGCGCCCGCGTGGATATCCGAGTCGGCACGATGCCCACGATCTACGGCGAAAGCATGGTTCTTCGCCTGCTTGAAAAAAACTCAAAGCTGCTCACTCCCGTCGAACTGGGCCTGGACTCCAGCCGCGCCGCCCTGCTCGCTAGAATGGTCGAAAAGACCCATGGCTTGTTTCTCACCACGGGCCCTACAGGCAGCGGCAAGACGACGACGCTTTACTCCATTCTCAGCGGCATATACACCCCGGAGAAAAAAATCCTCACCATCGAGGACCCCGTTGAGTACGAGCTTGCCGGGGTCGCCCAAATTCCTGTCCGGCCCGCGCGGGGCTTCACCTTTGCCACGGGCCTGCGGTCGATCCTTCGACAGGACCCTGACGTGGTGATGGTGGGCGAAATTCGGGACTCGGAAACCGCCGAGATCGCCATTCGGGCGGCACTCACAGGTCATCAGGTCTTCAGCACCCTCCACACGAACGACGCCGTGGGAGCAGTGACCAGGCTGGTGGACATGGGGGTGGAGCCATTTCTTATCTCCTCGTCCCTGGAAGGCGTGCTGGCGCAGCGGCTGCTTCGCAAAGTGTGCGTGGACTGCCGAACGGAATGGCCCGTTTCTTCGCTCATCAAAGACAAGCTCCCAGGGGTCGGCGCGGGATCGCTCGCGGGCCCCTATTATCGCGGAAAGGGTTGCGAAGAGTGCCGGGGCATGGGCTACCGGGGCCGGACCGGTATCTTTGAGTTGCTGCCGGTTTCGTCGGAACTGCGGGAGATCATCGTCCAGCGCCGATCCAGCGCCGAGGTCAAAGCCATCGCCCAGCGCAACATGGTGACTCTTCAAGAAGACGCGCTGCGCAAAGCCCGCGAAGGTCTCACGTCGCTGGATGAAGTGCTTCGAGTCACATCGTCGGATCTCAAGGAATGAGCTCCTTTCGTTACCAAGCCGTGGAGTCGGGCGGCGATGCGACGCGCGGAGTGATCGAAGCGTCGGACCGCAAAACCGCGCTGATGCTCCTGAGCCAGCGGGGGCTGTTCCCATCCACGCTCGAAGCTTGTGAAGCGGATCCCTCTAAAATCCTCGCGTCCGAACCGTCCAGAGCGCTCGCCCTTCCCGCCTCGGCCGGAGCCGCCCTGCTGCCCAAAGGGGAAGGCCTTCCACGCCGATTTGGAGTTGGCCGGCGCATCAAGCGCAAGGAAGTGACGATGTTGACCCGCGAAATGGCGTCACTCCTCGAAGCCGGCATCCCCATCCTGCAAGCCTTGAACGGGCTTTTTGAGGAGGAGGAAAATCCAGCGCTCAGACAGACCCTCGCCGCGCTGTGCGATTCCGTTCGCAAAGGGGCTTCATTGTCCACCGCCTTGGGGGAGCATCCGCAATTATTCAACAAACTTTACTGCAGCATGGTTCAGGTGGGGGAGGAAGCAGGCGCGCTCCAGAACGTGATGACCGATTTGGCGGACTTGCTGGAACACGAAGACGAGGTGCGCGGCGAAGTCGTGGCGGCCGTGTCCTACCCCGTTTTTGTGCTCGCCTTCGGGCTGTTTACTGTGATCCTGCTGATGACGGTGGTTCTACCCCGGCTTTTTGGAATGCTCGAGGAAATGTTGCATTCCCTGCCCCTGCCCACGCTCATCCTGCTTCGAGTCAGCGGCGCGCTGAACCACTACTGGCCTTTGTTCTTGCTGCTGGCTGGAGGAGGATTGCTCGGATGGAGGCACTTGCTCAAAACGCCGCGCGGCGCTCGGTGGTGGGATGGCTTGAAATTAAAGCTGCCGATCATGGGGGCGGTGTTTCGAGCCGCCGCGCTCGGCCGCTTTGCCAGAACTCTCGGCACCCTCGTCAAAAGCGGCGTCTCCCTTCTGCCGGCGTTGAAAATCGTTGAAAACACGATCGGCAACCTGGTTTTAGCACAGCTCATCGGCCGCGTCGCGGAAGAGACCCGGGGCGGGGATTCCCTGGCGGCGCCCCTGCGAAAGCTCGGGATGTTTCCCAAGAATGCCGTCCAAATGATCAGCGTGGGGGAAGAAACAGGCCGACTGGATGAAATGCTGCTCAAGGTGGCTCACATCGAGGAACGCCACATGCGCACCCGGACCAAAACACTGATCTCGCTCCTCGCACCCGCCCTCATCTTGGTGGTGGGAGCTCTCGTTGGGTTCATGGTGATCGCCCTGCTGCTTCCCATCTTCAGAATGAGCCAAGCCGTCCGATGACGAAACCCTCATGAGCCTCCAACTCCCCAACGACACACCAGCAATCGACATACCATGAAGATCCAAGCCGCGAACCGCCAAACCCGAGGTTTCACTCTCATCGAAATCATGGTCGTGGTGATCATTTTAGGAGTTCTCGCCGCCACCATCATCCCCCAGTTCAAAGGCATGACACACGACGCCAAGGTGAGCACCGCCAAGTCGACCATTGCCGAACTCGAGTCCGCGATCGAACGTTTTAATATCAACTACGACCGCTACCCTACGACCGAGGAAGGATTAAAGGCATTGGTGGAGGCGCCGTCGAGCGACGACACAAAATGGCGGGGCCCCTACATCAAGCTGCTCCGACAGGACCCGTGGGGGCTTGACTACCAATACAAATGTCCGGGAACGCATCACAAGTCGGGGTTTGACTTGTGGTCTCGCGGAGGCGACCAGGCGGACGGAGGCGAAGGCGACGGGGCCGATATCGTGAATTGGAAAGGATGAGCCGAGAGCTTCACACCGGCAGGCCTGCTTTGACTCGCGGCTTCACCCTGATCGAGTTGATGGTGGTCGTCCTCATGATCGGAATCATGGTGGCCATGGTGATCCCGGAAATGAGGGGAACCATGGAGGATGCCTCGTTGCGATCGACCGTCCGAAAAATCGTGGTCGCCATGAACGTGGCCCACAGCCAGGCCATCACGACGGGAAGAACGCATCGGATGAGCCTGGACCTGGGAAATTCGCGTTTCGCAATCGAACGAAAAACCACCGGGGAAGATCGCGCCATGGGCTTCGTGGCCATGGATGGATCTCCCGGATCAACGGGCGAGTTGGACCCCCGCATCCGCGTTCAAGTCGTTCGGATTGGGGACGACGAGGCGGGAAAGGAGGGAACGCTGGAACAAGAAGCGTCTTCGCTCGACCGCGGTGAATCCGGCGCAAACGAAGCGATCACCTTCGAGTCGGACGGCACCGCGGACCCGGTGGAAATCATCGTGCGGGACCGGCAAGGCTTCGGGCTTGCGATCCGGCTCAACCCCGTCACGTCGCGAGTCCGGATTTTGGATCGCCCCCATGAGTAAAGCGGCCCATTCCAATGCGGGATTCTCGCTCATCGAAGTGATGTGCGCCGTGCTCCTGCTTGGAATTGGCATCGTGGGGCTGACGCAAGGAGTCACCACCGCGCTTTCATCAAGCAAGGAATGCGAGCGACAGACCGTTGCCGCCTTGTACGCCGCCAGTCAAATCGAGTTTTTGCGCGCCGACGGATTTTTGGTCGAGGAAACGGAGGAGGGCGATTGTGGCGAGCAACTGCCCGCATTCCGCTGGAGGCGCACGGTTTCAGCGACGCGCATCGACGGGCTCTACGACGTCTTGATCGAAGTGAGCCAATCGCGATCGGGCCGCAAGATCTACGAACTGCAAACCCTCTTGTTCGACCCTCCCATCGTCCAACAGGGAAGCAATTCAACTGTAGATCCCGACTCTTCTGAACCGCGGAACAAAAGAAGGAGGCGCCGTTGAACGATCGAGCCTCGGCCATCAAGAGCCGATCCGCAGAGCGCGCCCGGGAGCGGGGATTCACCCTGGTCGAGATGGCCGTCAGCGGCGCCCTCATGTCAATCGTTTTGGTGAGCGCCTATCTTTGTTTCAGATCGGCTCTTTCAAGCCAAAAACTCATCGACGCCCGGCAGGAAGCGCTCCAGCAGGCCCGCGTGGCCCTGTCGCTGATGACCGCGGATCTGCGGAACGCGTGCAGGTTGTCAAAGGAATTCGATTTCCTTGGGATGAACCGCAGCTTGGGAGATATCGAAGCCGACAATTTGGACTTTGCCACGCATCACTACACCCCAAAGAAAGAGCGCGAAGCGGATTTTTGTGAAGTCAGCTATTTCCTCGAGAAAGAGCGCTCCACTGGGATATTCGTTCTCTGGCGCAGGAGAGATCCGACGCCCGATGATGAACCCCTTTCAGGAGGACGCCGGGAGGAGATCGCCCGGGGCGTGCTGGGTCTGCGATTTGAGTATTACGATGGTTTCGAATGGTTCGACGAATGGGGAGATCCAATGGGCAAACGCCGAGGCCAGACGTCAGTGCTCACTCCCAGCAATCTGTCGGGGATGCCCGATGCGGTGCGCATCACGCTTCTCATGGACGCTTCGGCGAATAAGATGATCCCCGCGGAGGCGGGCTCCTCCCACTCATCGCGCGAGCCTCCGCTAGTCTTCATGAGCCTTGCTCGAGTGCTTTCCCGGCCAGCCCCCCTCGAAGGAGGCGGTTCCCCCGCCCCCTCCGCCCCCGGAGCCGGTCCAGGCCAGCCAGAATTCGCGCCACCAACGGGAGGTCCAGGGTGAAGATCCGCGACGGCTCTGTGTTGGTCGGCCTCCTGTGGTGCCTGGCGCTCCTCTCGGTGCTCGTCGTCGGGCTCCTCTACTCCGCCCGCCTTGATCTTCGCGTCGTGAAAAACCATGGGGACTCGATCCAAGCCTATTACTTGGCTGTCGCGGGAGTCGAAAAAGCGAAAGCCCTGCTCCACCAGGACTTGATCGATCGCAGCCGGAGCGGCCAAAACCACTCGGTAGCGCTGTACAATGCACCTCGAGAATTCAAGGATGTCCGCCTTGGAAGAGGCCAGTTCAGCGTGATGCGCCCGGCGGCCCAGGACGAAGGAGGCGGTTCCATCTACGGCGTGGAGGACGAGGAGAGCCGATTGAATGTCAACACCGCATCCTCCCAAGAGATGGCGAAGCTGGACCGCATGCTCCCCGAAACGGCTGCGGCGATCCTCGATTTTCGCGATGGCGATGACGCCACAACGACGGGCGGCGCCGAAGCCGATTATTATGCGTCGCTTCGCCCTCCCTACATGCCTAGAAACGGGCCGTTTCAAACAGCGCGTGAACTGTTGTGGGTGCGCGGGGTGGATCGTGAGTTGTTCTGGGGCGAGGACGCGAATCAGAACGGTGTCTTGGACCCGGAGGAGAATGACGGAAAGGCCTCGCCGCCGTTGGACAATGGGGATGGGGTTCTGGACATGGGTTGGGCAGCATTGATCACGGTCGATTCCTCTGTGAAAAACGTGAATGCCTCGGGGCAAGAGCGGGTGGATCTGGCGTCCGCGGACGAGCGCGCGCTCTTGGGAGTCAAAGGGATCACCCAAGAGATCGCCCGCGCCATCATCGCTTGGCGCGATCAAAGGAAGTTCGAAAGCGTGGCTGATTTGCTCGACCTGACACCCGCGAATCCACAACGCGCCCCCAACCCGGCAGGTGTAAACACGGGCACTTCCCAATCGCCGCCCTCCGGCCGTGCTTCACCTGCAGCCGTGCCCCAACGCAGCCCCGTTTCCCAAGCACAGCAGAACGTCCCGGCCCAGCCTTCCGGCATCAAACTGATCGGCATCGACAAGCTCGTGGAACTCGCCGACGATTTCACCACCACCTCGGATAAGGATCTGCCAGGGCTCGTGAACATCAACACCGCAAGCCGGTCCGTGCTGATCTGCCTCCAGGGCATCACACCGGAAATCGCCCAAGCCATCGTGAATCATCGGCAGTCGGCGGGCTCTTTTCCAAATACGGCGGCGCTCCTCAAAGTCCCGGGAGTCACGCCGGAAGTGTACAAAAGAGTCAGTGCAAGGGTCAGCGCGAGGTCGGAAACGTTTAGAATCACGAGCGAAGGGCGCATCCCTTCCAGTGGAGCTCGCAAACGCATCGAAACCATCGTTCGCGTCAACTCCCAAAACGTGACAACTCTTTCCTGCAGAGAGGATCTCTAGCCCACCATCATGGCATGACACCCAAGACTGTTCATATCGACATCGGCAGGAGTGTGATGCGGGTCTTCGATGGAACCTCCGGAATGGAGCATCCGCTCGAACGTTCCCACGCCTCTCGATTGACCAGCGCCTGCAAGACGCGCTTGATCGATGCTTTCCAGGAGTTCGTGCGATCCAGGTCCGATCGAAGCCCGCTCTCCGCTGTCTGCGCTGTGGACGCCCAAGGCGTCACGATGAGGCGTCTCCGTTTGCCAAAATGTTCGGAGGCGGAAATAGACAAAGTGCTGTTGCTGCAAATCGAAAGTGAATTCCCATTGCCTCCGGATCAGCTGGCTTGGGGGGTAAGCGAGGCGCCCTGTCCTGCCTCGGGAAAAAGCGCGGAGGACGGAACCGAGGAAGTGCTCGTGTTTGCCGTCAGGTCGGATTCATTGGAAGACTACGCGGAGCTCTTGAATGCCGCCCGAATCGCTTCGACATTCACACTCGCTCCGTTCGCCAGAAGATTCCTCCTCCCGAAATCGGCGCCTCCGAACTTCTCCATTCTTCACGTCGCGGAACCGCAATGCGAGCTCGCCTGTTTCGAGCAGGGAGCTCTGGCGTCCGTCCGGATGATTGCGAAGAGCGGTCGCGCGGCCACCGCGGCCGGCAGTGAAGGATCGTCGGATAACCCCGCCGCGGTTGCGGCTTCCGAATGGGACGCCGTTTTGAAGGCGGCACTGTCGAAAACGAGCCTCGGCCAGGCCCTTTATGTGAGCAGCGATCAGATGGACGCGGAAAGCCTCTCCACTTCAATCGCCCAGTCTCTCGGCAACGCCACCCGCTGCGAGGCGCTCCGCGTCGAGTCGGGAACGGGCGCCTCTGCGGTCACGCGAGGGCTGGAAATCGCCGGCCGCCAATCCGAGACGGCGCGGCTGCCGCTTTTCAGGACCAAAGCCGTGGAGTCCCACTCTGGGGCGAATCAATCGATCCCGTGGAAGTGGATCGCTCGCGCCGCCGCGCTGCTCCTCTGCATCCTGGGGCTGCGCTACCTGCAACCCGCTCTCGCCAAGACCCACGTCGAGAAAAAACTGGTTGAGATGAAAATCCATCGCGCCGTCCTGCCCGCTTACGAAAAAGAACTGGGGTTTTTGCAACACTTGGCGAAAAATCAGGCGATGGTTCAAGACACGATTTTCGTGGTCGCAAAAGCAGCCCCGCAAGGAACCCGGATTGAATCTCTGTCCATTTCCCGCAAGGGCGAAATCTCCGTGCGAACCACCGTCTCTCCGCCAACCCAAGCGGTGGCGTTCCGCTCGAAATTAACCGACTCGGGCTTCTTTTCCACGGTCGTGGTCGAAGAGCAGTCCCCTTCCCAGGACCGACAAAAATCCACCCTACGGATCAGCGCCTCGCCGAAGCCAGGAGCGAGCCGCCCCGCGTTGACGGCCCAATTGGCGCCCACGGCGCCGAAGGGGAGCGATCCTCAGAAAACGGCGCCGTCAAACGCTCCCGCCGGGAAACCAGCCACGGGCACGAACGTCCTGGCTCCCGTTTCTTCAACCAATCAGAGCAAGCCCTGACGTTTCTTCGCATGCAACCTCTCAGCAATCGTGACAAGCGCGCCCTGCGGCTGGGCGCCTTTGGACTGTCTCTTTACCTGGTTCTCTTTGGCGGCTTCCGCCTGGTAACTTCTTTGGAAGCCTCGAGAAACCGATCCCTCGGCGTGTTGCAAGAGGCTCAGAAAATCCACGGAGAGCTCGTGGCCCATGAGAACGACGTGCTCAAAGTGGAAAAGCTTCGGAAGCTGTTCTCGATGGATCCCACGAAACTGTCGAGGGCCACTCTGGTCGGTCAAGCCAGCGCCGCCATCCAAAACGCGGCGGCCAGCAGCGGACTTGCCCTGGGCCCCATTCGTGAATCGGCGGGAAGAACCCCAGCGAACGAACTCGCCACCATCCAGTTAGAAATGTCGGGGCCGGCTCCCGCCATCCTGGGGATGATCCAGAAGCTGCCGAGCCTTGGCTTTCCGTTGTTCATGGATGCGGTTCAAATAAGCCAGGATCCTACGAAACCCGGCGCCACCAAACTGAATCTCTCAATCGTGATTCTTGATTTCGAGCGCTGGAAGCGTGAGGAGGAGGCCCCCAATGCATAGCTACTTCGAGCCGGTTGCGCGGGGCGTTTGCTGGGTGATGGCCGCCATCCTTCTGTCTCAAGCCGCCACGCTCCTCTTGCGGAAGAACCCAAGCGCCTCCCTGGAAGTGCCCCAGACTTTTGTCGCTCTCAAAGCGTCCTCCGAAGGAAGCGTTTCAAACTCGTCCCAAGCTCTTCCCCAGGGACCCGGCAAGACCCACACGGGGACGAACTCCCCCACCAGGACCAACTCGACCTCTTCAACCGTTCACAACTCAAAACCTTCCGCGGCTGCAATGGAACTTAAAGCTACGAACGCGGTTGTCCAGAAGGCGGCGGCGACATCCGCGCCGGTCATCGTTTCGAAAGGCATGCCGGCAACTCAGCCTAAGCCGATGACGGGCTTGCCGGGCATGCCGCCGGCTATGGGAGGACCGATGGGGAGAGGCCAGCCAGCCACCCTTCCACCGTCCGCCCAAGCGTGGGTGGATCAAGTCAAGGACACCGAAGTCTTCGGCCCGGTCCCGAGGCCCATGCCCATGGCCCTGCTCGGCATCGCGGGCGAGGACGTTTTCTTCAGAGCTCCCAACGGCCAGACCGGTGTCATCCGCAAAGGGGGTGAACTGGGCGGCGTGAAGCTGCTGCAAACCGGACCCAACAGAATCCTCGTCGAGCACGAGGGACAAAAGAAGGAGCTCACCATTTTTTCGGGAATTGGTGGCGAGACATTGATGCCCGCCGACACCAACAAATCACAACAAGTCCAGCAACCCACACGTTTATGAACTCCAATCTTTGCCCCGCCCTGCTTTTCGCCGGATTGCTGATGGCCGCGGCAGGCATGAAACATGGCGCGCGCGCCCAAGAACCCAGCCGCGATCCCGAAAGGAAGGCCGCCGCAAACACCCCCGCTGTCACGGGAGGGACGGAATTACCGAGGCCCGTGGTGACTGCCGAACCCGGCTCTCAACCCCGCCCCCAACAGCCAAACTCCGCGCCCGTGGCGGGGAGCCCCGCGCCGGCCCCGAACAGCCAAAGCCCACAGGCAGGGGCGGGTGATCCAGGCGCACCAGCCAGCCCGGACGAAATTCAGCTGAGCTTCCAAGGGGCGAATATCGAAATGGTGGTTCAATGGCTCGCCAAAACGACTGGTAAGAGCGTGATCAAGCATCCGCGGGTTCAATGTCAAATCACCATCGTGAGTTCCAAGTCTATCGCCACCCGCGAAGCCCTCAATCTGGTCTATCGCGCCCTGACCTTGGAAGGGTTCACCACCATCGAGTCTTCCAAATCCATCCTCATCGTTCCGGAAGGCCAGGACACAAAAATGAGTCCGGAATTGATTCAATCCACCAGCACCACCATCCCCGAGGGACGGCAGCGGCTGATCAAGGTGTTTCCCTTGAAACATATCCAAGCGGGCGAGTTGAGGGAAAAAATCAAAGCCGTGCTCACGGAAAAAGCGACCATCGATTTGGATGAACGGTCAAATCAAGTCATCGTGACCGATTTCAACGACTCCTTGCGTCTCATCGGAGAACTCGTAAAGGAATTGGACGTCCCTTCCGCGGGTGATTCCATCATCGAGATCATCCCTTTGAAATATCTGGAGGCGGATGAACTCGCCAACTTGGTGGGCTTGATCTTGAACGCGCAATCCGCGCCCCCTTCCTCGACCTCCTCGCCCAGAGGCTCCGCGGGCGGCTCGAGACCCATGCCGGGAGGCCCTCCAGAGATGTCCATGGGCGGTCCGCCCTCGTCTCCAGGGGGAGGAGGCGGATCCCAAACCTCGGGGATGCAGATCCGTCTTTGGCCGGATAAAACCTCGAACCGCCTCATCGTGGCCACCCCCAAATCAAGGCTCCCCGAGATCAAGCGCCTCATTGATCTTTTGGACACCCAAAAACCGGCGGACGTAAGCATCCGGGTCATTGCACTAAAGAACATGACCGCGGAGGATCTAGTAAAGGAAATCGCGCCGCTCTACGCTAAAATCGGCGGTCGATCGGTCAAGGAGGCCATCGAGATCACCGCCAACACCCGCTCCAACTCCCTCATGATTCTCTCGAGCGAAGCCAATTTCAAAATGATCGAAAAACTCATCCTCACGCTCGACACCGAGGATGCGCAGGAGAAAACCATGCAAGCCTTCACCCTCAAGAACGCCGACGCCGAGGACGTCGCCAAGCAACTGAAGGACTTGACCGCGGATCAGGACACGCGCTCCTCGAGGTATTTCTACTACTTCCAGGAATCCAATAGCAAAAACTCGAAGAAAGTGAGCATCGTGGCCGACCGCCGCCGCAACACGGTCGTGGTTCAAGGACCTCCCGCCGCCATGGAAGGCATCGCCATGATGGTCGCGAAACTGGACGAACCGGTCGGTGACGACAGCCTGGCCCCGAGGATCTTCAAACTCAAATTCGTGAGCGCCGTGGACATCGAGGACGTGCTGAACGAGTTGTTCTTGAAAAAGCAGCCGCAGCGCACGTACTGGGATTACTTCGATGGCCCGCCGGAGACGGAGCACAAGGACGTGGGCAGGCTCTATGGCAAAATTCGCATCACAAGCGAACCCTACTCGAACTCGATCATCGTCACCGCCAACTCGACAGAGAGCATGGCGGCCTTGGAGGAGGTCCTGAAGCAGTTGGATTCCCCGTCGGAAGCGGGTGAAACCACGTTGCGCGTGAATTTGAGATTCGCCCAGTCCATCGCCGTGGCGAACAACTTGAACATCCTGTTCGCCCGGGGCGGATCCCCGGCATTGCGCCCGCCCCCCGCTCCCGGGGCTCCGGTCGATCAACGGCGCAATCAACAGCCCACTGGCAATTCCCAGACCGATTTCGAACTCGAACGCGAAACCAAGGAGGAAGCCTACTTTCCGTGGCTCGGTGGCCCGCAAGAAAACCAGGGAAGGTCTGGGGACGGACGCAACGTGATCCGCCCGGTCAGCGACCTCGTGGGAAGGGTTCGCGTCGTGCCCGACAAGAGGGCCAACGCCGTGCTGGTTTCCGCAAACGTGCACTTTTTCCCCCAAGTCCTGAAACTCTTGAATGAGATGGACGCCCCCACGGCGCAAGTGCTCATCGAAGCCAAGATCGTTGAAGTCTCCAGTGATTTCAGGGATAAGCTCGGTGTTCGGTGGTCGGCCGACGGCAAGCGGACGTTCTCAGCCGAGGATCTTGACGGCTCATTGCTAGCCAATGGCACCGGGAGCTACAATAAGGTGTTCGCGGGATCGGCCTTGGCGGAGTCTCTGAAAACCGGGATTCTCGACACGCGGATCAATTTGGATGTGCTCGTTCAATTCTTGAGAAAAAACACCGACTCCACCGTCCTCGCCGAACCTCAGATCAACATCGCCGACAACGAGTTGGGCAAACTGTTCGTGGGATCGCAAGTTCCCTTCATTTCCGGCAGCCTGAACACGGATGTGGGGGGACGAAACGACACGTTCCAATACAAAGACGTCGGCATCATTCTTGAAGTCACCCCGCATATCAACAACTCGGAGGACGTCGCCCTGAAGATTCGGGCTGAATCCTCCAGCATTCGTTCCGGTGAAACGTTGTTTGGAGGCGCCATCATCGACACGCGGAATTTCCGCACCGATCTCAACGTGAAAAGCGGCCAAACGATCGTTCTCGGCGGAATTATCCAAAAGGAACAGTCCAACGTGACGCGCAAAGTGCCCGTCCTCGGGAGCATCCCCGGCCTAGGCTGGGCCTTCAAAAAGAAGGACAAAGTGAGCCGGGATGTCGAGTTGATGGTGTTCCTCAAGCCCAAGGTGACGCGCACGCCCGAACAAGCAAAGGAACTGCTGTCCGAAATCGAGAGACGCCTCCCGCGCATCGTCAAATCTCAAGAGGAAGATCAAAAAGAACGAGAGGCGGCTGCGGAAAAGAAAAAATAAGCCTCAGCCGTGAGCCATGACCCGGCAGAGCCGCGCGGCAGCGCAGCCCTGCTTTTAGCCTTAAACCATAAAACGGCAGTTGCCTATGGCGAATCTTCTCAAGATCCTGGCGATAAAGTCTTTCCGAATCACTCACCGGATCGACAAGCGATATGCCTCGCTCTTCGTCAAGGCTTTCTCATCCAGGCTTTTGCAAATCTCCACGAGGTTCGACTGCCACGTTAAGGTTTACCTGTATTGTCCCGGCTGAGCCGCTTCCGCTACGACTTCGGTCCCATCACATCCGCCAACAACTCATTCATTCGTTGCACCATGCTCCGCGGATCTTCCATCAATCCCGCCGCGGCGCGCGCGTTGTCCAAAAGCTGCTCCGCCACCTTTCCCGCCAATACTTGATTCTCCTGCCTCACCCGGTTCAACCGCGCCACCACAACGTGGTTCGGATTGATCTCCAAATCATACTTGGCCTGCTGCGGCTCCTTGTTCATCGACTTCAAGATGCGCCGCATGCTGGAGGTCATGAAACGGTCGCTGTCCACGACCAACACGGGACTTTCCACCAACCGCTTCGACACCCGCACCTCGGAGACCTTTTCTCCGAGAGACGCCTTCAGCCACTTCGCCAATTCTTCGGCATCACCGGCTTCTAGCTTTTCCTCGGATGCCGACTGGGGCTCATCGATCTTGATCTCGGCCTTTTCGGCGGATTTCAATGCTTTGCCTTCGAATTCGCGCAAATGATCCATGACGAATTCGTCCCAAGGATCCGAGAAAAACAGCACTTCCAACTTCTGAGCTCTCATCCCTTCGTAATAGGGACTGGATTCGGCGGAATCGCGGTTGGGCGCGAGGATGAAATAAATCTCCTTTTGATCCGGCCCCATGCGCTTGACGTAATCCGCCAGAGAAGTGGTTTTGCCTTTTTCCAAGGCGGAGGTTTCATAGCGGATCAGCTTGGCCAGCGCCTCGCGATGGGTGAAATCGGTGACGATGCCCTCCTTGAGAAACCGCGAGAATTGCTCGTGAAATTTGTCGTAAGTCTCCGGATTCTTTTCCGATTGTTCCTCGAGGAATTTGATGAAACGGCTGCTGAGAACCTTGTTCAGCTTTTGCATCAACGTGCTGTCCTGCATCGTCTCGCGCGAGATGTTCAAGGGAAGATCCTCGCTGTCCACCACGCCTTTCAAAAAGCGGAGCCATTCGGGAAACAGCCCCTCCGCCTTGGATTGGATCAGCACCCGCTTGCAATACAAATGCACTTCCATGTCCCCGCGAGCCATCCCGACTTCTTCGAAGTTGCGCGGCGGAACGAACAGCAGCGCCTGGATCGCCAAAGGAGCGTCCGCGGTGAAGTGGAGCTTCATCAAAGGCTTTTCCGAATCGTGCCCGATATAGCGATAAAACTCCTCGTACTCCTCTTCCTTGATCTCGTTCTTGTTACGGCTCCAAATGGCCCTGACCGTGTTGAGTGCGGCGCCATTCAAGGAAATGGGAAAGGAAACGAAATTCGAGTACCGCTTGATGAGGCCTTCGACTCGAAACGCCTGGGCATAATCCTTCTCCTCGGGCTTCAAATAAACCACCACCTTGGTCCCGCGAGGTTGCTCCTCGACTTGCTCGATTTCATAACTCCCGCTGCCTTCCGACGTCCAACACCATCCTGGCTGGTCCGGCTGGCAGGATCTCGTCCAGACTTTGACCTCACGAGCGACCATGAACGCGGAATAGAATCCCACCCCAAACTGGCCGATCAACGTGGCGTCCGCTTTCGTGTCTCCGCCTCCTTCCTTCCTTTGCGCCAACTGCTTCAGGAAAGCCTTCGAACCCGAATGAGCGATTGTGCCCAAGTTCTGCACCAGTTCATCGTGAGTCATGCCGACGCCCGTGTCGACGATCGTCACTGTTTGCGCCGTGTCATCCGTGGTCACGGTGATGCCTAGAGGCAAGTCACTCTGGCCGGTTAGCTGTCCGGAGGTCTGAAGGAATCGAAGTTTCTCGCACGCGTCCGCCGCGTTCGAGATCAACTCCCTCACGAAGATCTCCTTATCCGTGTAAAGGGAGTGGATGACGATGTCCAGCAACTGCTGGATCTCCGCCTGAAATTGATGCTTTTCAACCGAGCTCATAGATAGGAATGCTTAAAATGATAAAGGTCGTTCCAGCCGGCAAATCTGGCGCCCCAAAAACGACGCTCCGTCGCCGGGCGTTGTTCCATAAGGTTTGGGTCTCATTTCGTCAAGAGGCACCTTGCTTGTAGAAAGCAGCACAGTGCATCCACAAGTTGTCGGTATATTTGGCTGGCAGCCCGATCGCGGTTGTGTGCGAAGCACCAACCGCAGCAGGTTCGGCGTGGCTGCGAGCCTGAGATGCTGCGGCGACTGGCTTTCAGCACAGTCGCGCTCCCCCGACAACGCGCGGATGCACCGAAAGCAGCGGGGCAACAAGGTGAATGGCCTTTTCCCGCCGCGCCCGAATCAAGCCGCGCTCCCGCCAAAACCAGAAGTTATTTCTGCACGCACCGTTAATCCCCCTAGTGTGCCGTTCACGAATTCGGTGGGTATTTGTTGGGCCACAGTGAATCTCTGGCAAGGCGCGAACTACTTCTCGTAGTGGACCACGAGCAGGATGTCGGAAGGAACAAAGGCGCCCTTGGCGATCATCGTGTTTTTGCCATCGGCGGGGCAGCTTTGCGGCGACATGTTCCCGAAAATATTGAGAACCTTTGCGTTGCTGACCTGCAACCACTCGTTGATTTGAGTCTCCACCGCGAGGATGTCCGTTTCGATTCCCTTAAAGATTTTGATCTGATGCATGGTTCAATACTTTCTTGTTATTTTGAGGTTCACTCAATCTCAACGAAACATTATGTGGTTTCGATCCCCAAGGGACCTGTTGGGCCCGGGGCGGGCGGCGAGAGACGAAAGAGCGTGCCATACAGATCCCACACAATACGGCGCCCCTGAGGACTGAAGCGCGGCCCTTGCTCGCTTCCGGGAACGGCTTGGAGCGTCTCGACTCTGAAATCCTTCAAAACGTTGAGATTTTCGACGGGAGTCGCCGTGCCGGCGAGGCCGGCATTTGCCTCGGCAGCAGCAGGCCCCACCGCGCAAAGGAAAAACCCCGCAATGGCGGATGCGCCCCAGCCTGCAATGAGGACGTTGTTTCGAGAAATCCGATGCATGGGCAGAGAATTGCGGTTGTGCAGAATGAGTGCAAGCCCCGTTTGGCGGACGAGAGCCAGGTGGTGCATCCGCGAGTTGTCGGTGATCGGGTCGGGTGCCGGGGATTGCGCCCCGGCACCCTCCCACACCACCGTACGTGCGGTTTTCCGCATACGGCGGTTGAACGATGCAGCCCTGTTTACATGGTGGCTGCTAGGTCT
>SYMW01000228.1 GCA_005805305.1 Verrucomicrobiales bacterium
ACCCATCAGCAACCCGCCCGCGCTGCCGCCCATCGCGTAAACCCGCTTCGGGTCTGCGTAGCCTTCCTTCACCAGCAGCTCCGCGCAATCAATGAAATCGGTGAACGTGTTCTTCTTTTTCAACAGCCGGCCCGAATCGTACCATTCGCGGCCCATTTCCTGGCCGCCGCGCACGTGCGCAATGGCGAAGGCAAAACCGCGATCCAACAAGCTCAGCCGGGGGGACACGAACACCGCTTCGCTGGAATAGCCATAGGAGCCGTAGCCCTGGAGCAAGAGCGGGCTCTTGCCGTTTAATGGCGTTGTTTTGCGATAGACGATGGAGATGGGGACGCGCTGCCCATCTCGCGCCCGGACAAATCGCCGCTCGGTTTTGTAATTCGCGGGATCGAATCCTCCCAGGACCTCCACCCGCTTTCGCAAGATGCGCTGGCGTTTGGCCATGTCGTAATCGTACGTGGACAACGGCGTTGTGAGCGAGGTGTAGATGAAGCGCAAGGAACCCGTCTCCATTTCGGGATTTGCGCCCGTGCGCGCGAGATAGGCCGGTTCCTCGAACTCCACGTAATGCTCATCGCTTCCGTCCCAGTTGCGCACCCGCAATCGGTTCAACCCCTCCCGCCGCTCCTCCAGCAGCAGTTGATCCCGAAAGATCGCAAAGTCCTCGAGGAGCACGTCCTCCCGATGGGGAATGACCTCCTGCCAGTTTTGCTTCCCGGGACTCACCACTGGCGACTTCATCAACCGATGATTCTTCGCCTTCCAGTTCGTCCGGAAGTAGAAGTCCTGGCCGCGATGTTCCACCGAGTAAATGTGGTCCGGTTCGCGCGCTTGAATGAGCTTGGGCTCCTTCTCTGGTTGCTCCGCGTCCAGCATCCGATACTCCGTGCTCTGCAAATGATGCGCGACCACGAAAAGGTACTTCCGGGACTTGCTCCGACTCACGCCGCACGCAAACGTCTCGTCCTTCTCTTCATAAACCAGCACATCTTTTGACGGCTCCGTGCCCAGGGTATGGCGAAAGACCCGGGACGCGCGCAAGGTGTTTGGATCTTGTTTGGTGTAAAGCAGGGTCTTCCCGTCCTCCGCCCAGACGAAGTTCTCCGTCACATTCGAAATGCTGTGCCGCAGAAACTCGCCCGTTTCCAGATTCTTGAAACGAATCGTGTTGAACCGGCGGCCCACCGTGTCCACGGCGAAGGCCACCAGCTTCTGCCCGGGATGGATGTCATCCCCCGCGAAAGAAAAGAACTCGTGCCCTTTGGCGAGTTCGTTCTCATCCAGGACGATTTCCTCCGGCGCGTCCAAGCTCCCTTTCTTGCGGCAGTGAATTGCATACTCGCCGCCTTTGACAAAGCGCGCGTAATAATAATAGTCCTTGATCCGCACCGGCACCGTGTCGTCGTCCTTCTTGATGCGCCCGACGATTTCGTCAAACAAGGTCGCCTGCAGATTCGTCGTATGCGCCAGCGAGCGATTCAGGTAATCGTTCTCCCGTTTGAGATATTCGATCGTGGCCGGGTTCTCGCGCTCTTTCATCCAGTAGTACGGATCCTCGCGCCGATGCCCATGCTCCTCCAAAACCTTTGGAATCTTTTTCGCCACCGGCGCGGGGAACTGGTCCCCCGCTCCGGCCGAAATTACGGGCGCTGTCATCAGCCAGATCACAATTGATATTGTGTGGACGTTTGCTCTTCGCACGTTGCGCGGTGCGGTGCTCGCCTTCATGGTTGTTGTGAGTTGTTCGGTTTGCGGTTCACGGTCGCTCATGGACGAATCGGCTGCGCATAGCGGAACGAACTGGCGCACTTTGTCAGGAAAACGGATGGGATGTGATTCGTGGGCCGTGGTTTCATGCACGTTAGCGTTCTGATATGACATTCTGAATCCGCAATTCACTTCGAGCCGGCGGCGATCATTGAGTCACATGGGAGGACCGCGAAGTGCTGGGTCGATTCCTCACATGACCATCAGCCCAATCGAACATTTTGGCCAGCACAGGCAAAACCGATTCCCGGGCACGACAGGCATGCGATTCGCTTTATCCCAAGTCATCTAACTCTGACTGAAGTTCAGATCTCAGTAAACCACCGAATCTGACCCAGCGAGAATCGCCAGTCTGAGAGTCCAATTCCCAACAATCGCAAGTGGTCTCCCACACTTCCGATAAAGTGGCCTTCAATTCCAACGGTTTCCAGTGGAGCCAGGGAGATGCCTTGCGGTTGTTTGCGGAATCCAATCTGAAGTGGCGTTCGGATGAGCGGGGGTGCTTTTACTGAGGTCTGATTCTCAACGATAAATGGGTCGGCAGCAGTAACCGCACCGTGGCAAATGCGGAAACCGCCCCCAATCATCTGAACGCTCTGCAATGGGAACGCTTGGCAGCGGATCGACTCGACTCAATTGTTCGTCGAAAAACTCACACTTCGACCTAATCGGCCACCGACGTTGACTGTGGCGCGGCCAATCCGTACTGCCGCATTCCCTCTAAGTGGAACTCGATGGCCTCTTTGATCAATCGACTCGTCTCCTCCAGCGTCTCGCCTGCAGCAACACACCCTGGCAAATCACCTACGTAAGCTCCGTAGCCGGTGTCACTTTTCTCAATCACAACTGCGTACCGCATGAATTCATTTCCAGCCAGCCTGTTTAAAGATACTGTTCAAAGTCCCTTTGGGAAGGTCCAAATGTGGATGGACTACAACCGTCACCCGCCGTGCCGGGTAACGGGGATGAGTAAACTGTCAGTGGCTTCCCCGCTGTCGGGCCAGACTCCAACCCTCGTCCTGCAATCGATCAATGACCTCGCGAACTTTCACCACCGAGAGGATGACCGACTACGTCCTCGGGTCAATTCACCTAGGAAACTTCAAGCAATGTATCCCTCCGATGGCCGAGGGCAAACTTCGATTTTCGAATTTCGAGATCCCGGGGGCAGGCGGTTCCTTCATTCCCCCGAATTTTGGATGCGAATCAAGACCACACACCGGGGGTGGCTCGTTCAATAGGAGCCTCCTCATGCCGGCGGAAACGGGTTTTGGCTCAAGGAGAAAGGGATTGGATTCAAGGGATCAATGCCCTAGGCTGCGGGGCCATGCAACGCCATCGGCCCGGTTCACTTTGTCCATTGCTTTCGATCACGATCGGCGCCCATTTGTTGGCGCAGGCGTTTTGTGGAGTCCATGCCGCCGACTCCAAGTCGCCAGAGGACCGGGCATTGCGGGAGTATCGGGAACAAACCCTGCGGCATGAGGGGAATCCCGATCGTGGACGAGCCCTGTTCAGCGACCCTCGCACGCTCTGCATTCAGTGTCACGGCGTCGACGGGAAAGGAGGGCGGACGGGCCCCGATCTCTATGCGGTCGGGGACAAGCACTCCCGTGAAGATTTGATTCGTTCAGTCTTGGAACCGTCGGCGGCAATCATGATGGGCTACAGCACAACGGTTGTGGAGACCAAGTCGGGCGAGCAGATTGAAGGTGTGCTCAAGGAGGTATCCGACAAGGAACTGGTCCTGGCCGGATTGGGCAATGCCACGCGCCGTGTGGCCCGTGAAACAATCAAAGAGCAACGAACAAGCCCAGTCTCGTTGATGCCTTCGGGGCTGCAGGCCGGCTTGTCCAAGGAGGAGTTCACGGATCTCATTGCTTACTTGGAGGGCTTGAAGCAACCCGAGATGCGGCTCGCGAACGAGGCGGGAACCCCCGGGGTCATCCGGCGATTGGCGAAGCCAGTGACCCTTCGGCCATTCCACGATCCGGCACATCGGTTTGATCATCCCGTGTGGTTCGAAGAGCATCCAGTTTTGAACGGCCATTTCGTCGTTGCGGAACAGACGAATGCCGTTCTCTGGCTGCTGGAGAAACACCCTCAAGGAGACAGGAAAACGCTGTTTGCCAACGTGCGGAAGGAAGTTTTTGTCACCGAGACCGAGGGCTTGTTGGGCGTGGCATTCCACCCGCGGTTTCGAGAAAACCGCAAGTACTACTTGATGCACGAGTTCATGGAGGAGAACAAACGCTCGATGATCATCGCGGAACGTTCGGCTCGGGAAGACTTCCGCGCGGACTCCGGCATGCCATCCCGACGGGTGCTGCAGATCGCCGTGTCCACCGAGGTCCATCATGGGGGCGGGATCGCGTTCGGACCCGACGGCTATCTGTACATAGGAATGGGCGACGCGGGCCCTCAAGGGGACCCGTTGGGGCATGGCCAGGACCTGCGGTCGATGGCCGGCAAACTTCTTCGGATCGATGTGGATCGCTCCGACCGCGGCAAACTCTACGCGATTCCTCCGGAAAACCCGTTTGTCCGCGATCCGGATCCCGGGGTGCACAGGGAAATTTTTGCGTACGGACTGCGGCAGCCGTGGCGTTTCAGTTTCGATCCCGCGACGGGCGACTTATGGGTGGCGGACGTTGGGCAGGATCGGTTTGAGGAGGTGGGGATTGTGCGCGCCGGCGAAAATCATGGCTGGAATGTCTTCGAAGGTTTCGAGCTTTACTCGACGCGGTACCGGTCGGACCAGAAGGTTTATGTGCCACCTATGGTGTCGTTTCGGCGACGGCATGGGGCTTCGGTGACCGGCGGCCACGTTTTTCGAGGCGATCCAGCATCGACGTTCCACGGGGTTTATATCTGCGGCGATTTCGAATCGAAACGCTTGTGGGGAATCACGTGGCGCAACAGGACGTTGCAGGTGGTTCGAGAAATCGGGACGAGCCCGGCGAAGCTGGTGGCGTTCGGACAAGACCGTCGAGGCGGCCTCTACGCCATCGGGTACGATCTTGGAATGATCTACAAAATCGACCTGTCGGACGCCCTGTTCGAGCCTTGAGGATCCGGCCCCTGCGTTGTCCATGAGCCCCGACAGATTGTCAGCAAGGTTTGCCGAATCCTGAAAAACGGCAGGTGCCCAAGGCGAATCTTCGCAAGATTCTGGCGATAAAGTTTTTCCGAGTCACTCACCAGATCCACGAGGCATCAGGCCTTAGAATTTCTGAGGCAATTTGTGAAAAAGAATGGAGTGTTCGCTTCCCTCAAAACAATCCCTCTCCCCATCGGATGAGGCGAGGGGCTGGTTGCGGTGAGCAATTGTCTGTCCCTTGGAGTTAGTGGAGTTAGAGTTACGCCACCATTCCGAGCAAAGCTGAATTCAGGCTTGATTGCGGCTGATTTGCCTCCACTCTTGACTTCAATAATGACGGCGGAAAATCATCCCGATTCGAGCGGGCACTCAGGTTCCCATTCGGACCGGCACGGTGTTTGGCGGAAAAAACGCAAGAAGCGCAGCTTCTTGTCTCGCCTCTCGCAAACGAACTCCCCCACAAGAACCGATTTAAAGATCTCGCTGATCATCGTGGGGGTGTTGCTCGTTCTCGTCGCCACGGGGTTGTCGGATCGAATATGGGCTTATTTGCTCTCCCTCTTCGAGTCTTCGCAATCCGAATGACCCTGCCCGAGGGCCCGTTTTAAGGAGGATAGAAGAAAGGGTTTTGGCGCGCGCTCCGCCGCTCTCGGTGGGAGGAGAAGGAGATCCGTCTCCCCTCCGGCGGCTGGCTTGGGAGCCCTGCAAGGGGTCTGGGAACTCTGTTGCGGATGGAGGGAGAGGGCGCATGGAAAAGTCTGGGGATAGGGAAACTCACCCAGAGGATCCGGACGGCATCAACCAGTCAACACGTGACGAAGATACAGATACATCAGCGGAGCGTTGAATAGGAGGCTGTCCAGGAGATCCAGAATTCCGCCAATCCCCGGAAACAGGCTCCCGGAGTCCTTCATGCCAACCTCGCGCTTGAAGAGAGACTCGATCAGATCGCCGATGACCGCTCCTGCACTCAATATCAGCCCCAGAATCATCGCATGGATCAGCGTCATATGCGATAGCTTTTCCTTGGCGAAAAGCGAAAAAGCGATACTTGCAAGAGTGGACAGCAAGATGGCGCCCCCGAAACCCTCCCACGTCTTTCCAGGGCTGATGCGCGGGATCATCTTATGCTTTCCGATCATGGAGCCCACCAAATAGGCGCCGATGTCGCTAAACTTGGTGACCACGATGAAATAAAAAACGTACATGCGCCCATCGATTCCCGGAAAGAAGTTGATCTTTTGGATGAAATTCAGAAGCCAGGGGACGTACATCAGCCCGAACAAGGTCGTTGAGATGGCGAGGATTCCAGCCGTGTTGGTCTTGGAGACAAACTGCTTCAAGCAAAGGCCCAAAACGAACAGGATCAAAATGCACGTTTCCCAGTCATTCGCCTTTGCGGGAGCCGATCTGACACCCAGCACGCCGGAAAGGTAAAAGAAAGTGCTCCCGATCAGCAGCACTCCACCGAACACCCCCCAACCCCGGAAGCAGCTCAAACCGCGCCTTGCCACCATGCCGTAAAATTCAATCAACCCAGCCGCCGCGAGCACGAGCATGATCAAGAGGAACGCGCCGTCGGCGGCGATCTTGTTTTTGGCAAACACGGCGCACAACACGACAGACCAAAGCACCACTGAGCTCAAAGTGCGCCTCAGGAATGTCTGTCCCTTCGAAAAAGCCCGCGGCTGGCCTGGGCTTGGCGTGGGCGCTTGGGAGTCCATGGGCTAGTCAAACGAGCTCAAACAACTCCAAATCGGCGATGCCTCCTCGAGTACTCCTCGAGGGCCTCCAAGAATTGGGGCCTGCGAAAATCGGGCCACAGCGTCTCCGTCACAAAGAATTCCGCGTACGATATTTGCCAGAGCAGAAAATTGCTCACCCGCATCTCACCGCTGGTTCTGATCAGCAAGTCGGGGTCCGGAATCTGCCGCGTGTAGAGGTGCTGCGACACCACTTCTTCATTCACTTCCGCCGGATCGATCAGTCCGCTCCGAGACTTTTCCGCGATCTTCCGCACGGCCTCGACGATTTCCGCCCGCCCCCCATAACTCAGGGCGAGCACCAGGGTGAGTCCATTGTTCTTGGACAGGGCGGCTTTGGTTTTCTCGAGCTGCTTCTGGACAAACTCCGGAAGCCGGTAGATCTGCCCGATCGCTTCAAGCCGGACGTTGTTACGATTGAGTTCCGGGATCTCGTTCTTGAGGTAGCGGGCGAGATACTTCATCAGGGTGTCGACTTCCTCCTTGGGCCGGCTCCAATTCTCGACCGAAAAAGCGTAGAGGGTCAGGTACTGGACCCCCACTTCACCCGCCGCGCGCAGCACCACGCGGACGGATTCCACGCCGTTTCGGTGGCCTTCGACACGAGGCAGGTGTCGTTGCTTAGCCCACCTGCCGTTGCCATCCATGATGATGGCGACATGCCTCGGGACGGAAGCTTTCGCTTGAGGACTGAGTTGTGGGGTTGAGGCGCTCACATCGAAGGAACCATCCGCTACCAGTCTCCCGCGCCCGCGAGTTTCTAGATGAGAATGGTCTGATCACGGGCGGGACCGACCGATATGATCCGCAATTTGGCGCCCGTCATTTCTGCGATCAACTTTAAGTAGCTGCGAGCTTTCGCTGGGAGTTTCTTCCACGAACGGATCTTGTCAGTCGGCGTCAGCCATCCAGGCATCGGCGTGTAGACGGGCTCGCATCGGGAGAGCGTCTCGTAATCAACCGGCACATATTCCAACACCTTTCCGTCACACTTGTAGGCGGAGCAGACCTGTATCGTCTCCAACGTATCCAATCCGTCGAGATTGGTCACGGCCAGTTCGTCGATGCCATTCAAAATGGCCGCGTGCCGGGTGGCAACGGCGTCGAACCAACCGCAGCGCCTGGCCCGGCCGGTAGTCGCCCCAAATTCCCTTCCCATGGCGTGAAGCATGTCCGCGATTTGGACATTCTCGGTCGGCAACGGGCCTTCGCCCACTCGCGTGGTGTAAGGCTTCATGACACCGATCACGTGATCCATCCTGTTCGGTGCCACCCCTGATCCCGTGCAAGCGCCTCCAGCCGTCGTGTTGGAAGAGGTCACAAAGGGATAGGTGCCATGGTCGAGGTCCAGAAAAGTCCCTTGCGCGCCTTCAAACAAGATGTCCGCGCCATTCCTCATCGCCTGATGCAAATGTATCACGGTGTTCACGACCAGCGGCTTCAACCGATCCCCGGCCGCCCGGTAGCTGTCATGCACTTTTTTGAACGACAACGGCTTGGCTCCCAGAGCCTTCAGAATCTCATTGTTCTCCCGAAGCCGAATGCGGAGCTTCTCCTCAAAACGGTCCGCGTGGATCAAGTCGATCATCCTCAGCCCTGTCCGAGCCGCCTTGTCTCCATAGGCTGGTCCAATCCCGCGCTTGGTGGTGCCGATCTTGTTCTTGCCCTTGATGACCTCGCGCTGCGCGTCCAGGAGTTGATGATAGGGGAACACCACGTGGGCCGCTTCGCTGAGGAGCAGATTCCCATTAATCCGGACGCCCTCGCGCTCCAGTTCCTCTATCTCCCTCACCAGTCCGATCGGGTCAATCACCACTCCGTTGCCAATCACGCACAGTTTGTCGTCACGCAGAATTCCAGAGGGAATTAAGTGCAGCACGTACTTTTTATCCTCGATCCAAACCGTGTGCCCGGCGTTGTTTCCACCCTGGGTGCGGACAACGATGTCCACCTCGTCCGTGAGGAAGTCGATAATCTTCCCTTTGCCTTCGTCGCCCCACTGGGCGCCAACCAATATTGTGTTCGCCATAACAACCGACAAAAAAAATCCCCGAACAGTAAATTCGGGGAATGCGACCGGTATTTACATGTGGAGCCTAGTAAGCAAGACCCCGCGTGTCAACCAATTCGAACCCTCCCCAGAACGGCATTACCGACAATGCCCCAGGGTCAGCGCCGGTCGTGGTTCCCGTGCAAGTCTTCTTGTGTCAGGGGTTGCGGTTGGACTTGGTTTTTGAGTAACTACGTCTCATGCATGAATTTCACTATGCCGACGGTGAACTCCGATGTGAACAAGTGGCCGTGGCGTCCCTGGTTCGCAAGCACGGCACTCCCCTCTACATTTACTCCCAGAAAACCCTTTCAGATCATTATCTGAAGCTCGACCACGCACTGGCTCCGTTGGATCACCTCATCTGCTACGCGATGAAGTCCAACTCCAACATCGCCGTGATCAGAGCCCTGGCCAACCTGGGGAGCGGTTTCGACACGGTTAGCGGCGGGGAGCTCCAACGGGTTCTCGCGGCGGGTGGGGATGCGTCCAAGTGCGTGTTCGCGGGCGTTGGCAAAACCGAGGGCGAAATCGAGTTGGCGCTGAGGGTCGGCATTTTTTCCTTGAACGCCGAAAGCGAGCCCGAGTTGCGGCGGATCGACAAAGTCGCTCGCCGCCTCAGAATGAAAGCCCCTGTCGCCGTGCGCGTGAACCCCAACGTGGACGCCCATACACACGCCAAAATCACCACCGGCACTTATGACAACAAATTCGGCATCGCTTTCGAGGAAGTCGAGGGCGTTTACGCCAGGGCAAGGAAGTTGAAGAACCTCTGGCTGAAAGGTGTCCAGATGCACATCGGATCCCAGCTGACGGATGTCGCCCCTTTCGAGTCGGCCGTGCGCAAAGTGACGCCCCTAGTCCAGCAGCTCAAGGCGGACCATGGCATCCAGTTCTTCAGCGTCGGCGGAGGCCTCGGCATCGTTTACAAGCCCGCCCTGGAAAGCGGTCAGGCCGCTTGGTGGAAGAAAACCCCAGGAAAGCAAATCCTCACCCCGCAAACATACGCGGACCGATTGCTGCCGCTGCTCCGGCCCTTGGGTCTAAAGATTCTCCTGGAACCGGGCCGGTTCATTTCCGGGAACTCGGGCATCCTCGTGACCCGAGTGGAATTTGTGAAGAAAACAGGCGCCAAGAACTTCGTGAGTGTGGATGCCGCGATGAACGACCTCATCCGGCCCGCTTTCTACGATTCTTATCATGAAATAGTTCCCGTCAGGAAATCGGGTCGGAAAAAGATTTCCTCGGACGTGGTGGGTCCCATTTGCGAATCAGGTGATTTTTTCGCGAAAGACCGGCCCCTGGAAAAAGTCGGCGAAGGGGATCTCCTCGCCCTGCTGAGCGCGGGGGCTTACGGCTCGGTGATGGGCTCCAACTACAACACTCGCGCCCTGCCGGCGGAAGTTCTTGTTCATGGCAGCAAAGCGGGGCTCGTCAGAAAACGCCAGGAAATCAAGGCCATCTGGGGTGACGAATCCATTCCCCCATGGCTTGGCTCCTCCGCCTCATGAGCGAGGCGGCCCCAAACGAGAAGCCCCATCATCGCGGCTCGCGAAGCAATCCTCCCAACCGGTTCGAGGCGGTTCGCCTCGAACCCGATCCAGACGACGGGTTGGAGACCGGCATCGAGCCTCGCACAAGCTTCTTCAAGGACGCCACCCGAACCATCATCGCCACCAACGACAGCCCCGACATAGGCTTTGATGCCAGTCTGAACGTTTACAGGGGCTGCGAGCACGGTTGCTCCTATTGCTACGCGCGTCCCACACACGAATACCTCGGATTCTCATCGGGACTGGACTTCGAGACCAAGATCATGGTGAAACTGGACGCGCCAAAGCTGTTGCGCTCGGAACTGATGTCTCCCCGTTGGAGGCCCCAGGTGCTCGCCATGTCCGGAGTCACCGACCCCTATCAACCCGTTGAGCGAAAGCTGAAACTGACTCGAGCCTGCCTCGAGGTGCTCGCGGAGTTCAAAAACCCCGTGGGCATCGTCACGAAGAACCAGTTGGTGACGCGCGATCTGGACCTCCTGGCGGCGCTGGCCTCCGTGAATGCCGTCGTGGTTTACATATCCCTGACGACCCTCGACGCCGACCTGCGCGCATCATTGGAGCCGAGAACGTCCCCTCCCAAGTCACGGCTGCTCGCCATCGAACGTCTCGCAAAACACGGCATTCCAGTCGGTGTGATGACGGCGCCGGTGATCCCCGCCGTCAATGACCACGAGATTCCCGAGTTGCTCAAGGCCGCCTCCGAAGCCGGGGCGCGCCACGCCGGTTACGTCCTCCTGCGCCTGCCTCACTCGGTCGCCGGCCTCTTCGAGAACTGGTTGGAGACACACCTGCCGGACAGGAAGGAAAAAGTGCTCAACCAACTCCGCGGCATGCGGGGCGGCCAATTGAACGTGTCGACATTCGGTCAGCGCATGAGCGGCGGCGGCCTCCAAGCCAGCCAGATTCGCCAGCTATTTGAGCTTTCCTGCCGCCGCCACGGACTCAACCAAGAACCTTTGCGACTGAACACTCGCGCCTTCAAGCGCCCCGGGCCCGAACAACTGGAACTGCTCTAACGGCGCCTCCGGGAACCGCGGGCCTTCCGTAGCGGGCCCGGATCACCACCGCCGGCTGGAAAAGATTTTCAGCGACCCCTCAAGCCCGGCGCTTGTCAGAACCTCGGTTCCGTGCTGACATGGAGCCCGTTCATGAAAACGAAATCCAATCATCCCGCCAAAACCAGGTCCAAGAACTCACCTCCCGCAATGCGCCAGTATTCGAGCATCGTGCTGGACGGGCCCGACCGCGCTCCCAGCCGCGCGATGCTGTACCCGGTGGGATTCACCGCGGAAGATTTCCAGAAACCCATCGTGGGCATCGCCTCCACCTGGAGCATGGTGACCCCATGCAACATGCACATCGACAAACTCGCGGTCGAGGCGGCCAAAGGCGCGGACGCGGCGGGGAGCAAATCCATCATCTTTAACACAATCACCATTTCCGACGGCATTTCCATGGGAACCGAAGGCATGAAGTACTCCCTCGTTTCCCGCGAAGTCATCGCCGATTCCGTGGAAACCGTCGCCGCCTGCGAGGGCATGGACGGAATAGTGGCGATTGGAGGCTGCGACAAAAACATGCCCGCCTGCATGATCGCGATCGCCCGACTCAACCGGCCGGCCGTGTTCGTGTATGGCGGCACCATCCTCCCCGGCTGTTTGACCGGAACCAACCGCAAACTGGACATCGTGTCCGTCTTCGAGGCCGTTGGAGCTCACGCCAACAAAGTGATCGATGACAAGGAGCTTCAAGCCATTGAATCCTGCGCCATCCCCGGCCCTGGCTCGTGCGGAGGCATGTACACCGCGAACACGATGGCCTCTGCCATCGAGGCATTGGGCATGAGTCTGCCGAACAGCTCCGCCCAAGCGGCGATGTCCGAGGCGAAGCGGGACGACTGCCGTCGCGCGGGCGCCGCCGTGGCGGCGCTCTTGCAAGCGGGAATTCGACCCCGGGATATCATGACCAAAAAGGCGTTCGAGAATGCCATCACCGTCGTCATCGCCCTGGGCGGATCCACCAATGCCGTGCTGCATCTGCTCGCGATGGCTCACTCGGCGGGTGTGAAGCTGGGGTTGGACGACTTTACGCGAGTTGGAAAGAGAGTCCCCGTGCTGGCCGATCTCAAGCCGAGCGGAAAGCATCTGATGTCTGAATTAGTGGCCATTGGGGGGATTCGTCCCCTCATGAAAACACTTCTCGACGCCGGGCTTCTGCATGGCGAGTGCCTCACCGTCACCGGCAAGACCATGGCTCAAAATCTTGAAAAAGTGGCCCCCTACCCCGCCGGACAGACGATCATTCTGCCGTTGTCCAACCCTATCAAGAAAGACAGCCACCTGGTGATTTTGCGGGGCAACCTCGCGCCAGAGGGAGCGGTCGCCAAGATCACCGGAAAGGAAGGGCTTGTTTTCACCGGCAAGGCGAAAGTGTTTGACTCCGAAGAACGCGCGATGCGCGCCATACTCAAAGGCGTGATTAAAAAGGGAGACGTCGTGGTGATCCGCTATGAGGGCCCCAAGGG
>SYMW01000229.1 GCA_005805305.1 Verrucomicrobiales bacterium
GCATCCGAGACTCCATGGGCATAGTCATACATCGGGTAGAGGCACCAGGCGTTGCCGGTCCGATGGTGCCGCACCTTGCGGATCCGATACAGAGCTGGATCGCGTAGATGAAGGTTGGGGGAGGCCATGTCGATTTTCGCCCGCAGAGTTCGGGCGCCGTCATCGAATTCGCCGGCGCGCATGCGTTGGAAGAGGTCGAGATTCTCCTCCACCGGGCGATGGCGGCAGGGGCTTTCACGGCCAGGAACCGCTGGCGCGCCACGGTGCGCGATCATTTCCTCCGGGGACAAATCGCACACGTAAGCTTTGCCATGCCGAATCAAGTGCAGCGCGTACTCATACAGTTTTTCGAAATAGTCCGACGCATAAAACATTTTATCAGCCCAGTCGAAGCCAAGCCATCGGACATCTTCTTGGATTGAATTGACGTACTCCACGTCTTCGCGGGTGGGGTTCGTGTCGTCGAACCGGAGGTGGCAGATCCCGCCCGAATTCTCGCGGGCGATCCCAAAATTAAGGCAGATGGACTTGGCGTGCCCGATGTGGAGATAGCCATTGGGTTCGGGAGGGAACCGAGTGACAACGCGGCCTTGGTGTTTGCCGGCGAGCAGGTCCGCGGCAACGATATCACGGATAAAATCCGAGTGTTCGATCGGGTGCGGTGTGTGCGCGGTGGCGCCTTTGTCATCTTCGTTTCCCATAGATTGATATCGAGCCTTCAGCCGGATCGCCGTTGGATCCGCCTCGGGCGATTGCCGACACTGATGCTCCCATATTTCCACTTCTCGTCAAGAGAGCGGAGCGGGTGGAACCTCTCTTGCTTCGCCCTACGCGGACAAAGAATCTTCCTCTTTTCGAATGCCTTTTCCCCAGTTTGTGACTGTTGGCGTTTCTTACAGGCCTGATCCGAACTGGAATTTCGAGGCGAACGTGGATTGGACGGATTGGGATCGAGTGGAGCACGCCACGCTGGCAAAAGCGTCTGGGAACATTCCAGTGAGGTTCAATTGGATCTCGAGTTACATTTATGAGGCCGGCATCACCCGGTTTTTGACCGGAGGCTGGTTCGTGAGCGGCGGGTATTTCTTCACCGAAGCTTCCACTCCCGAAGCGGATTTCACACCGCTGGCGCCGGACACGGATTTTCACGTGGGGAGCTTAGGATTTGGCCGGCGAGGCGCGCGTTGGAGCTGGGCAACCGCGTATCAGATCATGAAAGGGCCAGAGCGTCCGATCAACAACGGTTCCCCCGCAACCGGCACGTTTCAATTCTCCAATCAAGCCTTCGTCGCGTCCTTGGGTTATCGTTTTTAGTGTGGCTTCGAGCCGCGGTTCGATCGACAATGCGCCTTTGACCTGGCTTCCACGGGGAAGCCGATGCAGTCCAAAAAGGCGGGTTCACCCCGCGAAAGCGCATGCAGGAAGCACCAAACCACTCGCACGATCCGGAGCCTCGCAGCCCAAGCGGAGGGCAGGGGAAGATCATCGGGATCGATTTGGGGACCACGAACTCGCTCGTCGCAACGGTGGAGAGCGGCATCCCCTACGTCATGGCGGACTCTTCAGGGCATCGCCTCACGCCATCCGTTGTGCATTTTTCTGCCGAGGGAGCAGTACTGGTGGGTGACTCGGCGCGGCGTTTGCGAGCCGTCGATCCGCTCCACACGCTGTTTTCCGTGAAACGGTTCATCGGTCGACGCCACGCGGAACTTGGGGAGGAAGAGACGGGTCTTCCCTTTACAATTATTCCAGGCGCGAACGGTTGGGCGGAAATCGAATGCTCCGGGCGGCGGTTCAGACCCGCGGAAGTGTCCGCGGAAGTCCTTAAGAAGCTTAAGTCAGAGGCGGAGCGAACCCTTGGACATTCGGTGGAAAGAGCCGTAATCACGGTGCCCGCCTACTTCAATGACGCGCAGCGCCAAGCTACGAAAGAGGCGGGGGAGCTCGCGGGGTTAATCGTGGAACGTGTCTTGAACGAACCCACGGCCGCCGCGCTCGCCTATGGCCTCAACCGCATGACGGAGCACTCCAGAATCGCGGTTTATGACCTGGGCGGAGGCACGTTCGACCTGTCCATCCTGGAACTGCACGATGGAGTCTTTCAGGTCTTGTCGACCCATGGAAACACGCGCCTCGGAGGGGACGACCTGGACGCCGCGATCAGGGGTTTTCTCGTGGAGGAAATCCTGCGTGCAGGAGGACCGGACGTGATGATCGATCCATTGCTTGCGGCGCGGGTCCTCGACGCCGCCGAGTCCGCGAAAATCAAGTTGTCCACGATGACCGAGACCGAAGTCTTGCTCCCGTTTTTGACGCCGCAATTTAGTTTCAGCCGTGTGGTCCTCAGGACGGAGGTGGAAGCCTTGTGCCTGCCATTGATCTCTCGAACCAGGGAACACTGTCTGCGCGCTTTGTCGGATGCCAAGCTGGCCAGGGAGGATTTGCAGCAAGTCATTTTGGTGGGAGGCCAGACCCGGATGCCCTTGGTCCGGCGGTTCGTATCCGATTTGTTCGGGTGCGCGGAGTTTGATGAGGAGCGCGGTTCGGTGAGGTTGGGAACGGGCTTCCATCGATCCACGGGCCCCCTCCTGAACACCTCACAAAACCCGGACGAAGCCGTGGCCCTCGGCGCGGCGATTCAGGCGGAAATACTTTCTGGCGGGTTCAAGGACCTGCTGCTGCTCGATGTCACACCACTGTCGCTTGGCATCGAAACGTTTGGCGGATTGATGAACGTGCTTGTGCCCCGAAACACAACCATACCGGTCAAGGCAGGCGAAATGTTCACAAACGCCGTGGATCAGCAATCGAGCATGCTCATCCAGGTGTTTCAGGGCGAACGGGAGCGTGTCCAAGACAACTGGAGTTTGGGAAGCTTCGAGCTTGAGTTTCAGAAGGGACCTCGAGGAACTGCCCGCGTGGGCATTCAATTCGAAATCGATGCCAGCGGGATCCTCCACGTGTTAGCCAGGGATACCAAGACAGGATTGGAAAAGAGAGTGGATCTACGGTCGGCCGTGGACGTGGACGACCATGCCGTCCAAAGGATGGTGGAAGAGTCTGTGGACCATGCGTTCGAGGATTTGCGGTCGCGTCGATGGATCGAAGCCAAACTGAAGGCTTTGGAGACGCGGGAGGCCACTCAAAAAGGATTGGTGGAATTTGGCGTCGAGCTGGACTTGGTGACTGTGGAGCGGATCGAACGAGCCATAGCCGCGGTCGACGCCGCCCTCGGTGAAGAGGCTGAAGGGGGGGGCATCGGGCCCCTCGAAAAATTGCAGGCCGCCCAGCAAGACCTCGATCAGGCGACCCAGGCCTTGGCGGACCTGATGATGGACGCGCTGAGCGCGGCGCTTCTGGAACGACGAGGCTTAATCTAGCCTATCCAGGAGCCCCGCCGCGCGAGACTCGTTCCCAATCGTTGGCAGAAAACGTTTAGGGGAACAGGCGCGATGAGGCGAAAATCGGCTGGAATCCTTCAGGCGTTGGGTTCGCTCTGCGAGGCGTCATCGGCGTCTGTGCCAGGGCGCTTAGAGCGGTTTCCGGCAGCCGGTTTTCCTGAACCGGAAGTGGAGCCGCCGGTTTGGTGATCGTCATCCATCGATTCGCTGTCATGCGATGATTCATCATGGATGTCATCGTGCCCATGGTCGGCAGGATGGTCTTCCATGTGAGGGCGGGGGACCACTTTTCCACTCTTGGCCTCGGCAGCCATTTCATCCGCTCGCGGATGCTTGGCTCGTTTGTTCCGAGGGAGCGGGCTCAACATCACGATGATGCCGCGTCCAACCAACTTGGGAGGCGAGTCTGGGTGGCCATAAGGAGCCACTTCCTCGATGAATTTATTGACGACTTTAAAGCCAAACTCCTGGTGAGCCATCTCTCGGCCACGGAAGCGGAGGGAAGTTTTTACCTTCATATCCTCGCAGAGAAAGTCGATGGCGTGGGAAACTTTGACTCCGAAATCATTGACGTCGATCTTGGGACTCAGCTGGAGCTCCTTCACCTTGTTGGCGTGCTGGTGCTTTTTGGACTCCTTGCCTTTTTTAGATTGCTCGTAACGATACTTGCCGAAATCCACTATTCGGCAAACGGGCGGAGTCGCGTTCGGAGCGACTTCGACGAGGTCGACACCTTTGGCCCGGGCAATGGAGATGGCGTCGGCAAGCGAGAGGATGCCGAGTGGCTGGCCTTCGAAGCCAATCACTCGAATTTCGCGGGCTCGAATCTTGCCGTTGACTCTGGCAAAGGAACCTGGTGATGCCTGTGGACGCGGGAAAAAAGGGCGACTCAAAACACCCCCATCAGTTGAAACTTATTCATGCACAGTCGATGGCAGTGGGCTTTACATGCCCACATCGGCAATACCGACAATTAGAGGCCGAGGAGCCCCGTTTGCAAGAAATTTTTTGAGGTTTTGGTTGCTTCGTTGGTCCGGGGAAGCTCTTGCGCGAGGAAGCAACGGGTCCCAGCAACCGCCCCCCGCCGGCTAGGGTTGTCCTTTCGTTCTGAGGCATCATGCCTCTTTTTCCTTGTGCGATCAGAGGCCGGTTCTCTTAATCTGCCCTGCATTTTGATTATTGATTATGCCCACAATTAGACCCTTTGCCGCCCTCAGACCCCGGCCTGAACTGGCCCCTCGAATCTGTGAACTGCCTTACGACGTCATGTCGACCGAGGAAGCACGCCTCGTGGCGGAAGGGAATCCGCTCAGCTTTCTGCGGGTGAGCAAACCGGAGCTGGAGCTCGACTCTTCTGTTGATCCTTATAGCCCTGAGGTTTACGCCCGGGGCGCGGAAAACTTCGCTTCATTGATTCGACAAGGATCCCTGTTGAGGGATTCCAAGCCGTCGCTTTATCTCTATCGCCAGGTCATGGGAAACCACTACCAAGTGGGATTGGTGGCCCTCGCCAGTTGCGAGGAATACCTTCAGGGCCTGGTGAAGCGTCATGAGTTGACGCGTCCCGACAAGGAGGACGATCGCGTGCGGCACATCGAGGCGTTGAACGCCCAGACAGGTCCTGTATTTCTCACTTACCGCGATCAACCGGACGTCAATTCTTGGGTGGATCGTCGCCTGGAAGGGGCGCCGGATACGGATTTCGTCAGTCCGGACGGCATCCGTCACAGCGCATGGTCCGTGGCGGCTCCCGAGGATGTCGCGTGGCTTGTCCAGGCCTTTGCCAGGATTCCTTGCATGTACATCGCTGACGGGCACCACCGCAGCGCCGCCGCGGCGCGTGTCGCCGACGCGAGGCAAGGAAAAGGCCTTTCGAATTACTTTCTATCCGTGATTTTTCCACATCGCCAGATGCAGATCCTGCCTTACAACAGGGTTGTTCGGGATCTTAATGGGCGCACCGCCTCGGAATTCCTGGCGGCCTTGGGACGAGTCGCGACCGTGGCACCCGCGGAAAACGGTGTGGTCAGGAGGAAGCACGAGGTGGGGCTTTACATGGCTGGAGGATGGAGAGTTTTGTCGTTCAAGAACGAACTGACCAATGGCGGAGATCCGGTGGACCGGCTGGACGTGGCTTTGCTGCAAAACCACATCCTGGGTCCGCTGCTCGGCATCGAAGATCCGCGCACGAGCCGAAGGATCGCATTTGTGGGGGGGATTCGGGGCGTCAATGAGCTTGAGCAGCGGGTCAATGCCGGTTTGGACGTCTGCGCTTTTTCGATGTTCCCGACGGGCATTGAGGATTTGATGGAAATCGCGGACGCGGGAGGGATCATGCCTCCGAAGAGCACCTGGTTCGAGCCGAAGTTGCGCGACGCGCTCTTTTGCCACGTGTTTGACTCGGAACTCGCTTGAAAGCAACTCCCGCCCGCGGCTCGCGCGAACTATCCAGAGGGCCGAGCGGAGCAGAATTAGCTTTATTCGTGTCGCGGCATTGACATAAATACGCCCTCATTTTTATGAAGATCGTTTTAGCCTACTCAGGTGGATTGGACACGTCGGTGTTGCTCGCTTGGATTCGTGAGAAATACGAGGCCGAGGTCATCGCTTTTTGCGCCAACATAGGCCAGGAAGAAGAATTGAAAGGCCTCGAAGCCAAAGCGAAGAGAACCGGGGCGTCCAAGACTTATATCGACGATCTCCAAGAGGAGTTCGCCCGGGACTTTATCTTCCCGATGATTCAGGCTGGCGCAGATTATGAAGGCCAATACTATTTGGGAACAAGCATCGCCCGACCCCTGATTGCGAAAAGGATGGTCGAGATAGCCCGAGCGGAGGGTGCCGATGCGATCGCGCATGGCGCCACCGGCAAAGGAAATGATCAGGTTAGGTTTGAATTAACCACCGCGTCCTTAGCGCCGGATCTGCAAATCATCGCTCCCTGGCGCGATGCTTCATTTCGTGCCCAGTTTCCTGGCCGCGCTGAAATGATCCAGTATTGTGCCGACAAGAAGATTCCAGTGCAGGCCAGCGCGAAGAAACCCTATTCCATGGATCGCAACCTCCTGCACATTTCCTACGAAGCCGGTATTCTTGAGGATCCTTGGTTCGATGCGTTCGGACCGAAGAACAAGGATATGTTCACCTTGAGCGTGGACCCCGAGGATGCGCCCGACAAGTCGGAGTACGTGACGCTCGAGTTCGAGTCAGGCAACTGTGTCGGGGTGAACGGGAAGAAACTTAGCCCGCTTGGCGTCATGCGGCTCTTGAACAGGCTCGGCGGGAAACACGGCGTGGGGCGTGTGGATATGGTTGAAAACCGGTTTGTGGGCATGAAGTCGCGCGGGGTCTACGAGACTCCGGGCGGGGCGATCCTCCATTTCGCGCACCGGCAGATGGAAAGCATGACCATGGACCGGGAGGTCATGCATCTTCGAGATTCGCTCATCCCCAAATACGCGGAGCTCGTGTATTATGGATTTTGGTTCGCACCGGAGCGGTTTGCGCTGCAGGCTCTCGTTGCTCAAAGCCAAAAAGACGTGACAGGCACGGTCCGCGTCAAACTCTACAAGGGCAACATTCTTGCCGCAGGCCGGAAATCCGCAGTCTCGCTGTATAACCCCCACATCGCCACCATGGAGGCGGATCCCACCAAAGCTTACAATCAGGACGATGCCACGGGCTTCATCCGGTTGAACGGACTCCGGCTTCGTGTGGCCTCGCAAGTCCACGGGCCGCTCAAGGGCGCGTGAGATTCCGGGTTGGTTCCCAGGTTCCACAGGTTTTCAAGGGGACGAGTCAAGGCTTCCTTTGCCCTGAATATCAGAGTGTCGGTGAAGATGAATCGGCGCCGCCGCACCGCGAGTTTGGCAACTTCCTAAACCACCGCCCTGCGGCGGCTCCCGCCCTCTGTCTGGCGCTGTTTGACGGCCGATGGCAATTACGGAGGAACAAATGCCAAGATCTGCCGCGAATGCGTTCATCCCAAACGGTCTGATCAGCACGTCACCATGAGCGCACATTTTGAACTTGATAATCCTGGAAAAGAGGCGAGTCCTCCATGGTGGTCTCCGGAAGATACGGGCTCCTCCCAATTCCATTCATTCAACACTCCATGAATCCATGAAGCAACTCGCTGACATCGCCCATGCGCTCGTCTCCCCGGGCAAGGGGATCCTCGCGGCGGACGAAAGTTCCCCAACCATTGAGAAACGGTTCAAGAGCATACAAGTCCCCTCGACGGAAGAAAACCGGCTGGCTTACCGGCAGCTTCTTTTCAGTGCGCCGGATCTTGGACGGCATATCAGCGGGGTGATTCTTTTTGATGAGACCCTTCGCCAGCGCGCGTCTGACGGGATGCCGATAGCGGAGTTGCTTCTCAGGCAGGGCATCGTGCCCGGAATCAAGGTGGACAGCGGCGCCAAACCTCTGGCGATGCACGCCGGGGAGAAAGTGACGGAGGGACTTGATGGACTGCGAGGACGCCTCGCCGACTACGCGGCCCTCGGCGCCCAATTCAGCAAGTGGCGGGCCGTGATCAGCATTGATCGAGGGATTCCCACTCCCTTTTGCCTGGAGGCGAACGCGCACGCGCTGGCGCGGTTTGCGGCCCTGAGCCAGGAGGCTGGACTGGTCCCCATCGTGGAGCCTGAAGTGTTGATGGACGGCGGTCACACGATCGAGTGTTGCGAAGAGGTCACCGGCGCGGCGCTTGGCAAAGTGTTTGCCTCTTTGGCGGCGCATCGAGTTCACTTCGAGGGAATGTTGCTGAAACCCAACATGGTGGTGTCCGGCAACAAGTGCGAGGCCCAAGCTAGTCCTCGTGAAGTGGCCGAGGTCACGCTGCGCTGCCTGAAGCGGTTCGTGCCCGCGGCCGTCCCCGGCATCGTGTTTCTTTCAGGCGGCCTCAGTGACGGGGACGCAACTAAAAACTTGAATGCGATGAACCAATTGGGCGGGGCGCCCTGGGAGTTGAGTTTTTCATTCGGCCGCGCCCTGCAGTCCCCAGCTTTGAAAGCCTGGGGGGGGGAACAAGAAAATGGCCTCGCGATGCAAAGAGCCTTGCTTCACCGCGCCCACTGCAACCATCAGGCTCGATTTGGCCGCTATCGGGAATCGATGGAAACGCCTGATGCCACACCTTAGGGTCCGTGCAAACATAACTTCCTGTTTTGCTGGCGGCGCAATGAGTCGCCGGCTAGGCGCGAATGACGAGCATATCCTTAGATTTGCGAGGAATGAGCCACAACGCCGGCGATTCATTGGGCATCAGCCCGGCGGGGCGGGGCGGGGCTTGGCCATCTGCGTCGTTGCTCGTCGGTTACAGCCCCATGAAGGGGATGCGCCCTCCTCGCGCCTCGCATCTAGCCAAGCCGCGCTCCCGCCAAAACCGGAAGTTATTTTTGCACGGACCCTTAGCCCGAGTTTCTAATGAAGAACCGAACATCCAAATTCATCAAATGGTTCGCTGACACCCGGTTGGAGGATATCCCTCTGGTTGGAGGGAAGAACGCTTCGCTTGGAGAAATGTATCGAGCGCTCAAACCGCGAGGGGTGAAGGTGCCGAACGGGTTTGCCGTCACGGCCGAGGCCTACCGGCATTTTCTGAGAGAAGCCGGGTTGGACACGCGGATACGTGACATCCTCGCGACTCTCGACACGGGCGACCTGCGAAACCTGCGCCAGCGGGGCAGCCAGGCGCGTCACGCAATTCTCGGCGCGGAACTCCCAGAGGATCTGCGAGAGGGCATCCTGAAGGCTTACGCCCGTTTGCGCGGACACTCGCAGGAGCCTGCCGATGTAGCCGTGCGCTCGTCGGCGACGGCGGAGGACTTGCCGGACGCC
>SYMW01000230.1 GCA_005805305.1 Verrucomicrobiales bacterium
CGGCGAGCAGCTTCTCGATGGCCGCGGGTTGATCGCCGCTGGGCGTGTGTGGTGAAACGAGCTTGAACACGGTGCTTGGGTAGCTGGCATTGGCTTGAATGTCGAACTTTCTTGCCACTTTACAGGGGGTCGCCATTCCGATACAAATTGCCGAACTATCCTGAATCATAATGTATTGCAGGCCACAACCATTTTGGGCGACGGTCGCGGCCTTTTCCCTGGGGTTGCTGGCGGTTGTGCCAGATGCCCGAGCGGCTGAAGCCGTCGGAACCAAAGATCGGCTGCATTGGGCGTTTCATCCCGTGCGGCGGGCCCCGCCCCCGGCGGATTCCCTCAAGAACCCCAGCTTGGGGCGGCATCCAGTGGATGCTTTTGTCCTGAGCGAACTGGAGGCCCGCGGCCTGGGTTATTCGCCGGAAGCGGACAAAGCCACTCTCTTGCGCCGCGTGTATTTGGATATCGTGGGGATGTCGCCGACCCCTCAGGAAGTCGCGGAATTCCTTGCGGACGAATCCGGGGATGCCTTTGAGAAGGTGGTGGACCATCTGCTCGCCTCCCCTCGATATGGCGAGAGATGGGCGAGGCATTGGCTCGATCTGGCGCGCTATGCCGAAAGCGAAGGCTTCAAGGCCGACGAAACCCGACCCAACGCGTGGCGCTACCGGGATTATGTGGTGCGCTCCCTGAACGCAGACAAGGGTTACGACCGATTCATCCTCGAGCAACTCGCGGGTGACGAGATTTGGCCGGAGGACGCCGAGGCATTGATTGCCACGGGTTTCAACAGGCATTATCCCGACGAAAGCAACGCGCGCAATTTGATGCAGCGCCGCCAGGAAATCCTCAACGACATCACGGACACTGTGGGATCGGTTTTCTCGGGGTTGACCTTTGCGTGCGCGCGCTGCCACGACCACAAGTTCGATCCCATTCCCCAGGCGGATTACTTCAGGCTCCAGGCGTTCTTTGCGAACACGGCGGCGGACGACCACATCCCCCTGCTTTTCGGGGAGGCTAAATCGCGCTACGACGAGCGCTTGAGGAAGTGGGAGGGAGCGACCCGGTTTTTACGGGCGGAGATGGAGGCTCTTGAAGCGCCGAAGCGTGCTGAAATCCTGAGTGATTACGTCGACAAATATCCAGAGGAGATTCAAGTGGCGTTGCGGAAGCCGGAGTCCGAGCGCACGCCTTTCGAGTGCCAGATGGTGGCCAAGGCCAAGCTCTACATAGATCCTTCCTCGCACCAGTACTTGGCGCCTTCCAAAGCGGCGGCGGCGAAACTGAAAGGTGACCAAAAAAAGCGCTGGGAGGCATTGAGCCAGGAGCTTGAAAAATACGCCGCGCTGCATCCGGGTCCCCTTCCTGTGGCCACGGGCATTCGTGATCTCAGCGGCACAGCCCCCGCGACCCATTTGTTGAAGCGGGGAAATTGGGACAGCCCGGAGTCGGAGGTCACCCCAGGTTTTCTGAGTGTGATCGGGCGTCGAACGCCGGAAGCGCCCTCGAAGGCCAGCCGGAGCACGACTGGCCGCAGGACGGCGCTCGCCAAACTCTTGATTGATCCGTCCAACCCGCTGACCTCGCGAGTGATGGTGAATCGGTTGTGGCATCATCATTTTGGCCGAGGCTTGGTTGCTACTCCGAGTGATTTCGGAGTGAAAGGGGAATCGCCGAGCCACCCGGCGCTGCTGGACTGGCTGGCGAACAAATTCATCGCCGAAAAGTGGAGTTTGAAAGCCATGCATCGTTTGTTGGTGACGTCGCGAGCCTATCGGCAAAGCTCGGAGCACCGGCCTGACGCGTTCCGAACAGATCCGGAAAACCGGTATCTCTGGAGGTACTCCCGGCAGAGGCTCGAGGGCGAGGTCATACGGGACAACATGCTCTTTGTGTCGGGGAGGCTGAACTCGAAGATGGGCGGCCCGAGCGTGTTTCCCGCGTTGCCTGCCGGGATGGAGAGCCGCGGTGGCTGGAAATTGAGCCCGGACGCCTCCGATCGCGACAGGCGGAGCATCTATGTGTTTGTGCGCCGCAACACCCGTTACCCGATGTTCGAGACATTCGACATGCCGGACACGCACGAGCCCTGCGCGCGCCGAAACCAGACGACGAGCCCGGTGCAGGCCCTCACGCTGCTCAACAGCGAGCTCACGCATGGGTGGGCCGGATCGTTCGCGGAAAAAATCCACCGGGAGAGCAGTTCCGCTTTGGGAGATCAGATCGAGCGAGCTTACATGTGGGCCTTTGGGCGGCCTCCCACTGGCGAGGAGCAGAAGATCGCGGAGGCCTTCATGCACTCGCAAGCGCGCGTGATCGAAGCGGCGGCGATCGCCGATCCCGAAAGGGGCGTCTCACCAGAGGCGGTTGCCAGGAGAACGGCCCTTACCGATTTGTGCCACGCCCTGATGAACTCGAACGAATTTGTCTACCGATTCTAAGGCTCGCATGAGTGCGTTCACGAAACTGGCCCCGAGCGCGCGCCGCGAGTTTCTGGCGCGGGTGGGCTCTGGTTTTGGAGCCCTGGCGCTGGATTATATCCTCCGCCGCGACACGTTGGAGGCGGAGGCGGCAGGCCACGTTTTCGATCCCTTGCAGCCTCTGCAGCGTCGAGATCCTCATTTATCCGCAAAAGCGCATTCCGTCATCTGGCTTTTCATGGAAGGGGGGCCGAGCCACTTGGATTTGTTCGATCCGAAGCCGGAATTGGAACGATTGAGCGGCACGCCCATGCCGGCATCCTTTGGCAAGGTCATCACGGCGATGGGGACGGCTTCGAACACGCTGATGCCGAGCAAGCGCCGTTTTTCGCGGCACGGTCAAAGCGGGCATTGGATATCCGACTGGTACCCCCATATCGCGCGGAATGCGGACGATTTGACCATCATTCGCTCGTGCCGTGCCGATGGACTCAACCACGTGGGATCCGTATGCCAGATGAACACGGGAGACATCCTTGCTGGGCGGCCGTCCTTGGGCGCCTGGGCCACCTATGGTTTGGGGACCTCCAACGAGAATCTGCCTACTTTTGTCGTGATGACCGATGCGGCCGAAGTGTTGGGCGGCCCGAAGAACTGGAGCGCCGGCTTCTTGCCCACCGTCTTTCAAGGCACTCAACTGAGGCAGGGCAATGTGCCCATCTTTCACTTGGCGGCCCCGATGGGTGTTGATGATGCCAGGCAGCGAGGCAAGCTTGATTTTTTGAGAACTCTCAACGGCCGTTTGGGTGCGCGCCGGCCCGAGGATTCCGAGCTTGCCGCCCGGCTGGATTCCTATGAACTCGCTTACCGGATGCAAGCCGCGGCTCCCGAGGCAGTGGATATCGGCCGCGAAACGGAGGCGACCAAAGCCCTTTATGGATTGGACAACCCGGCGACGGAGAAATTTGGCCAGATTTGCCTTAGAGCCCGGCGATTGGTGGAGAGGGGCGTGCGCTTTGTGCAGTGCTATTCCGGCAGCGGCAGCGGATGGGATGCCCACAACGATCTCGAAGCAAATCACTCAAAGTTGTGTCTGTCTTCGGACAAACCCATCGCGGGATTGCTCGCCGATCTCAAGGCGCGCGGGTTGCTGGAGTCGACCCTGGTGATTTGGGGGGGCGAGTTCGGGCGCACGCCATTCAATGAAAAAGGGCTTGGCCGGGACCATAATCCTTGGGGATTCACGACTTGGATGGCTGGAGGAGGGGCGAAGCCGGGCACGGTGGTGGGCTCCACGGACGAGATTGGGTTGCGCGCCGTGGATCGACCTGTGCATGTTCACGATCTGCACGCCACGATTCTGCATCTCATGGGGCTGGATCACGAACGGCTGACTTACCCGCACAATGGCCGCGGAGAACGGCCTACCATCAACGCTGGAGAAGTCATCACGGAAGCCGTGGAAGCGTGACGTTCTCGAGGATGGACCGAGGGGGTTACTTGGCTGTCCCTTCTTCCAACTCTTTCTTGGCTGCGGCGGCCGCGGCCGCCATGTCCGCGAGTTGCTTTTTGGCATCGACGACCTGCTGGTTCGTCATGACCTTGGCCAGAGCATTCAGCAGAGTTTGAGCCTGCCGATCCCCTTGCGCGTCCGCGAGGCTGGCCCATTTGTAGGACTCCACGTAATCCTTTTTGACGCCGTTGCCTTTGAAGTAGCAGAGGCCCAGATAAGTCTGGGCATTGCGATCTCCCTGTTCCCCGGACTTTCTAAACCAGTTTGCCGCCTCCTCGAAGTTCACGGGGACTCCTTGCCCCTTGTAATACATGGTTCCTAATTTGTACTGGGCGACGAAGAAACCGTTCTCGGCTCCTTTCTTAAACCAGTTGAGAGCCTCCGAGTAGTTCTGGGGAACCTCCTCTCCCAGGTAATGGATTTGGCCAACTTGGTAGCTGATAAAATCGTTCGCCTCGGACTTTCTCAACCACTCTTCGGCCTTCCCGGGGTCCTTGGGGGTGCCTTCGCCGCGCTCGTAAGCGCGCCAGACCCAGTAATGGGCCTTCAAGTCCCCATTTTCCGCGGCTTTGAGGGCGTAATTGAACGCCTCGGCGGGATTCTTTTCGACTCCATTACCCGTGCGAAACATCGAGGCCAGTTGGTAGCAGCTCAACCCGTTCCCCTGTTCGGCTGCTTTTTGAAACCACTTAAAAGCCTCTTTCAAGTCCTTCGCGACCCCTTCGCCTTTGAAGAACAAAGCTCCTAATCGGTATTGAGCCCCGATGCTTCCAGCCTCGGCCCCCTTGGCATACCATTGCCGCGCTTGGTTGAGATCCTTGGGAACGCCGCGTCCATTGTCATGGACATAACCCATCCAGTATAAGCCCGCGGGATGATTTTTATCGGAGGAACTTTTGAACCACTTCATCGCCTCCCCGGTGTCAATCGGGACGCCGTTCCCGAACAGATACATCACGCCCAGATCGGCCTGTGCTTTGGGATCTCCCTTGGCGGCTTCCTTTTTGTTGAAGTCGACGATGCTCGGCAGGTCCTCGAAACGCTGGGTCGATTCCCGAGGCACGCCGCCATCCGCGTCGGGCACGGCTTCTTGATCCGCGCTCTGTGGCTTGGCCTTGGTTTGCGCGGGAATGGTCATCGCCCCGCCCATGGCAGCAACCAGCGTCAGGATTATTAAGCCGAATCTTTGGCTGGGGCCAAGCAGATCTGGCTGCGCGGAAGTGTTGGAAGCCTTGGGAGACCGTTGGGAAGGTGGATTGCCCGTGCTGTTCATGGGAATCATCATAAGCGGCGCCACAAAAAAGGCAAACCTCCAACAACGCCTTTGAATCGGCTGAGCGCCCGTCGCATCACCCGACGCTTAAGGTGTGGTTTGCCTGAAATTGGGAGGTCAATTCTACTCGAATATGAGCTGCTCCGAGCCGGTTGAGGCGGTCGGAAACGGCCTTGTGAGCGAGTTCGGGGCGGTTGCAGTCGCGGCTCAAGTGGCCAAGGAACAGATGCTTCAAATTGTCCGAAAGGATCTCATCGACGACGTCCGCCGCCGCCTCATTCGACAAGTGGCCATGGCGTCCGAGGATCCGCTGCTTGGTGCTCCAGGGGCGTCTGGTGTCTTCCTGGAGCATTTTGACGTCGTGATTCGACTCCAAGAGGAGCACGTTGGCGTTTCGCACACGTTCGAGGGCCAGCTTGGTGGCGTGTCCCAGATCGGTGAGAAAACCGAACTGACCCGACGGCGTGCGCACCATGAATCCGACCGGGTCTTGGGCGTCGTGGGGTATCGAGAACGCGTCCACTTCCAGATCGCCAATTTCGAATCTCGAACCAGTCTCGAACACGCGGAATTCGAAAGTCGATTTGAGTGTGTACTCGATGGCTTCTTTTGTGAGCCGGTTGCAATAAATGGGGATTCGGAGCTTGGAGGCCAGCCCAGTCAGGCCGTTGATGTGGTCGGAGTGCTCGTGGGTGATGAGAATGCCATGCAAGGTTTCGGGAGAGCGCGCGATGCCAGCGAGGCGTTCGCGAATCTGTTTCCCGCTGAATCCGGCGTCGACGAGGATCCGCGTGGATTCGGTTTCGAGGTAAGCGCAATTGCCGGCTGAACCGCTTCCAAGGATTGTTAATCGCACAGCCATTTCGGGGGGGAGCTTCAACGACCGGCGGTCGGAACTCAAACTGTTTTGCTCGGCGGACTCGATTTTTTAGGTTCCAAAGCAGGTCGTTGGCAGACAAAGTCAGGGGTTGAATCCAACATGCATCCCCGAACCTTTTTCCAGCATTGTCCCCGGTGCGGCCTCCCGGCGCCGGAAGTCTTACCCAAGGCGCCGTTTTATTGCGAGCGTTGCTCATTTCTGTATTACTTCAATCCGGCGATCGCCGCAGCCGCGCTGATTTTGCGCGAAGACGGCGCCGCGTTGTTCATTCGCCGATCGAAGGATCCTGGCCGCGGCAAACTGGCCATGCCCGGGGGGTTCATTGACCCTGGCGAATCGGCCGAAGAAGGCTTGCGCCGGGAAGTGAGGGAGGAAGTCAACCTGGAGCTGGATCGGCTCGAGTATTTCGGTTCGTTTCCGAACGAGTATGCCTATCGTGGAGTGACCTATCAGGTGCTGGATTTATACTTCTTTGCGAAGACCAATCTCGATCATCAGGCCAAAGCCTTAGATGACGTCGACGCTTTCGAGTGGGTTTTGCCGGCAAGCGTCGACCTGAACCAAATTGCCTTTTCTTCAATGCGAACAGCGCTCGAGCGGATGCGGAAAAAGGGATGAATCTTGCGGAGGAGCGGGTGTTCCCATGGGAGCCCGAACTGGCCCATGCTCGGAGCCTTTGGGATGGATTGGGAGGGTTGGTACGAAGCACGCATGATTTTCAGTTCCTTTCGGGCAGATTTGTGCTTGCCGATGGATTTGATTTGTCCTAAAAAGCGGCAATATCCAGCAGTAATCAATGTTATGAAGAAGCAATTCTATCTTTCACTCGGGCTCACCCTGGCCCTCGCACCGGACACCGGTTTTGGCCAGGCATTCGACGTTTCCACATTTGATTCGACCGTGGCCGGGCCGTGGTCCGAATTAGCTAAAACGACCCTCATGGTGCCAAAGGTCGCCAATGGCTCCGTCAAGCAGGACGGCGCGGTTTCAGCAGCCGAATATGGCGGCTTCACGGGAGTGACGGTGACCCCGGGAGTGAACGCCTGGTTGTTAGACTGGCCGGAGGATCGGTCTTGGGATAACGCGGCTGATTCCAGCTTTACCTACTGGCTGGCTCACGACGATGACTACTTTTATGTCGGAGTGAACGCGAAGGATGATATCGTGAACAGCGACGATCCCAATGGAGCGTTTTGGAAAGATGACTCGATTGAAATCGTGGTCGACGCGCTGCTTGATAGATTCGACAACAACACCGACAGCTCAAACGACGCGGTGGGGGGGCATTGCTATGTGAATTTTCAAGGGCGGTTTTCCGGGTGGGATGACACGGCAAAGGCCAAGGCTGGCATGACCTGGGCGAGCGCCGTTCCCTGGACCTACGCGGACACTGGAGACATCTTTGGCTCAGGCAAGTCCGCCACGGGGGGATGGCAGATGGAAGTGCGCTTCAAGAAACGCGTGTTCGAGGATGCGACCGCAAAGAATAAGCTGAAAAACGGTTACGTCATGGGCTTCAACATCGGCATGGACGACGACGACAAAAAGGGCCAGGGACTTAACGGTGACAAATCTCGAACCCAGGACTTGGAGCTGCAGTATTTCTGGGCTAACCGCCAGCGTTTCAAGGGCGTGAACAAGGATTACTTGGATGGTCTCACGCCGGATGATCGTGCCGCCCAAATTTGGCGGGCCGACACCGACAACTATCCTCTGACGATCGACAGCGCGGGAAGGCTCTCCCATGCGGGCACGGGCGAGATCATTTTCGGCTTCGACGAAAACATGCGCTCTTCGGGCAAGGTTCTTTTTGTGACGTCCAACGGGGCGTCCCCGGGGAACGCCGACGCGGCTCTGATCGCCCTTCTTCAGGCGAAGGGCTACACAGTCACCGTTTACCAGTCTGGGGGAGCTGGAGATGACATGCGTGCGGCCGCCGCCGCCAACGACGTTGTGCTGATTTCTGAAACGATCGGCTCAGGCACCGTGCTTGAGCCTGTGGGTGATCCGGCGGTTTCGAAGTTTATGCTGAGAGATTCGAATGTCCCTGTTATCTCTTTTGAAGCCTTCATGTGGGACAACGCGGAATGGGTGAGCCATCCGGAAGACTTCTCCAATGAGTTTTCATTTTTTGGCAACACGGGGAGGACCGAAGACAGCCAGCCGGAAAACATCAAGAACGGCCGCGATTCCCTTCATATCCGAAGCGCCGCTCATCCGATCGCCAAAGGGATGAGTGGCAAAGTGAAGGTTTTCACCACGCCCTACAGCCTCAACTACGGCAAACCTTCGGCGGATGCCGATATCATCGCCAGCGTGGAGCCGGACGGAACATTTCCGACGCTCTTTGTTTATGAAAAAGGCGACAAACTCGTGGATGGCAGCGTCGTGCCGAACAAGCGCATCGGCTTCTACCTCGGGCAAGTGGCGAGTCTGGTGGCGAACTGGAATCCTGAAATCAGGTACTTGACCGAGGAAGGAAAAGCGCTGCTTTTCAGCACGCTTGATTACGCGATTGGGGTGAAGGCGCCGCCGACGTTGTCGCTGGCGAGGAGCGGCAATGATTTGACCATCACCTACGGGGGAGGCACCCTTCAAAGCGCGGGTTCCGTTACTGGAACTTGGAACAACGAGTCAGGCGCGAGTCCTTTGAAAGTGACACCGTCCGCCTCCGCGAAATTCTACAGGGTCAGATCTAATTAATCGGGCTTCGGGCTCATGACCGATAGCCGGCGAGATCTCCTCGCCGGGCTTGGGTCAACCGGTTCGAGCTTTTGGTGCATCTTCACCGGGCTGGATACGTTCCAGCCCGGTGAAGCCATTTTTAGCTGAGTTGTCACCGCTGAGTCACTTCAACTCGCGGAAATACACATTCATGAACTCCACGGAGCCCCCAGTGTCTGCGAGCCCAAATGTTCTTGGGGCGGCGGGATCTTCGGGCAGCTGAGCCCGGCCCACTGGTTTGTCATCCAGCTTGACTTGGATCTCCCGGTTTTGAATGGAGATCACAAAGCGTGTGTACTTTTCCGCTGTGGCGCCCGCCAATTTGAGTTCATGTGAGCTGCCTCGGCTCGTTTTGATGAGCACCGCCGGAACGAGCGGAGGTTCACCCTCCCGCGGTTTTGCTGGGCGGCAGTCGACGATAAATTCGGAGTCAAGGAAGGGTTTGTCGATCCACAACGTGGCGCCGGGGGCGGGGGTTCCTTCCTTGAGCAGCAGACGCTCCCCGCGCACCTGCCATCGCGCCGCGGTGGCTTCGTTTGTCTTCCAGCCTCTTAAATCCAAGCCTGTGAAAGCCGTCCTAAAGCCGATGTCAAAGGGCGCGGATTCGGATTCCGGTGCGCCGGTGGAAGGGAGTTCTTTGATCCGCGCGTTGCGGAATTCGATGGGGGCGCCTTCGGATTCGAGCGCGAGATAACCTTTTCGATAGACGCATTTTTCTCCCCCGGACACTTCTTTGCCATTCACGCTCAACCTCAGGACTCCGTTGTTGCAGTGGATGCGGTAATGATTCCACTCAGGCGATCCTTTGCTGCGTTCTTCCGAAGGGAAGCTTCTCTGGCCGTTGTGGCGGCCGAAAGGGGACATGGTGGCGCCATGAATCGGGAAGACGTCGCCATGGGTGGTGTACCATTCGTTTTTGCCTTTGGCATTGAATCCATGATCCAAAACTTGCACTTCGATTCCACGGAGGAACGGGACTCCAGGCGCGGCGATGGCAGTGCCCCAAAGGAAGATCCCGGAATTGCCGCCGGAACTGAGATGGCGCCATTCTATTTCGACGATGAAGTTTTCATATTGCCGCGCTGTGCGAATCGCGCCCGTGGGTTTCCCGGTGCAAAAGACGACTCCATCCTTGATGCTCCATGTCTCGGGAGCGCAGTTCGCGTTCACCCAGCCTTCGAGACTGTTGCTCTTGAAGAGCGGCACGAATCCCTCCTCGGCCGCGTGAGCACTGGAGAGAGCGCACAAGAGGGTGCTTGTGAATAAAGAAAGCAATTGTTTCATAGTTAGACCAGTTCAGGTGTTGGAGCCCATCATAATCTGTCAGCGCGTCGAAGTCCCTAAAAATGCGCAGCCGTGGACCGACCGGGACGCGACAGAGCAAAGGGCGCCGTGCTTTTCCGTGGAATACCTGGAAGATGGGGTCCATGCCGCCAGGGGTCGACATAAAAAATACTAAAAAAAAGGCGCTTGAAGCAATCGCCTCAAACGCCTCTTTGAAGGGGCTGATGGAGAAATGACTCGAGCCTAGTTGGCCGCTTTTTCGGTTTTCTCACCGGCCTGCATCCAGCCTGAAATACCAGCGGAGAGGTGTTTCACATTGGTGTAGCCGAGCTTCTTCGCGGCCTTGGCGGCGGCGGTGTAGGCGTTGCATTTCGGTCCGCCACAGTAAGCCACAACCAAAGTCTTTTTGTCCTCGGGCAGGACCTTGGCGAGTTTCTTTTGGGCGGACCCAAATTCGAGAGCGCCCGGGATGTGGCCTTTCTGGAAGGATTCGGCGCCATTTACATCGATGACGACGACGCTTTTCTTTTCGATGGCAGCTTTGAGTTCGGTGATGCTGATGTCTGGGAATTCGCCCGCATAAGCGGCGGCGGCCATCAGTGATGTAAGGACGAGTGACAGGAGTTTTTTCATTGAGCTTGTTTGTGTGGTGACTTTTTAGTTTTGCCGAAACCCCAGGCGAATGTTAACCCGCCCGAGTTTTGGGGATGATCCATGAGTCGCAGGGCAATCCCTTGGAAAGCATCTTCAGCATGAAAGCAGTTTACCGCATCACCCCGATTCGCACAACTTCTTTGACGTGAGCGGAAATTTCATGGTGCATCCGCGAGTTGTCGGTGGAGCGCGACTGTGCTGAAAGCCAGTCGCAGCAGCATCTCAGGCTCGCTATCACGCCAAACCTGCTGCGGCTGGTGCTTCGCACACAACCGCGCTCCGGGCTGCCAGCCACATTCACCGTCAACCTGCGGATGCACTGAAATTTCATGGGAAGTTGAGAGGCCATCCTGACCGGCCTCACTCTCCGCGATACACGCATTCCGCCGTGCAGGTCTCGGCGACGCGGACCTCCGTAAGGAGGGGCAGAGAGGGTTTAAGCCGCTGCCAGATCCAAACCGCGATGCGCTCGCTGGTGGGATTTTCCAATCCGTGGATCTCATTCAGATAGCGGTGATCCAACTGATCCCAGAGCGGTTTAAAATGGGCCGAGATTTCGGCGTAGTCCATGAGCCAGCCGAGTGCCTCATCGCAGTCGCCGGCGACGGTGATTTCACAAGCGAAACTGTGTCCGTGGAGACGGCGGCATTTATGGGTGACGGGCAGATGCGGCAAGAGGTGCGCCGCCTCGAATTGGAACTTTTTGCGAAGCTCGATTTTCATGTCAATGGAGGATGAGAGCGGGTGTCGTTACGATGCGGATTCCCAATCGCACCACCACAGGAGGTCGGCGAAAACGGGCCTTCCGTCGCGTCTCCACGTCAGCGGGGGTGATTGCATGGCGCCCACACGGCAGACTCGCGACACTCCCCATCGGGCAAGTTCACGCGTCAAGGGTCGGGCCTCGTCGTCCAAAGCGGCGATCCCCACAGCGGAGACTTTGTCCCGCACCAGTTCGGCGTGCTTCAAGAGGTCATGGAGATCGGCTACGGGCTTCACATAAACGAATCGATTCAAGCAGGAGAACTGAAATTGAGGATCGTTCTCATAGACCACTGTCCACGCGGTCGATTCATGGCTGCGCCAATGCTTGGTATCCCCCGAATGAGAGGCTCGCACTTCATAAAAGGAGCGGCGTGTGGCGATCGCGGCGGATTCCTGGATCGTCAGGGGCGCGCGGGGCTGGAGTTGCTCAAGCTTTGTGAGCTGGCCGGCGAGCATTTCGGCAAATTGTTCAGCGCTCGTTTCACCCCCTCCTTGCACGTAGAAAACATGGGGCGAGAGGCATCCCTGCTGATCCCATGCCGCGACGTCAGCGGCGGCGCCCTCGGTCCATCGCCGGGTCTTGTAGCCGGACAGGGCATCCTTGGTCAGATATGCGAAACTTACCTTGTGGCCGTGGCTTACGAATCTGGTTCTCGACGGCACCACACGGCGGATGGACTCCACGGTTTCGTCGTTTCCCGTGGCGGTCACGACGTCGGCTTCCCCAAACAATGGCGATTCGCAGGGGTGGCCGCCACCTTTCCAAGCGGCTAATTCCAGGCACGCGCCCAGTTTGGGATCCGCGTCGTAAAGCGAATGAGCGAAGAGCCGCAAGGCCAGGGGATGCTCCGAGGAGCACTTCACAAACTGGGCGGATTTCAAAAGCAACCCATGGACAAGGGATACAATCCCCGGAGTCGGAATATTGCCGGCGGTCACATGCACCATCAGGCCTGGCCCCAAGGCGATGGCGCGTTTCCCCGGCGTTTCGCCACCGCGAAATTCATCCATGGCGGCATCGTCCCCGAGTTCCTGCCGGATCAAGCCCGTCAGGGATTCAATGGTGATGGATTTGAACAAGGCATCCAAACCGGAAGCCATTGTTTCCCTCGAAAACCCGGTCCCATTGGGGGACTCCGCGAGAAGGTGCTTTCGAAAAGGAAAGTCGGGTTCGAGCCAATTCTCGGCTAATCGTGCCACGAGCCGCACCATTTGGGCAGTGGATCGCTCGCTCAAAAAACGGTCCCGGTTTCGGCGGAGCGCGTGGCAGGCGTCCAGGATCATCATGGGGGACAGGGAGGCTTCGGCAGGCAGATCTGCGAAGAAGTAGTTCGGCAGGTTCATTGCGGTGTTTACGTTTGATTCAAAGAACAACCGCGTGGTTCTGAACTGGAGGCGCGCCCGTGCAGTTCAAATCCATGCCCAAGCGAGGCGGCGAGATCCTCGGTTTGGAGGGCGCAAACCGAAAAAATATTGGCCATATCGAGAACTTGGAGGACGCCCACTTCACCCGGCGGCATCTCCCTCTCGTTTTCCGGAGACACGATTCGGATCCGGGTCCAAGGAGGGAAGTGAAAGGTGCGCGGCGGTGGCTTCACGATCTCCGGGGAATTACTGTCTTCCATCGCCGTGGTCGGGATGGGATGGTCGTAGGCTTGGGAACTCAATTCACTCATACCGTATTCAGAGACGATGTGGTCAAGCCGGATGCCCAATGCGTGGTTGATCAGGGAGTGAAGCGCCGTCTTGGACAGCGATCGCGAGCGGCCTTTGTAGCCGCCTGTCTCAAGCGCCCTGGATCCGGACGGCAAGACCACTGTTTTGCCTGACTGCACCAAGTGATCCGAAAGCTCGACGAAAGAGAAGGCCGTCCCAAGAACGCAAAGCGGCCGGGCGAAATCCACGGCCTGCCGCAACACGGATTCAATGGCGGCTGTGTTCAGCGACCATGCCCCGTCTCGAGTGAACGTTCCGTGGAACGGATTCGAGGCTGGGGCGTGCTCTCTTCGAACCACTTCGAACATATGGGCCAGCGAAGAGTTGGGGCAGCGGGCAGGGGGAGGAGTGAGAAAGAGAAAATCCGGGGGCTCGAGGGGTCCGCCGAAAAGGCGCCCCCGCCAGGGCGCCAAGTCAGGCATGAGATGCCTGTTGAACCAAGGCAGGAGCGAGCATTCGTAGCTTTCGAGGGATAATCCACTATGGAAATGGCGGCTGCGAGCCTGGGTCGTGGTTCCGCTCGACCGAAACTCGCGGAGTCGGTCGCTTTCGGGAAGTGCCGTGCAGATCGATTCCTTGAAAGCCACCACGGGGAGGAACGGGATTTGAGACCAATGCCCGATTTGGCTGGGGACTGACCGCCGTGCCTCGCAGAAACTTCTATACACAGGATTTGCCTCAAACTGGAGGCGGAATAAATCCAGCGCGAAGCTGTCGAAAAACGAGACGAGCTCCGGATCGAGGCAGGGCGTGGATGTTGGAAGTGCTGAAGCGGTCATGGAATCACGAATGAATTCGCGAAGCTTGGCGCCTGCTTCAGGCAGGGAATCCGATCGGGGCGTGCGCATGTGCGGTTTTGAATCGAACGAGGCTGGTTTTCCGCAACAGCCTTGCGCTGAGTTGTATCGGGGATATAGTTTTGTCGCAAGAGATTCCTGAGTTCGCGGTGGTTGGCGTGCTTCGAGTTCTGCGGCTAATCCACTGGGCCAGGTGAGACCCGGGACAATGAGTTTATGGCGACATACATTTACGAAACGATTCCAACGAAAAAGGGAGAGGCCCCGCGGAGGTTCGAGGTGCAGCAGAAGATGAGCGACGAGGCTCTGAAGTCGGATCCTGAAACGGGGCTGCCGGTCAGGAGGGTGATCACCGGGGGCAGCGGGTTGGTGACCCATGGCGCGAGCATCCTTTCTATGAAAGTTCCTCGGCGCGGCAAATAGGCGGGTGGTGGGGCTGCCAGGTTTGGGGTTTTGTTTGGGATAGCCGTTCCCGAATTGTTCGGGACGATCTGGAATAGTGACCACGAAGGATTCGTCGTGGTCACTATTCCAGTTAAGGGACCGTCACGGAAAAGCGAGGAGATGAGGCTTGACAGGGTCTCAATAGTGTATTAGTTCATTAATACACATTCCATGCAGCTTCATATTTCACCAAGGGATGGAGTTCCAATCTTTCGGCAGATTGTTAATCAGGTGAAGTATTTAGTGGGGTCGGGCCGGCTTGAGCCGGGAGATGAACTGCCTCCGATACGGGTTTTGGCGGAGCAGCTCGTTGTGAATCCCAACACCATCGCCCGAGCTTACGCGGAGCTGGAGCACGCGGGAGTGGTGTCCAAGCGGCATGGTTCCGGAACGTATGTTTCCGGTAACGGCTCACCCCTGGGACGCCTCGAAAAGGCCAAAATTCTTTCCCAGAGGACGGATGCGCTGGTGGCTGAAGCCCGTCACTTAGGAGTCGAGTTGAACGAGCTCTTGGATTTGGTCCGGGAACGTCACCGAGCCCTTCAATCAAAGGAATAGGTTTGTTATGAACCAGCAACCCCTGAACCACGAACCGGTGATCGAGATAAGCCATTTGTCGCGGCGTTTTGGATTCAAAGTGGCGGTGGACGTCACGAGTTTGAAGGTCCACCGCGGTCAAGTTTTCGGGCTTGTGGGCGCGAATGGCGCTGGGAAAACCACGCTTATCAAGCACGTGATGGGACTTCTGAGGGCGGAGTCTGGATCTGTGCGGGTGTTCGGACTGGACCCCGCGTCGGATCCGGTCGCAGTGCTCCGCCGGATCGGGTTCCTGTCAGAGGATCGCGACATGCCTGGTTGGATGCGGGTGGACGAACTGCTTCGGTACACTCGCGCCTTCCACCGCGATTGGGACAAGGATTACGCGGAGAGTTTGCGCGAGCGGTTCCAGCTTGATCCCTCCGCCCGCGTCAAGAATCTTTCGCGCGGGGAGCTGGCTAAAACCGGTTTGCTCTTGGCCTTGGCGCACCGGCCCGAGTTGCTCGTGCTGGACGAGCCAAGCTCTGGGCTTGATCCGGTGGTGCGCCGCGAGATGCTCGAGGCGATCATTCGTTCGGTGGCGGATGAGGGCCGGACCGTTTTTTTCTCCTCGCATTTATTGGACGAGATCGAGCGCGCTTCGGATCACGTGGCGATGATGGCGGGCGGGCGAGTCATTCTTGAAGGGCGGGTGGAGGAGATTCTGGAGTCGCATCATCGGCTGACGTTGCGATTTGCCGCGCCCTTGTCCGAGCCGCCGATCCTGGCGGGGGCGCTGCTGATGACAGGGGCTGGTCTGGAGTGGACGGCTATCTGCAACGCCGGCCGTCAAGAAATGGAGTCGGCGGCGGCCAAGCTTGGAGGCCGGATCGTGGAGGAGGCAGCGGCCTCGTTGGATGACATCTTTCTGGCGCGCGTTGGCTCCAACGGGTCGTCGCTTCGGCGCTCTGAAAAGCAGGAGGTCTCATGACTTTTCCCCTTGCCGCGATAACCTGGGAGATGGGTCGGAAGAACCGATTTGGCTTTCTGCTGTTGGCTTTCTTGCTGTTGTTTTGTTTTGGCGCCAGCCAGCTTGCGGCGCACTTTGCCGAGTTTGAATCCAGCCTGTCGGAAGATTTACGCCGCCAAATATTGATGTCGACTGGTCCCCTGGATGATCTGGGGATTCTCGAAATGCACGCCCGCACGGAGAGTTGGCGGCATTTCGCGCTTGTTTCGGGCGGCTTTCTGCTTGGGGTATCAGTGCTTGTGTTGTTCGGTGTGTGCGCGTTCTGCGAATCGAGCCGAGGAGGCGGGTTCACCGGCATTCCGTCCCGGCTTTTCACTTTGCCGGTGAAGACTCTGCATCTGGTGGCGGTTCCGATCTTGGTGGGTATATTTTTGGTGGTGATTGTGGGACAGGCTTGGTCGACGCTGGTGTTTAAGCCCATCCTTCCAACTCATCTCCCGATACCGAAAGGATTTTTCCTGCTTTTGTTTGCTTCTTCGATGGTCGCTTTTCAAGCGCTTGTTTGGACTTTGCCAGCATTTCCCAGAATCCGAGCCACGTCGTTGATCACCCTGATCGCTCTGGTCGTGTTCACAGCCACGATTCCGTTCTCCGAGAATGAATGGAAGGACCTGGAATCGCCGCTGATGGTTGTTTGGGCCGTCATTCTGGCGGTGTCGCCACTGGCAGCCTGGATTGGAGTGTCCCGCGTGAGGAGGGGCGAATGGTGCGAATGGACTGTGCTCACTAGGGTAAAGGATGCGATTTCGAACTTCCTATCGAGCAAGCGTGATCTTCGGACGCCCGCCGCGGCTCAATTCTGGATGGAGCTCCGCCGCATCGGACCGATGGCCCTTGGCGGGTTGACGATTGTGTGTCTGATTATTTATGGACTAACGGCGTTCGCCTTGGGGACGGGACGAGAGCCCGCCAAGGAGACGGTTGAAGTTGCTTTCAGCGCGATCGTGACCTTTTATGTTTTCGTGTGGTCCCCCTTGGTCGGGGTGGGGGCTTGCGGGGATGGCGGTTCCCGTCGGCTTCGAATGAGTGCGTTTCAAGCGACGCAGCCCATGACCACGGGGGATTATGTCGCGGCCAAGCTAAAGGTGATGGCAACGGTTTGGTTTGTCGGCGCGTTGGTGTCGGTCTGCGCGGTTTTAGCTCTAGGGCTTCGATTAAGAGGCGGCGAAACCCTCTTGAGCTGGTTTCAGGGGCTCGAGGGCATCGCTCCGGTCACGATTGCCGCCTGGTTTTACTCAATTCATGTTCTTTTGGGGTTGTTCCCCCTGTGGCTGGCAGGCCGTGTTCAGGGATCGACCTGGGCATTCGTGGGTGTGCTTTTGGCCTATGGTTTGGTGGGTCATTTGATTGCCTTGTTTGAGCGGTCGCCAAGTCTCCAAAGCCAGGCTCTTGCGTGGATCGTTGCCGCCACCGCTCTAAAACTCGGCATCGCGGCGTTGGCGTTTCGAGAAAACCTCAGACGACGGCTGATGGGGAGGCGTTTTGTGTGGGCCGTAGTGGGAGTGTGGACTCTAGGCACCTGCGTCTCGATTCGAATCATGTCCGTGCTTGCCGAGCAGGCGGGGTGGAACGAGGGGCTCGCGCTGGCGGGCGCCGTGCTCCTTTTTCCTTTGGCCCGAATCGCGCTCGCGCCTTTGGCGGCCGACCTCAATCGGCATCGTTGACGCCCAGGCCCTAAAGTCCATGCGGGCGGGGCTGGTCTCCCGAGATGTGATCCACGCCATCCCGGTGGTTTCCCCAACTCCTCCTTCAAAATTGAATGGTCTCGGCCCAATAATTGCTTAGGGTTTGATGAGCGGCATGACTTTTCAACGCAACTACAAGGCGGGCCTTGGACTGGCTGTTTTGCTCGCCTTGTTCATCGGCGTCCGTTCGAGCGGAGGCGGAGTGGGGCTCCAGGCGGGGGTTTTGATTACGGAGATCCATTACAAACCCGCGCTCAAGACGGATCGGACCGAGTTTCTGGAGCTTTATAACACGGATTCGAAAGCGGTCTCGATCTCCGGATGGCGATTGGATGGGGGAGTCGATTACTTGTTTCCGGCCGGGACTGTTATTGCAGCGGGGGGCTATCTAGTGGTTGGGGAAAATCCGGACGTTTTGATGACTCGCTTCGGGGTCAGCGCATTGGGGCCTTTCCAAGGCCGGCTCTCCCGGCAAGGGGAGCGTATCATACTTAAAGACGCGGCGGGAACCGTGATGGATGAAGTCGATTACAAAGGGGGATTTCCCTGGCCGACGCTCACAGGCGAACGGGATCAGTCGATTGAACTTGTGCATACCGATTTTGGCAATGATTTGGGGGCTCACTGGCGTCCCTCGCTGGCGGCCGCAAGCCAAGCTGGGACCACCGCGATCGCGAACGGGGGTGTGTGGTCGATGTTCAAGGGGACAGCCAGCGCGGAGGCATTCGGGAGGGATTGGCGTTTGCCAACGTTCAACGACGCCACTTGGACCAAGGCAAAATTGCCGGCGGGTTATGGAGAGGATTTTGTGGCGACCCAGCTCAACGACATGCGGTCGGGCTACACCTCAGTATTGCTTCGGAACACATTTGAGGTGGAGGATCCCGGCAAGATTTCAGGAGTCGCGCTAAGGGCGCAGTATGATGATGGGCTTAAGATTTGGATCAATGGAATTGCCGTCGGCAGCGCGAACATGCCCGAAGGAGAAGTGGGATTGAACGGGACCGCGGTGTCGGCCTTGGAGGATGCGGCTTTCAAGGAAATCCCGTTGTTGGCGCCTGTGCAGGCGCTTCGGAAAGGAATCAATGTGATAGCCGTGCAGGGTTTTAATTCCAGCCTGGGGGCGAGCAGCGATTTCTTTGTGGATGTGACGCTGACCCTTCAACCCAGGGACGGCGCGGGTGGTGGCATCGGCCCCACTCCGGGCCGGCAGAATTCCGTGCATTCGGCGAAGATTCTTCCAGCGATCCGGCAAGTGATGCACCAGCCGGAGCAACCTGCCGCCGGTGAAAAAGTGGTCATTACCGCCAAAATCACGGATCCAACCGGAATTGGAAGCGTGGAGTTCAGCTATCAAACCGTGGATCCGGGGGCTTACGTGGAACTCAACGACGCGGCGTATCAGACGTCCTGGGCCGCATTGGCCATGAACGACTCTGGGCTTGACGGGGATGCGGCGTCGGGAGATTCGATTTACACCGTCACATTGAGCGCCGACACACAGATGCATCGGCGTCTCGTGCGATACCGAATTCTTGCAAAAAACATGGGAGGCGGGCAGGTCGTGGCGCCATTTCCTGAGGATCCCCAGCACAACTTCGCTTATTTTGTCTATAACGGCGTGCCCTCGTGGACTGGTGCCGTGATTCCCTCTGGCGGCTTCCCGCCCGTGACATATGGCACGAACGTGATGCGGCGATTGCCGGTTTACCATTTGATTTCCAAGAAGGATTCCGTCGAGACCGCGACGTGGAGAGAGAAGTATGGGGGCGATCTCTACAAGTGGTGGGGAACGCTGGTTTACGACGGTGTGGTTTACGACCACATCCGATATCGTGCGCGAGGGGGGGTCTGGCGGTACGCGATGGGGAAGAACATGTGGAAGTTCGACTTCAACGCCGGCCACGATTTCCAGGGGCGCGATAATTTCGGCGAAAAGCACCCGACGAAATGGACCAAGTTGAATCTGGGGGCCTGCATTCAGCAGGGCGACTATTTCCATCGTGGCGAGCATGGAATGTTTGAGTCAGTGGGGTTCCGATTGTTTCAATTGGCCGGCGTGGAAGCTCCGGAGACGACCTTTGTTCAATTCCGGATCATTGATGGAGCAGCCGAGTCGAGCGCCACGAGCCAATATGAAGGTGATTTCTGGGGATTGTACCTGGCCATTGAACAGGAGGATGGCCGTTTTTTGGAGGAGCATGGCCTGCCCGACGGAAACCTCTACAAAATGGAGGGAGGCACTGGGGAACTCAATAATTTGGGCCGTTCAGGTCCTTCGAACAAATCGGATCTGACGGAATTCATGTCGACCTACCGAAGCGCGAATGTGCCGGACGCCTGGTGGCGCGCCCACTTTGATCTTGGGAAGTATTACAATTATCGGGCTATCCTTGAGGCGATTCATCATTACGACATCGATGAGGGGGCGGGGAAGAACTACTTCTATTACAAGAACCCGGAGACAGGGTTGTGGTCGGTGCACCCATGGGACCTGGATCTCACGTGGTCCGACAACATGTACGGGGGTGGTCAGGAAGCCTTCAAGAACCGAGTGCTCAGCTCGAGCCGCGTGGCCTTTCTCATGGAGTACAGGAACCGGGTGAGGGAGTTGCGGGATTTGTTGTTCAACGCGGATGAGACCGGCAAGCTCATCGACGAGCATGCGGCGATGATCCGGGATCCAAGCGGCGGGCCTTCGTTCATCGACGCGGACCGGGCTCAATGGGATTTCAATCCGGTCATGCGAAACACGTCGATTGTGAATGCTTCCAAAGCGGGGCAGGGCCGCTACTACCAAGCCGGGGTTGGCGGATACACGTTCGACGGGATGATCAGGAAGATGAAAGCCTACGTGGCGACGCGCGGCGCGCTGTTGGATTCACAGGCGCGAGATACGGGGATTCCGAATCGCCCGGTTTTGACGGCGCGGGGCTCGACGAATTTTCCCATCAACAACATTGTCGTGGAATCCTCCTCCTATTCGGGGAGCGCGGCATTTGCCGCGATGGCTTGGAGGCTCGCGGAGATCAGCGGCAATAACAGCCCGCCATTCGACCCACGCAACCCGCGGCATTACGAGATCCAGCCGGTGTGGGAAAGCCTTGTTCAAACAAACCAGGCGCTCGTCATTCAAGTGCCTCCATCATCACTCAAAGTGGGGCGTCTGTACCGTGTCAGGGTGAAGATGAAAGACGTGACTGGAAGATGGAGCCACTGGTCCGCACCCTTGGAATTCACCGCAGGGGAACCGGAGTTCGTCGATGAACTCGCCGCCTCGCTGAGAATCTCGGAGGTGCACTACCACGACGCGGCTTCCGAGTCCTTCGACTTTGTGGAGCTTCGGAACATCAGCGCCACCCTCACGCTGGATCTCAACGGGGTCAAGTTGACGGGGGGGATCGAATTGGATTTGGAGGGCCGCCTGCCGCCGGGCGCTTATTTGGTGGCCGCCAATACGGCGCCAGAGGTCTTCAGGTCGCGGTATGGGTTGGATTCCGCTGATCGTGTGGTCGGGCCATTTTCGGGCAAGCTGAGTGATGGAGGAGAGACGGTGCGAGTGCGCGCCGCGGCCGGCGGCTTGGTCATCGACGAAGTGGCTTATGACGACGGCCCGCCCTGGCCTGAGCAAGCGGACGGGCGCGGATCGTCCTTGCATAGGATTGGTTTTCTGGGGGACGGAAACCAGCCCGCGGTTTGGACCGCGGCCACGCCTTCCCCTGGAGTTGGGGTTGGATCTGGAGGTGGGAGTGGAGATCCCCTTCGATTGAGCATTGGATTGACGTCAGGACGCGAGGTGCTCATACAGTGGCTTGGGTTGCCTGGCAGAGGATACTCAGTCCTCTCGCGGGAGACGCTCACTTCCGCTCGTTCGACGTGGATGAAACTCTTGGACGTAGACGCGGCTCCTGGTCCGGGCGCCGTTAATCTGTCGGCGCGAGACGTTCTCCGTGATTCTGCCAGTGAGAAGTATTATCAAGTTGTCAGTCCCAAGGTGCCCTGAATTTGTTTATGATTAGAATGTTATTGATGGCCGCTAATTGGATTGGAGCCTTTCTATTACTTGGCGCGACGCAAAGTGTCCGGGCGGCGGAGTTGGTTTCGCCTCAATCGAGCTGGCGTTATTTCAAGGGAAAAACCGAGGCATCGGCGCCTGACAAGGCGGCTTGGAGGTCTCCATCCTTCAACGACAACGCTTGGCTCACCGGCTCGGCCCCGTTTTATTTTGGGGAGAACTTGGGGGGAGGCACGGTTCTCACCGACATGGCGAACTCGTACACAACCTTGTTCTTGAGGAAAAAATTTGTGGTCGCCAACGCGGCGGATGTGGCGTCTCTGGAATTTTCGGCGATGTGCGACGATGGTTTCATTGCCTGGCTCAACGGCATTAGGATCGCGAGTTTGTCGCCGCCGGCGGGTGAACCCGCCTACAACTCAGTCGCCACGGCGAACGTGGCGGAGCCCGTTCGGATGACCGAGTACCTGCCCGCGCCCTTGGCGTCGATCCTCGTGCAAGGCGAGAATGTGCTGGCGATTCAAGTGTTCAATGTTGGGCTGACCAGCAGCGACATCGTGATCGACGCCCAATTGAACGCGGTGGAACGAGAGCAAGTGCCGCCGGTGGTGATCAGTGTGGAGCCATCCCCTGGCGTGGTGTCTTCGTTGAACTCGGTGACCATTGAATTTTCGGAGCCGGTCGGCGGCGTGGACGCGCTTGATTTTTTCGTGAACAGCATCCCCGCGTCCGCGGTCACGGGGGGCGGGCGGTCTTACACCTTCACTTTTGTTCAACCGCCGAAGGGCGTGGTTCAGTGTTCGTGGAATCCGGCGCATGGCATCACGGATCTCGCGACCCCCCCGAATTCATTCAAAGCGGACGCGGCTGGCTCTGTGTGGACCTATGAGATGGCGGACCCGAACGCGCCGTTGCTGAGTTTAAGCCGGCCGTCCGCCGCGGTGACGGTGAGGCAGTTGAGCGAAGTGGAGGTCCTATTCAACGAGGCCGTTTTTGGCATCAGGGCCGCCGATCTCGAAATTAATGGAAAAGCCGCCTCTGAATTGAGCGGAGCGGGGGCGGGACCCTATCTGTTCCGATTCTCGACCCCATCGGTTGGGAACGTGAGATTCTCCTGGGCGGCCAATCAGCAGATCCGCGATGAGGCGGGAAATCAATTCCAGGGATCGCCATGGAACTGCACTTACGATCCCGGGGTGCCGCTGCCTGATTTGGTGATCACGGAGTTCATGGAGGAGAATGGAACCGTGCTCAAGGACGAGGAGTCGGACACGCCCGACTGGATCGAGATATACAATCGTGGAGAAAGCACGATCTCGCTCGGGGGTTGGAGCCTGACCGATGACCACGAGGAACCTGGGAAGTGGATTTTTCCAGCCGTGAGCCTGGCTGCGAAACGCTATTTGCTGGTCTTCGCTTCCGCGAAGGACCGGGCGTCTGCGGCGCCCAACGCGAAGCTGCACACGAATTTCAAGATTGGGCACGGGGACCCTATCGCGCTCTACAGCCCAGATTCTCCAAGACGTCTCGTGAGTTATGTGGATTCCAAGCGTCCCGATCAGCGTCCGGATTATTCGTATGGGCGGGATCCAGAAGGTCATTGGCGATTTTACAACCGGGGAACGCCAGGAACTCAGAACCCGCCCAGTGTGATCGATGAATCCGTGGAGCCGGTCCATTTCAGCGTGAAGCGCGGCTACTTCAACACCCCCTTCTCCCTGTCGCTGTCCACTGGGACGAAAGGCGCCGAGATTTGGTACACGACGAACGGGAGTTTGCCGTCCAAGACCAACGGGGTGTTGTACACGGAGCCGATTCAGATCAACACCACGCGAGTCATTCGAGCTGCCGGGTTCGGGGAGAACATGCTGGTTTCCCCCGTGGCCACGCACACGTATCTCTTCGGGCTGCCGGCGAATCGGCGCGCCATTCCCGCCATGTCCATCACGACGGCGACCAACAATCTTTACGGCCCGACCGGGATCATGGAGTCCAGTCCCAGGAACACGACCAAGCATGGCCTGGCTTGGGAGCGTCCGGTCTCGGTTGAGTATCTCCGGCCCGACGGAGAGGAAGGTTTCGCGGTGGAGGCCGGACTGCGGGTGCAGGGCGGGGCTTACATCAGGGGTTTGTATAACTACAGGCAATCCTCTCCGCCGCAGGGGAAGTATTCGTTTCGCCTCTATTTTCGGGGCGATTACGGTCTCGGCCGGCTTGAATACCCCTTGATTCCGGATATTTCCGTCACCTCGTTTGACGGGATCGTGTTGAGGGCTGGAATGAATGATCCCACGAATCCATTTGTTGTCGACGAGCTGGTGAGGCGGCTGCATGGGGATACGGGCAACCCAGCGAGTCATGGCACCTATGTGCATCTCTTCCTGAATGGGCAGTACAAGGGTTATTACAATCCGACGGAACGTATCGACGCCGAGTTTCTAAAAACCTGGCATGGGGGTAATGGCAAGTGGGACTTGATTGCGCAGGGGGGCGAAGTGCGCGAGGGAGATGCGACGGCTTGGAATTCGATGAGAACCATGATCAATGGTGGGAAGGGGCCGGCGGATCCGGCGACTTACGCGGAGATTTCGAAGCGGTTGGACCTGGAGAACTTCGTGGATTATTTGCTCGCAAACATCTATGCCGGCACGGGCGACTGGCCCCACAACAATTGGCGGGCCGCCAGGGAGCGTGTGACGGGAGGAAAGTATCGCTTTTACATTTGGGACGCGGAGTGGGCGTTCGAAAATCAAGGCCGGTCCGTCAACAACAACACGTTGACCGCGGAGTTGGGCGGCGATTCCGAGATCGCGCAATTTTATCGGCGGTTGAAATTAAACGCCGAGTTTCGACAACTCTTTGCGGATCGGGTTCACAAGCATTTTTTCAATGGGGGGGCTTTGACCGACGCGCGCGTCAAGGCCCGCTCCGACGAACAGAGAACGTTGATGGCATCCACGATCTCAGGGTTTAGGAATCCCGTGTCCACCGGCTGGCTGGCCAATCGCCGGAAGAACATCATGAACCACATGAACTCGGCGAAACTATTGATGTCCTCGAACGCGCCGGTTTTCAGCCAGTTCGGGGGCCGAGTGGGCGCCGGGTATTCGCTGGTGATGACGAACTTGGAGGGAACGATCTATTTTACAAAGGACGGCACGGACCCCCGCGCGCCTGGATTGGCGACCGTTGCCAGCAACGCGATTCCTTACATTCGAGCGGCTCCTCCAGTCTTGACGGAAACCGTCCTGATCAAGGCCAGGGCCCAAGCCGGAACGAATTGGAGCGCCCTAGTCGAAGCCGCTTTTCAAGTCGAAGAGTTGGCTGTTCCCATTCGCATCAGCGAAATCTTGTATAATCCTCCTGGGGGCGACGCCTATGAGTTTGTGGAATTGGCTAATTTCGGGAACACCCCTGCGCCGCTCGCAGGATTGAATTTCGGGGGCATCGACTACCGGTTCTCCGAGACCGCGGGGTCGCTCGCGCCCAAGGCCCGGCTCGTCTTGAGTTCATCGCTGAACCCAGTTTTGTTTGCGCAGCGTTATCCCGGAGTGGCCGTGTTCGACCGATTTGGGGGATCTTTGTCAAACGGAGGCGAGAAACTATCGCTGAAAGACAGGAACGGGAACATCTTGAGCTCGGTCGACTACAAAGACGGCGCTGGCTGGCCGACGGGCGCGGACGGGGGAGGGTATTCACTGGAGTTGGTCCATGAAAGTGGCGATCCGAACGATCCCAATAGCTGGCAAGCCGGCGCTCGAGTCGGCGGGAGCCCGGGAGCGGTTCATGTGCCCAGCACGACCGGCGCGATCGTTCTGAACGAGCTCTTGGCCGACAACGTTTCCGGCATCGACAACGCGGGGGCCCGATCCGATTGGGTGGAATTAAGAAACTTAACGGCGGCGAGCGTGGATTTGACCGGATGGAGTCTCTCGGACGGGACCAACCCGCGCAAATTTGTCTTCCCCACTGGAGCCAGAATTGGAGCCAATGCTTTTTTGATTGTTTGGTGCGATAGCAATGTGACCGCTCCCGGGCTCCACGCGGGGTTCGGATTGAATAGAGAGGGAGACACGATTTCCCTGTACGACTCGAAAACCAACCATGTGGATGGTTTGAGGTTCGGGCCTCAGATCGCCGATGTTTCACTCGGGCGCGAGAATTCCGCCGAGGGCGGATGGGTGATCTGCGAACCCTCTCCAGGCGGCCCCAACGAACCCGCCCGCGGCGCCGAACACAGCCGGTTGGTGGTGAATGAGTTTTTGGCGAACACCATCACCGGCGAAGCTGATTGGATCGAGCTTCACAACGGGGATGCCCAATTGCCTGTGGATTTGTTTGGCATCTACCTGGGCACGAGCAATGCGACCCACCGTCTCTTGAGCCACATCGTGGTTCCTCCCTCGGGGTATATCCAACTGTTCGCGGACGAAGGCAGCGGATCCACGAATCTTGATTTTAAGCTGCCGGCGGCGGGAGGTGCGATCAGGCTCCATGATTCGAAGGGCGCTTTGGTTTCGAGCACTACTTATGGACCGCAATTGGAGGGTGTGTCAGAGGGCCGGTTTCCCGACGCGGACGGTCCTTTCCAGCGGTTCTCTTCCAGCGCGAGCCCGGGAGCCAAGAACCACCTTGGGGTCTATGACGGCCCCTTCATCAACGAGGTGTTGGCGTGGCCGGAGGTGTTCAAGCTGTCGGATCAAGGCCTCGTGGCATGGATCGAACTGCACAATCCTAAATCGACGCCCTTCGACTTGAGCGGAATGAGCGTCAGCGCGGACGAAAAAGTCCCAGGCCAATGGGTGTTTCCCTCGGGTTCATCGATCAAATCTGGCGGGTATTTGATTCTTCGGTTCGATCCCGGGGCGGCCAAGTCCACGAAGACGGAAGATTCACCCAATGTGGGCCGCGGATTGTCCGCGGCGGGAGGGGGCGTGTTCCTGTTCAATGCGGCAAATCAGTTGGTGGACTCGGTGAATTACGGATTCCAAGCCCCGGATCTCACGATTGGCAAGGCGAATGGGGTCTGGAGCCTGACCTCCAAACCGACCCCCGGCGCGGCCAACGCTTCTCCATCGGCTTTAGGTGATGTTTCGAAGCTGCGATTGAATGAGTGGATGGCCGCCCCGTTGCAGGGCTCTGACTGGGTGGAACTTTACAATTCGGACCACTTGCCCTTGAACTTGGAAGGCCTTGGGATTTCCGACAATCCTTCGATGGCGGGCCAGACGAACCACATCGTCGGGCCCTTGAGTTTTATCGCCGCCAACGGCTGGGTTCGGTTCGAAGCCGACGGGAGTGCCAACCTGGGTCCCAATCATCTGCCGTTCAGCTTGGACGATCGAGGGGAGACCCTGCGAATCTATGGACGATCCCAACAAATCATCGATTCCTTGGATTTCACGACCCAAGCGCCGGGAGTGTCCCAGGGCCGATTGCCGGACGGCGGTGGATCGTTTTTATCGTTTCACGGGAGTGCTAGTCCGGGGGAAGCGAATTACGCATTGCCACCTGGTCTCGTGGTCAATGAGTTGCTGGCTCACACCGACCCTCCCCTGGAGGACGCGTTGGAACTTCTGAATTTAGGACCGGCTTCGTTAGACATCAGCGGCTGGTTCTTGAGCAATGCCCCGAAGAATTTTAGGAAATATCGCATCCCGAACGGTACGGTGCTGGCGCCAGGCGCATTCTTGGTCATTTACGAATCCCAATTCAACCTGGGAACGGATTCCGAAAACGATTTCACATTCAACTCCGCGCACGGGGATGAGGCGATTCTGTCGTCCGCGGACGCGAATGGGAACTTCACGGGGTTTAGGCTTCGCCAGCCGTTTGGTTCTTCAGAGAACGCCGTCTCCTTCGGCCGCCACGCGACGTCCGCGGGGATTGAATTCGTGGCCATGGATAGGATTTCGTTCGGAGTGGATAATCCGGCGTCATTGAGCCAGTTCCGTACGGGTCGCGGCGCCGCCAATGGCCGTCCCAAAGTGGGCCCGGTGGTGATCACAGAGATCCATTATTCAGCGGGAGTGGCCGTGGGGGAGGGGGCGCAGATCGCCCGCCCCGAGTTCGTCGAATTGCACAATCCGCTTGCGGTCCCAGTGGCTTTGTTTGACCCCGCGGCGCCAGGGAATAGATGGAAGTTGGCCAATGCGATTGACTTCGAGTTTCCGCCGGCGACCGTCCTGGGGGCGGGCGGCTATGTTTTGGTCGTGGATTTCGACCCCGTCGCCAACCCCGGATTGACTTCTGAGTTTCGCCAGCGACACAACATTCCAGCGGGGACGCCGATTCTCGGTCCATTCTCAGGAAAATTGGGGAATGAGGGTGATTCGGTTGAGCTTTACAAGCCAGATCCTCCTCAGAAACCCCCGCATCCCGACGCTGGTTTTGTTCCCTTCATATTGGCGGAAAAGATCGCTTATGCGCCAGTGTCACCTTGGCCGGAGGGGGCGCTTGATCCATCACGGTCGTTGCAAAGAGTCTCGGTTGGAGGCTTTGGGAATGAGCCGCGGAATTGGGGGGAAGGGGTGCCCACGCCCGGAAGAGCCACGGTGGTGGTGGTGGACCTGGATACCGATAAGGACGGGATGCCAGATCATTGGGAACGGGCGAATGGGTTCGATCCAGCGGGCGCGTCGGACGCTTCGGCGGATGCGGATGGCGATGGGATGACCAATCTCCAGGAGTATCTCGCGGGAACTGATGCCCGGTCCCGGCAGAGCGCGCTCCGGTTGACTTGGGCGTTGGCCGCCACCGGTTCGGTTTTCCTTGAGTTCACGGCCCAGCCTGGGAAAGGCTATTCCATCGAGAGGAGCGAGATTCTCGCCGCCGGAGGAGCGTGGGGGGGTGACTCCATCGTGAAAAGCGAACCGCAAAGTCGGGTGATTCGGGTTGAGATCAAGCGGCCAGGTTTTTATAGAGTCCTGAAAAGTCCATGATCCAACTCTCTGGCCTTGTGTGCGCTGAGGGCTTCGTTTAGTATCCCCGCGACATAAGAACTGGAGTAATGAAAAACTGGACGCTTTCGCGACGACTTTCCGCCACGCTGGTCGTCATTATATCCCTCTTGATGGTGGGGCAGGTTATCTCATGGTTTGTCGAAAGACAGTTCTCTCAGGAGGAATTGCGTGCCAATGCCCGGCGGGACAAGCTGCTTCTGAATGCGGACAAGATCAAGTATGCGATCCTCCAAACCAGTGACGCGCTTCGAGGGATGCTATTGAACCCGACGAACGCCGTTTTTTTGAGTTCGACCAACGCGCTGGTTGAGAAGAACAGAAAACTGAGCGCGGACACTGACATGGTCAGGGCCGTGAAAGAGATGAGATTATCCGTGGAAGGAGACGCCGAGTTGCTGGGATCGTTGGAAGTGTTGAACGAGTATGACGAAAAAACCCTCAACGGGATTGAGAATCGGATCGTGGAACTCGTCGAGAAGAATCCCTCCGAGGCGCTGGATGTTTACAACCATGATTATCTTCCCGCGCGGGAGCACCTCGATCGTTTTGTTTCCAATTTCCTAGGCCGGGTCTTGCGTGATTCCATTCGGCAGAGCGATCGGTCAAGCGCGGCGCAGATGGTTGGGCTTGGGATTTTGATCGCTATTCTTCTCATCAGTGGATGGCTTGGACGCTCGTTGAATCAATCCATCCAAACGCCGCTGCGCGAGTTGAGCGAAGCGATGCAGCGTGTGAGAAGCGGCAATTTTTCGCAGAAGTTGAAAGTCACGAGCCAGGACGAGTTTGGTGTTCTGGCGGAAGGTTTGAACCGCACTTGCGACGACCTGGGGTTGCTGGTTGGGCAGGTTCAGCGATCTGGAATCCAGGTCAACACGTCGCTCACGCAAATTGCCGCGACGGCTAGGGAACAGCAGGCTACGGCCAACGAGATTGCCGCGACAACCACCGAGATTGGGGCCACGGCGAAGGAAATCGCGGCCACCTCGGTAGAATTGCAGAGGTCCGTGGCAGAGGTGGCCAAGGTGGCGGAGCACACGGCGAGCCTGGCGAACACGGGCCAGTCCGGGTTGTCCCGGATGGAGCACACGATACGCCAAATCACCGAGGCGGCTTCGGCGATCAGCACCAAGCTGAATGTTCTCAACGAGAAAGCGGCGAACATCAACCAGGTGGTGGCCACGATCACCAAAGTGGCGGATCAAACAAATCTCTTGTCTCTCAACGCGGCCATCGAAGCGGAAAAAGCCGGAGAGTATGGCAGGGGCTTCGCCGTGGTGGCGACCGAAATTCGGCGTCTGGCCGACCAAACGGCGGTGGCGACTTACGACATTGAGCAGACGGTCAAGGAAATGCAGTCGGCCGTTGCCGCCGGGGTGATGGGGATGGACAAATTCTCCGACGAAGTCAGGCGCGGTGTCACCGAAGTGCAGCAAGTTGGATCGCAGCTCAGCGAGATCATTGTGCAGGTTCAAACGCTGACGCCTCGGTTCGAAAGCGTTAACGGAGGCATGCAGGCCCAAGCGACAGGAGCCCGGCAGACGAGCGAAGCACTCTCCCATTTGAGCGAGGCGGGCCAGCAGATTGCCGAGGCCGCGAATCAATCCAACGTCGCCATCGATCAGTTGACCGAGGCCGTGGGCCGCTTGCGGGATGCGATTTCGAAGTTCAAACTTGCCTAGCATCCATTTAACCGGGCAGGCACCGGTCGTGGTTCGTGGTGGCTTGGCCTCCCTAGGCAACCGCTAGCTTCGGTTTGGCATTGAAATGGTGGGAGGGGCCAGTGAGTTCTGTCATCGTTCAGCCTCAAAACGGCAGTTGCCCCAGTTCAATCTTCGCAAGATCCTGGCGATAAACTTTTTCCGATCCACTCACCTGATCCACAAGGGATATGCCTCCCTCTTCGTCAAACTTTTCTCATCCAGGCTTTTGCGAATCTCCACGATGTTCAACTGCCGTTTTATGGATAGTTCATGGGGTCTTCGAGCCATCACGGAATGATTGTCCGATTACAGGCGTGTAAGAGTTGCTTGAGCCGGGGTGAATTTCCTCCTGCGAATCAGCTTCGTAATTCCCGGTGTTTGAGCTTCGGGGCGAGGTTGTCGGTGAAGGTTCTCGCCTGCTTCCTTGGGTTGTCACACGGGACAAATGTCCAAGCTTCATCGGATCCGAGCCCCGGCAAACCATCACAGGCAAGCTACCAGAACCAGCAATTGAACGAGGGACCGTGGTCGATCCACGTGGCGCGTATTCCAAGGATTGGAGGCCGGTATGACATCTTGGCGGTTCATGCGCACGGGGCCGCAGTTGGACTTTCCACCGTGACCGATCAAACGAAGATTGTCAGCCCCGCTCGAGGCGTTCCCATTGCCGCAATCAATGGCGATTTTTATCAGCGTGAGGGGGTCTTTTCGGGAGATCCCAGAGGTTTGCAGATCGCGGAAGGCGAGTTGATCAGCGCCCCCGATGGTGGTGCCAGCTTTTGGGTCGACGCCATTGGCGAACTCCACGCGGGAACGGTGCATTCCAAGCTTCAAGTCACTTGGCCCGATGGGACGAGCAGCGACATCGGATTAAATGGGGCTCGTTTGCAGGGGCGCGCGGAGCTTTACACCTCAGCTATGGGAGCTTCCACCAGGGCGCGGCGGGGTCGTGAGCTCGTGTTGAGCCATGTGGAGCAGGTCCCGTGGCTGCCTCTTCACGCCGGGAAGCAATATCGGTTGAAGGTAACCGGGATTCATGAGCAAGGCGACACTCGGATTGTCCCCGGCACGGTGGTGTTATCCCTGGATCCTTCCGTCTCGAGGCGAGTTCCGAGGATTGAAACAGGAAGTGAAATCGTGCTATCGACCGCGACTGAGCCGAGGCTTCGTGGTGTCCGTTCCGCCATCAGCGGAGGCCCAGTTCTGCTGCGGGATGGGAAGCGACAGGCTTTTAAGCCGTCGGAAACCGAGTCGCACGTGTTGTCGTCCATGCAGACCAGGCATCCGCGTTCCGCCGTCGGATGGAACGAGGAGTTTTTGTTCTTGGTTCAAGTCGACGGGCGATACCCTGGTTTTTCAGAGGGCATGACTCTCGCTGAGTTGGCCCGGCATATGGCGCGGTTGGGATGCCGGGAAGCGATCAATCTTGATGGAGGCGGCTCGTCCGCGATTTGGTATGATGGAGCCATCAGGAATCGTCCGTGTGATGGGAGGGAGCGGCGAGTCGCGAACTCGTTAGTCGTGGTCGAAAAACGCCCCCCGAAGCTCGAACCGGCACGGAGCAAATCCGAATCGCCGGCGCCGTGAGGATGAAAGCGGCCATGATCAGCGGGAGCGGCGCGGCCGAGGCTCCGGAAAATAGACGGCGCCGTGAGGCTGGTGAGATTCTCTCCAAGGCTATAGCGCGTGGAGCCAATGCCTCACGAATCGTTGTTTTTCTCTGTGCCGGCTTGCTGGGCCTAACCACATTGTGGGCCGCCAGCGGGGCGGGAAACCGTTTCCTTCCTGATAGTGTTGCCAAAATCGACATCGAAATGTCACCCGAGAGCATGGAAAGCCTGCGGCTGGACAGGCGCAAAGATGTTCGCGCGGCAGTGCGGTTCGACGGTTCGCTTTTCCTCGAAGTCGGGGTTCATCTGAAGGGGTTTTCAGGCAGTTTTCGACCCCTTGATGACAAGCCTTCCTGGACGTTGGATTTCGAACGGTTCCGGGATGGGCCACGCTGGAAAGGGTTTCGCAAGATCCACCTGAACAATTCGGTCGAGGATCCCAGTTATCTGAAGGAAAAGATCGGGAGTGAGTTTTTTGCCTCGGCAGGAGTGCCTGCCCCGATGGTGGGTTACGCCGTCGTGGCGTTGAACGGCCGGCGGCTGGGACTCTATGTGCTCAAGGAAGGCTTTACACGGGAGTTTTTGAGCCGTCACTTCGAAGATCCGAACGGCAGCCTCTACGACCCCGAGCAGAAAGGGGATATCGATCAGAATCTGAAACTC
>SYMW01000231.1 GCA_005805305.1 Verrucomicrobiales bacterium
ACGTTATGGTTTCTACGTTCCGTCAGACCTAACAGCCACCATGTAAACAGGGCTGCATCGTTCAACCGCCGTATGCGGAAAACCGCACGTACGGTGGTGTGGGAGGGTGCCGGGGCGCAATCCCCGGCACCCGACCCGATCACCGACAACTCGCGGATGCACCAGGTCTGGGCCGGATGCCGTGAAAGAATTTGCCAATTGATGCCCATGTGGCAATTTAGGCCTCGACTCTCTGATAGGAGAGGCCAATTTTCATTTATGAACAAACCTAAGATCATCGCGTATTTGAAGCCTTCCTGTGGTTGGAGCCAAGGAGTTCGGTCGATCATGCGCAAGTACGAACTCCCTTTCGAGGACCGGGACATCATCAACAACCCGATTCAACGCCAAGAGATGATAGAAAAGAGCGGGCAGATGCTGAGTCCTTGCGTGGAAGTGAACGGCCACATGCTGGCCGATATCAGCGGCGAAGAGGTGGAAGCCTACCTGTTGGCGAACCAACTCGTGGGTTCAAACTCCGCCGAGCCTGATTCCCCCATCAATCAGCCTTGCGCGCACGAAATGCCTTCGTTCGCCCCGATGTCGTTCAAGAAATAGATCTTCCGTCCCTCCGGCCGCTCGATGCCATTCTGCGACGCTGTGGGATGCTGCCGAGCAATCGGAGCCCCTTGATGAGATCAAAGAGGTTCCACGCCCCGGTCCGCGTGGTGAGGTCTCTGGACGCCATGCAGTCGCTGGCCCTTGCGTGGAAACACGAGGGGCAGCGCGTTGGATTTGTTCCGACGATGGGCTATTTGCATCGCGGACACATCAGTCTGGTTGAACGGGCCCGGAGGTGGGCGGGACCGGCGGGAAAGGTGGTGGTTAGCATCTATGTGAACCCCACTCAATTCGCGCAAAACGAGGATCTGGGAAAGTATCCCCGAGATTTTCCAAGAGATCTCGATTTGTGCGCCGCGGCGGGCGCCGACGTGGTGTTTGCTCCAAGGGATGGCGCCATGTATTCCGGCGGGCAACCGGAAGTCCACAGCACTTGGGTGATTGAGGACACACTCTCCGCAGGGTTGGAAGGAAGATCAAGGCCGACGCATTTCCGGGGCGTGACGACGGTGGTCGCCAAGCTGTTCAACCTCGTGCTCCCCGACGTGGCGGTGTTTGGAGCCAAAGATTTTCAGCAAGCGGCTGTCATCCAGCGCATGGCGGCCAATCTGAACTTTCCTGTCCGAATCATCGTCGCGCCGACAGTCCGCGAGCCGGACGGGGTGGCGATGAGCTCGAGGAACAAATACCTCACTCCGGCACAGCGGGACCAAGCGATCGTGCTGAGCCGGTTGCTGATCGAGGCGCGCAAGCGGGTGCGCGCGTCGACGACAGGTCTGGACCCAATACGATTGCGTGAAGCGCTGAGGCCGGTCGCCGCAGTCTACCCTTTGGCGCGCATCGATTATCTGGAGTTTTTTGATCCTCGCACTTTGGAGGAAGCGGACTTGGTCCGCCGAGGGACGCGGATGGCGGTTGCGGCCTTTTTGGGCGACACTCGACTGATAGACAACGGGCCGCTTTAGGGGAGAGGAAGGGCGGCCCGCAGGGAGTGGCTCCACCCATTGTCGGTGGATGCGTGGCGGTGCGCCCTGCGCCAGCCGCCGCGTACGGGTTGCTCTGCTGTACGGCTCGACTTCGGCTCAGAGACTTTCCGGGGGATGTGGCCCATTTCCAAAGACGGCCCGTCGCCGCTCCGCTCGCGAGCGCGCGAGCAGCGCATCCACAAGTTGTCGGTGAATTTGGCTGGCAGCCCGGAGCGCGGTTGTGTGCGAAGCACCAACCGCAGCAGGTTCGGCGTGGCTGCGAGCCTGAGATAATGCTGCGACTGGCTTTCAACGCAGTCGCGCTCCACCGACAAAGCGTGGATGCACCGGCGCGCGAGCGGGCGCCCATTGGCGGCTTGCCAAGGCTGCGGTCCGACAGTTTAATCACGGGGTGTTGCAACAGCAGACTTTGAGGGAGCCAGCGAGTTTCACTGGGGTTGGGCTCCATGGTGGAAACAAGGTGACCATGACCCTGCTGCCGGCTGCGCCGAGCACAGGCGTGCGGTTTCGACGTGTCGACTTGGAGGGTGAGCCGGAGATTCAGGCCTCCGTTGAGAACGTGTCCGAGACCAACCGATCCACGACCATCTCGAAAGCCAGCGTCAAAATCCACACCGTGGAGCATGTGCTGGCGGCGTTGTCAGGCTGCGGCGTGGACAACGCGATTGTGGCGCTGGACGCGAACGAGCCGCCCATCGGTGATGGAAGCGCCGCGCCGTATTGCGAGCTGATCGAAAAGGCGGGCCTAGTGCCACAGCCTGAAAAGCGTGACTTCTATGCGGTAGAAGCGCCCCTGGAAATCACCCACGCGGATTCGATCCTCTCCGTGTTTCCCCATGATCGGCTGCAAATCTCCTGCACCAGTGCTGACAAATCGGGGAGGTTCACGCAGTTTTTTTCGCTGGAGATCACTCCCGAGACATGGCGGAGGGAGCTGTCGCATGCGCGGACTTTTTGTTTTTTTGAGGAGATCGAATTTCTCATCAAGAACGGGTTGATCCGGGGTGGAAGTCTCGAGAATGCCGTCGTGATACGTGATGATGCGGTGCTGACGACTGAACCATTGCGCTACCAGGAGGAGTTCGTGCGCCACAAGATTCTCGACATCGTGGGGGATCTCAGTTTGGTGGGACGGCCGGTTCATGCGCATATCATGGCTGTCCGGCCGAGCCATGCGGCCAACTGCGAATTGGCTCGGTTGATCGCTTCCCAAGCGGGAAAGGCCAAAGTGGCGCTCAGCGCCTTTCTGCCGCCGCCGGAGAAGAAATCCATCGCCGCGGATGGCCCCGCGCAGACGCCGGTGGTGGATGGCGCGACGTTGGACGTGAGGCAGATTATGAGGATTTTGCCGCACCGGTATCCCTTCCTCATGGTCGACAAAGTGACGCGGATCGAAGGCAACAAGATCACGGCCCAGAAGAATGTCACAGTGAACGAACCGTTTTTTGAGGGTCATTTTCCCCAGCATCCCATCATGCCCGGTGTGCTGCAATTGGAGGCCATGGCACAGGTCGCGGGCATTTTGATGCTTCGCCAGGTGGAGAATTTGGGTAAACTGGCCTACTTCATGGCGGCTGAAAGCGTCAAATGGAGGAAGCCGGTGCGACCCGGCGATTGTTTGATGATCGACGTGGAATTGACCAAGATTCGCGGCAAGATTTGCAAGGCCAAAGGCGCCTGCCTCGTGGATGGAGAGGTAGTCAGCGAGGCCGAGGTGACGTTCATGATCGCTGAAGCATGAACCTCTCCAATGCGGATACATCGGCGCCGATCATCCATCCGACCGCCGTGGTGCATTCCGGCGCCCGTGTCGGGCTTGGGTGCGTGATCGGGCCCTATTGCGTGCTTGGGGAGCATGTGGTGCTTGGCGACTGTTGCCGGCTGCATTCTCATGTGGTGGTGGATGGCCGTACGGTGCTTGGCCGCGACAACGAAATATTTCCGTTCGCGAGCATTGGCTTAAAAAGCCAAGATCTGAAATGGGCGGGAGGCATCACTCGAACGGAAATCGGCGACTCCAACACTTTTCGAGAGCATGTCACCATTCACAGCGCCACCGGAGACGGGGAAGCCACCGTGGTGGGCTCCCGGAACCACATCCTTGCTTACTGCCATCTCGCGCACAATGTGGTGCTGGGCAGCCATGTCATCATGTCGAACGTGGCCACACTCGCCGGCCACGTCAGCGTGGAGGATCACGCCGTGATCGGGGGATTGGCCGCGGTTCATCAGTTCTGCAAAATTGGCCGGATGTCGATCATAGGCGGTTGTTCCAAGGTGGTTCAAGACGTGCCGCCGTTCATGCTGGCCGACGGCAATCCAGCTCGAACCCGCACGCTGAACAAAGTGGGGCTTGATCGCAACGGGGTTCCCGAATCCTCGCAAGCGGCTCTGAAGCAAGCCTACAAAATTTTATTTCGAGAGGGGTTGGCCATCCCCAACGCGCTGGCCAAAATCGAGAGCTCCGTGGCCCCCTTGCCGGAGATACAGCACCTCCTCGCGTTCGTCAGGGCGAGCGGGCGTGGGATTGGAAAATAGACCCATCATGAATCCTCAAACAAAAGAACAGCCAACAGCAACCGCGGCGGCGAATCTGGCGGAAAGAGTCGGACGAGGCTCGAGTTTCATAGGGGGACCGACTCGATGTCGCGCCGCCGAATCGCACTTCTTCGGCCAGCTCACTCTGCCATTTAGGCCGAGGCTGCGCGCGAAGATTGGAAGGAGCACGGGTTATGCTTCGGGCTTTCAGTCCGTGTTTTCCCGTCGGTTGCCGTTGCTGGCGATCGCCCTCAGCTTGGCGACCGCGGCCGCAGTTCGAGCGGCGGCACCCCCGAGGGTCGCCCCTCCCTGGGCGGCCGGAATCGCTTTCGAGGAAAAGGCTCAAAAGCGCTCGCGGTTCCGCCAAAATCATGAGTTTGAAGACTTTCGCGGAGCAGCGGCGCGAATTCCTCTTGAACTACCCGGGGATCAAATGAATTCCGGGAATCGAGGCGATCAATCTTAAACCTTAAAACGGCAGTTGCCCACGGCGAATCATCGCAAGATCCTGTGGATCAAGTTTCTCCGAATCACTCGCCAGATCCAAAAGGGATATGCCTCCCTCTTCTTCTCTGAGGTCTGAGGTTCAAATGCCGTTTTGAGGGTCAGGGAATCAAAGCGGCTCGCGCTGCTGGATCAGTTCGCAATTTCGGAGCGAGTGATCGTCGACAGCCGGCCGCGCACCCACTCATCCAAGACGCCTTTTTCGCGGGCGGCCTCGTAGTCCTTGCGGGCGGCTTCCTTGTTGCCGAGCAACTCTTGGGCAAGACCTCTTTCGGCGAGGAGCTGAGGATCCGGCGATACGGGATGAATCCTCCCAGCGAGTTCCTCAAGCGCCGTGGTCAGGTCGGCGCTCGCACCTTTAGCATCCCTGGCAGCCTGTCGAATCTGAGCTCTGCGGATCAGCCAGAAACTCTGGCACCTTGAATCGGACAATTCTTTTTCGACCGTTATAAGAGCCTTGGTGTTTTGACCGTCGGCGATCAGGGCGTCGACCCATTCGGCAATGAGAACCGATCCCCCAGTCGCTTCGATGCCTTGTTCCAATCCACGAATGCGGCTGGTTCTTAGATTCAAACGGGCATGGAGCTGGCTTCGGGACAAATACCACTCGACGTTAGCCGGAAGCAGCTTGATGGCCTCGTCCAAATCGCGCAAGGCGTCACGCCTTTTGCCTCGAGCTCCGAGGATCTCGGCGCGAACTGCCAGCAACGACGCATGGTCGGCGCTGGGCAAACGCAAGCCAAGGCCTCTGTTGGCGGCGCGCAGGGCCTCTTCCGGTTTGCCAATCGCCAGGCAGTTTTTGCTCAATTCCCGATGAGCCAGCGCGGAACCGGAGTCCAACTCCAAAGAACGCTCCAAGTCCTCGATGGCCTCGCTCAGTTTGCCAAGCACTTTGAATTCGATCGCCCGTTGGAGCAACAGATCCGCGGAGTCGCCCTCGGCGGCAAGCCTTTCGGTCAATTCCTCAATCTCGTGCTCGGGACCGTCGTGAGCCGCCGTCGGCAGCGCCAATGCCAGCAAAAGGCAGCTACCCCACGCGATCCATTTGCTGAAGGAGCCCTGGCTCATTTTTAGTCCTCCAGAAGTAAAATGGGATCGACCAACAGCGACGGTGACTCGGGCGCGCCGTGGACCTCGATCGCCACGATGTTGGCGCCGAGCGTCGTGTGCTTGAAGGCATCTTTAAAAGCGATATACACCTGTCCTGAGTCTTCGCGAGGCTTGATCTTTTGGGCATTCCTCCCGCTGCTCCTGCCAACGCCGACCCGCGCGACTTCCTGCCCGTTGAGGTAAGCCACGAAAGAGTCCGAAAAGTCCATCAAAAGGCCGATTTCGGTGATGCGATCCGCCTGGTGGATCTGAAACTCTTTCCGAATGTAAAGGCTGGTCGGACGATCGCTGCCGGCGGCCAGCGCGGTGCGCACGGAAGGTTCCCGATAGCCAAAACCCGCCGCGCCTCGAGCCCATTTGGAATCGTCGAACCCAGCAAAAGTCCAATCGCGGCCTTGAGGATGCCCTGACGCCAAGTAACGCCACGTCTCATGGCGGGCAACGAGAGTTTTGTAGTCGACCGGCGGCGAGGCGGGGATCTTGGGCGCCGTTGATGGAGGCTTGTAATCGAGGGGTTGCCATGGAAGCGCGAGGCGGACCGGCTTGACTGGGCCTCGCTTGACCATCTGGACGAGATCCCTCTGATTGCCGTCACGATTGATCATGCGCGCGGTCAGCGTGTCTCCATCCACATCGACGATCACCGAGCCAAACTCAGCGACAATGCTCCGCATGACCGGCGATGAGCCTTTCCGGCCCAGGGTTTGCCCGGCGTTGCCCGCCACGACTTGCAAGGTGCCTTCATGCGGTTTTCCGCCCGGATTCTTTCGGTAAGGCCCGTCGCCATCGGGGTGTCCATCGCCGTCGTCGAGGATCACTCCTTCGGCCACGGTTGGCGTGGCGTAGGCGCCGTCCATGAGCATGGATCGCTCATAAATGTGCGAGTGCCCTGTGAGAACGAGGTCGACTCCGCCGGACTCGATGACAGGCATGATCAACTCACGCATTTCAGTGAGGTCCTTTTCTTTATCACTGTCGTGTGAGCCTTTCGTATAAGGAGGATGATGCCAAAATGCGATGAGCCAGTCGGCTTTTGTCTTTTCCAGATCCGCTTTGAGCCACCGCGCCATCGCGCCGCTGGGTTTGCGCTCAAGATCGTGGGAGTCCAGGCAGATGAAATGAATGTTGCCGTGGTCGAATGAATAATAGGCCTCGGTGCCCGACGCCAGTCCACCCGCCTCGGCGCGCTGGGGCAGCACATAGGCGTCGTAGTAGGGCCCGATTCCCGTGGTGCCTTTGGATGTGTGGCCCTCATGATTCCCCATCGTCGGCCAGCACACCAAGCCCCGCAGCGAGGCGCGATAAGGTTCGAAAAATCGGCTCTGAAACTCCATGTCGCGACCTGTGCCGTACGCCATGTCTCCGACATGCAGCCAAAAGTCGAGGGCTCTGCCGTCCCGTCGAACAAAGTCACGCATCGCGTCGTGAACCTCTTTTTGGGGCAAACGCCCGGTACCGCCGTCCCCGATCACCCAGAACCGAAACGGCTCCCGAGTGCCCGCCGGCGGGGGGGTGACGAATGACCACGAGGGATCGTCAGGAGTGAGGCGTCGGTTCTCGTCGTAGACCGCGTAATAATACCTCGTTGAAGGTTCCAAGTCAGTCAGTTTGGCTTCATATTGGAAAGTGCCGATCGGAGCGCTGTGGAGCTTCGGAAGCTTTAAATTGGAGGGTGTGCGAAAGGGAAGCCACCGTTCCGGCACCGGCGCATCGTCCGTTCCCAAGGAGGCTCGCGTAACGACTTTTGAAGAGGATGACTCACTCTTGAGTTCCTCGCGCTTCGTCCCATAGCGCACGATCGGTGTCATGGAGCCAACCGTTCTCCACACCACATGGATGGAATTGGGGGTGGCGAGCTGAAGATAGGGCTCCCGAATCCATTCGAGGCTCTGAGCGGCGCCAAGCGCGAGGCCGCATCCGGCGCCAAGGAGGCAGGCGAATGTCATTAGTCTCAACAGTCGCGTGACCCGGCTTTGGTTGTCTCGGTTTCGATGCTCCATTTTGGTTGTGTGGTGAACAGTTCGTGCCGCAGTCCCGCCATCGTCAGGCTCGGCGATTAACGAAGGTCGCTTTCCTCCAGTATAGCATGCCGGATCTTTGTTCTTTCGTCGGATGTGAAGGTGATGTGGATCACTCCATCCCGCGTCTGAATTGCCGTTGGATAGGAAAAGGAGCCAGTTCCCGAGGCGATATCGATCCCGCTCGACCAGGTCTTCCCCGCGTCCCGAGAAACCACGGCTCGCAGGGGAGTCCGTTCGTGCATGCTGTGATTGTATATGAAAAGCAAATTGCCGCCCCGAAGCTTGATGAGTTCAACGGAGGAGTTCGGATTTGGAAAGCGGGTCTCGATCCCTGGGCTCCATGTTTTTCCGCCGTCCTTGGATTCCGTTTGAACGACGAATCCGTCATTGCCGGGCTCGTAATCGCCGCCGCGTCTGCAAAGCGCCAGCAGATGCCCGGCTTGGATCTCCACCACGGCCGCTTGGAGGTTTCCCATGCGTGAAAACACTTTGTTCGATTGAGTCCACTGCGCGGCACGGGGATCGAACCGGAGGAAAAGGCTGCTGGTGTCGGCGCCAGTCTTTTCGGTGTCCGCTCCGGTTTCGTGGTAGATAGGGAGAAGATAATGGCCATCGCTCAAAAGAACGGGCCGGCTTCGCACCATCGTTCCTTCTTCAAACGTGACCATGAACGAATCGGACCAGCTCTTGCCGCCATCTTCTGAGATTTTCGCGGCGATGCGCGAGGTGGACCATGTGGCGCCGGGGCGGACGACGTAAAAGAGCCATACTTTAGAGTCAGGGGCCTGCCAGAGCACGGGGTTGCCCATCGAATAGACCGGGTTGCGCGCCAGGACGACCGGTTTAGACCAAGTGCTGGAGCCTGCTTTCAGGCGGGAGCTAAAAACCGCCGTTTCTTTTTCGTACTCGCCACCGCCCCCATAATAGGCGAGCAGGAAATCCCCGTTGGACAGCTCCGTGATGGTCGTGGGATGCTTGTAGGGTCCCGTCTTGGTCTCCGGGCCGAAAACCGTTTCAATTTTCAACGCGGCGGAGGTCTGGAGGCCCATATTAAAAACGGCAGCCAGCACCAACAGCGCTTTGGCCGCGCGAATGTCATGACGCTTTTTCACATTGCCTCCGAGTGTGCGCGAGCCGCGCAAATTGAAAAGATCAGATTTCAAGCTCTCCTGTTTGATGCGCATCCACGCTTTGTCGGTGGAGCGCGACTGTGCTGAAAGCTAGTCGCAGCAGCATCTCAGGCTCGCAACCACGCCGAACCTGCTGCGGCTGGTGCTTCGCACACAACCGCGCTCCGGGCTGCCAGCCAAATTCACCGACAACTCGCGGATGCACTGCCTGTTTGTGTCAATCGCGGGCGGGGGAATGACACGCATGAAAGCGACGCCTTGAGCTGCCGGCCTCCGCGGCGAGTGGGAGCGGCCTGTGAGCTTGGCTCGGAAACGATGATCGCGCCTGCGATGGCTCATTGACTTTGCGACTTTTCAAAAGAGGATGAAGGAGCCATCGTTTGACGGGATTGGGTGCTGGCAGACTTTGATCAAACGGGGACGCCCGGGCGACTCGAGGCGCTCGGCTGAACCCTGGTCCCGCTTGGTCTCAATCAATAGAGATTAGAAGCGGCTGTCGGACATGATAAATATTTGCGAAAGCCTGGATCAGCGGGACATGACTGCGAACCAGGCTTATCCCGTGTGAACAGGCGGCGGAGTCCGGATGGCTTCATCGCCTGGAACTTGAGGGGATTCGCTTTGGCCAATTGCCGTTTCTAAGTTAAACCGAATATCACATGAACCTTGACGCTCAGACGATTCAGAACATTTGGAACACCCTATTCGAGCACGCCATCACTTTTGGGCCCAAGGCTCTAACGGCCTTTGCGATTCTAGTGGGAGGATTTATTGCCGGCCGCTGGACGGGGCGAACCGCTGACCGCAGGCTCACCAAAGTGGACATGGAGCCGCCGCTGCGCTTGCTCATAGTCCGCGTCCTCCGTTTGGGGGTGATGGCGGTCTTCGCTATGATGGCACTTCAGAACTTGGGGGTCGAGTTGCTGCCATTGATGGCGGGACTAGGGGTTGCCGGTGTCGGCCTCGGCTTGGCGATGCAAGGCGTGCTGGGCAATCTTGTGGCCGGCTTGATGATTATCTTCACCCATCCCTTCCGCATCGGCGAATACGTCTCAATGATCGGCGTCGAGGGCCGCGTGGAATTTATCGATCTATTCACAACCCGCCTCAGCCATCCGGATCACTCCATTGTGATCGTGCCCAACCGCAAGATCGTGGGCGAAATCCTTCATAACTATGGGGCGATCCGGCAGCTGGATGTGATCGTGGGCGTGGCTTATGCGACGAATTTGGACGAGGCCCTGGCGGCTGTGCACGAGGTGTTGGGGAAGAATCCACGGGTGCTGAAGGAACCGGCTCCGGTCGTACGTATCGTGCAGACGGCCGATTCCTCCATCAATATCGCCGTCAAACCCTGGGTTGCCGTTTCTGACTTCGGACCCGCCATCGGTGAAATCAACAAGGCCATCGTGGAGAAGTTTCGCGAGGCAAATGTGGAGATCCCCTTCCCGCAGCGAGATATTCGCATCGTGGGCGGATCCGCGGCGTAGGAGGCGCATGTCATGTGAACGCGGGGCCGGGTGCGGAACGAGACTTTCTGAGGCGTCCATCCCAAACCGGCGGTCCGAACCAACAACTTCGAGATGCACGGGGCTTCAAGGGAGTTGGAAAAACGCGCTGGCGTTGCCGTGCAAAATGCGCCGGGCCAGCCTTTCGGCAGTGGCCCGTCCGAAGTAGCCCGCAGAGAGCTTCTCTTGAAGCACCTCGGCGATCAGCCTTCGAGCCGTCCGCATCGTTCCGTATGTTTCCTCGATATGCCAATTGTCGCCCCCGATCATCATGAGGGTCTCATTGGGCAAAACTTCAATGGCCTCATGAAGCGCGAGTTTGAAGTGCGACGGACTCAACAAGAGCGACCAAGTCAGATCGATCCAAATGTTGCGGTAGACAAACGCCATGCCGAGGAGATCCCGGCTCCAAGGATAGGCCAGGTGCATGAGCAAAAACCGCGTTCGCGGATGCCTTTCAATCAAACCCGCTACCCCGATCGGGTGGGAACCGCGAATGATGCCAGTCCCAAGATGCATCTGAACCGGCACATCACGCTCCGAGGCGAGGCGGCACAAGCGATCGACGACGAAATCGCCGAACGCCTTTCTTTCCGCGTCTGAAGGGGCGGGTTTCCCCCACGCTGCCCGGGCCAGTTCTTCGTTTGGCTCATCGAAATTCACGTCTCGATCGTAGGCCAGCGCATTCTTCAGCGCGACTTGACCTCGCGAGGCCATGCCATCGACGAGTCCTTCTAGCCCTTCGAGATAGTCCTCAAACGAATTCGGCGCGATTCCGGCGCGGCGCAACAATTCATGCGCGCCACAACCGTTGTGATCTCGAGAGTCGGGATGCCACCCGAGGGCCAGTGAGTTCAGCCGCATGACAGAGCGGTAATTCTGCCCGAGCGCGGGCCTGGGATCCAACAGGGGATCGTTATAGGCGTCCGTGATAACCGTCGTGATGCGCTCGCGGCGGAGGATCTCCTGCCGCCACCCTGGCTGGGCATGGGCTTGGCGCACGGCGGCGTCGAACGTTTCCCAGTTTTCTGGCGTAATCTCGGGTTCGCCATTGCCGTGCAGCTCTGCGATCGCCCGCGACAGATTCCGGACGAATGAATTGGAGCCGCTGCGTTCTAGAAAAGGGGCCAGAGCCGCCCACGTGGTCGGGCCGGCCGGTTCAAGCATGGGATCCGCGTCCCGCGACTCAGACGGGAGACAGTAGGGCCGGGCTTGAGTCCAGCCCGCGTAGCTTTGCTGAAACAATTGCAGCAGCCCCACATCGCGTTGGAGAACGACCTCCGGGAGGTGGTGTTCGTGCACGTCCAGAATGGGCAAGTGCTCGACGAAATCGTGAAAAGTATCGGTCATGATCAGCATTCTATTGGACGGAACCAAACAGTTCCTGTCAACGACGCCAGGCTTTTGATTCAACCAGGCGAAGGAACCTTCCCGCGGTCGATATCGATGACCCTTGCGCCGGGGGGCCCAAGCTCCTCCATGGGTCCGATCGCGGAGTCGTAATGATCTTTGTCCATCGCTAAAAGATTTTGCCGAGCAGCTGGAATAGGGTAATATGACCTTACGTGACTGACACCAGCACAACTTCCAAAGCTCCTCGCAGCCGCTTGGCGCTTTGGGTTGGCATTGCGGGAATTGCCCTGACTTGTGGGGGCTTCGCGTTATCGCTGGCGGTAGAGAGGCGGGATCAAAGCGCGCGATTTGAGCATTCGGCATCCACGATGCTGAAGTTCTTGGCGGAGCGCCGCGACAAGTATGAATCCATGCTGCTGTCTTTGCGCTCCCACTTCCTCTTCGCGGGCGAGGTGTCGAGGGATCGATTTGGAATGGTCGCGAAAGAACTCATCGCGCGGCACCCGGGTGTCCTGGCGTTGGAATGGGTGCCCCGCGTCCCCGCGGAGGAACGCGAGGCCGTGGAGGCGAAGGCCAGAACGGAGGGGTTTCCTCACTTTCAGTTTTTAGAGCGGGACTCACGCGCGAGTTCGCATTTCAAGTTCGTTAAAGCCGGGAATCGATCGGAGTATTACCCAATACTTTTCAAGGAACCGCAACAGGGTGACTCCCGGGTTCTCGGGTACGATCTCTTCAGCTGCGACATCCAACCGATTCTGGCGGCCGCGCGCAACACGGGCCTCACGACTTCGACTCCCGTGAGGCAGGTTGCGGCCGAAAGCCGCCAGACGTTCGAGTTCGTGGTGGCCATCCCTGTCTATCACAATTGGCCGCCACCGTCGGACGCTTCCGCCCGCCAGGCCCAACTGAAGGGCTTTCTACAGGCCGTGTTCCAGGTGGACGAGCTCTTTGGCTCCATGGCCCCGGAGATGTCGATTCCTGGCGTGGAGATTTTCGCCTGGGATTCCGTTGAGGGCGCACGAGGGCAGTTGCTCTACTCGAGCCTCGCTTTCAAGTCAGAACAGCGAGTGAGCCCTTCTCAAAGCGTTCAGTTCAAAAAGTCTTCCGGTTCCCCGTCAGTCGCCATCGAGTTTCCAATTGGCGCCAGAAACTGGCATGTTGAGTTCTATCCGAATGCCGATTGGCTCAAAGCAAATCGTGGCGGCGCTTCCCTGGCCCTCCTCCTCGGAGGGTTCAGCGTCACCGGACTGCTGGCTGCGGGGTTTCACGCCGGCGCTCGCAGGGAAGCCCTGGTGTCGACCCAAGTCGAGAGACGAACGAGCGAACTTAAAAGCACGCTGGCGCTATTGGAACGGGAAGTCACGGACCGCAAACAAACGGAATCGGCGCTTCACAGCGCGCATTCGCACCTTTTGACGGCGCAGCGTCTGGGCCGCATCGGAAGCTGGGCTCTCGATTTGGGCACGGAGTCGTTGGTTTGGTCGAAAGAAGTTTTCCGGATCTTTGGACAGAGCATCGATTCCTTCGTGCCGACGCGAGAATCTTTCTCGGGGTTGGTGCATCCCGAGGACGTGGAGGAGCTCAAAAATCGGGCTGCTATTGCCATTCGCGATATCCATCCCTATAGCATGGAGCACCGCATCGTGTTGCCGGACGGTTCGATCCGCCACGTGGTCGAGCACGCTGAAGTGATTGCTGGCTCGGATGGAAAACCAGCCCAAATGTTGGGGGCGGTTCAGGATGTGACGGAATCGAAGCGCGCGGCGGCGGACAGGGAGATCCTGGATCGTAGAGTTCGAGAAACCCAAAAACTGGAGAGCTTGGGAGTGCTCGCGGGCGGCA
>SYMW01000232.1 GCA_005805305.1 Verrucomicrobiales bacterium
ACCGTGTGATACTCTGCGACGAGGGCGGAAAGATCATTGATGGCGACGACATCATGGCTATCGCCGGATTGGATCTGCTTCACTTGGGCCGATTGCGCGAGAATACACTCGTCGCAACGGTCATGAGCAATGCGGGGCTTGACCAAGCTTACAAGGCCGCGGGTGGGAAAGTCGTTCGAACATCGGTGGGAGACAAGCACGTGATCGACGAGATGCTCCGCCAGGGGTACAACTTCGGGGGCGAGCAGAGCGGGCATCTGATTTTCGGCGACTTCAGCACAACCGGCGATGGCCTTGTCGCAGCGTTGCAGATTCTCCAAATCATGAAGAGCAAAGGGGTCCGGCTCTCCGAGTTGGGGCGATGCTGGACCCGTTTTCCCCAAGTGGTGACCAACATCAAGGTGCACGAAAAGCGGCCGTTCGATCAAATCGCCGGCCTTGCGGAGCTGCTGGCCCAAGCCGAGGCGGTTGTCAACCCCGCGGGGGGTCGCATCCTGCTCCGATATTCAGGCACGGAATCTAAAGCGCGCCTGCTGATGGAAGGATCGGATCAGAAAGCGCTAGACCATTGGAGCCGTCTGATCGCACATGCGGTCAAAAAGCAAATCGGCGCCTGAGAGGCGCCCCGGGATCCCACGAAGCGGAGTTGGTCTCCGGGGCGTGGGGCGCTGGCCGCGTCGCGTTGGCTCCCGCCCACGGGTCGGAAGATCTTGTATCCGGCGCTATTTGGCCGGCGTCCCCGCGGAGGGCTCGGCGAGCAGTCGGTCGATGATGGCTTCAACCGTGATTCCCTCGGCTTCCGCCCGGTAATTCACGAGCAGTCGATGACGGAGGACGGGCTTGGCGAGCGCCACCACGTCGTCCCAAAGGACGTGCGTGCGGTCGTGAAGCAGGGCCCGCACTTTAGCGCCGAGAATCATGTTCTGAGCGGCTCTGGTGCCCGCGCCCCAATTCAGCCAGTCCGCGGCGAAGGGAGCGCTTTGCGGGCGTCCTGGGCGGCTGGCGGCGACCAGCCGGACCGTTCGGCGGAGGATCTCATCCGAGACAGGAACCGTGCGGACAACTTTCTGGAAGTTCAGCACGTCTTGACCCGTGAAAATGGCCTCGATGGTTTCCGAGGCATTTGAAGTCGTGTTCTTAACCACCTTCATTTCGTCGTCTTCAGGGAGGTAATCAATGATCACGTTGAACATGAAACGGTCTAGCTGAGCCTCGGGCAGGGGGTAAGTCCCTTCCATTTCCACGGGGTTCTGGGTGGCCAGCACAAAGAAAGGGTCGGGGAGCGAGTGGCGCACGCCGGCGGCCGTCACTTGATGCTCCTGCATGGCTTCCAGCAGAGCGGCCTGCGTTTTTGGCGGGGTACGATTGATTTCGTCGGCCAGCACCATGTTCGCGAAGATCGGGCCTGGAATGAAGGTCATTTTGCGTCCCGCTTCGGTCTCTGAAAGGATTTCCGTTCCCGTGATGTCGGCGGGCATGAGATCCGGCGTGAACTGCACCCGCTGGAACTTGAGATGGAATATCTGCGAGATGGACTTGACGAGCAGCGTCTTGGCAAGTCCTGGAGCGCCGGTGATGAGGCAATGCCCGCCGCCCATGATGGCGATGAGAATCTGCTCGATCACGTCCTGCTGGCCTACGATCACCTTTGCGAGCTGTCGGTGGATGGAGTTGCGCGCGCTGGCAATCTGCTCGACGACGCGCTCTTCGAAATTGGTTTGGCTTGTCGAGGGGTACGGGAATTGTTCCAAGGGTGAGATCTTTCTTTTTTTGGTGAGTTAATTCGTCAAGGGGCGGGGTCGCGAGAGATGAGCGCCAGCAGTTTGTGGGCTTCCAGGTATCGGGGAGCTTCTTCGAGGGCCATGAGGACATGGCGCCGAGCGCGGGGATCCTTCTTCTCGTGCAGAAGGCGGGCAATGTTATAGTGAGTTTCAGCGGGCCTAGAGGGATCGAGTTTGAGGGCGGTCTGCAACGCGAGCAGCGCAGCGGGGGCGTCCTTCAGGATCTCGGCCGCCCGGCCCAACGCCAGATAGGGCGCCGCCGACAGGGGATCGATCGCCAGATGTTGCTCCGCGAATCGCCGCAGACCCTCCCAGTCCTTCGCCGACTCCGCTATTTCCATCAGCCGCCTCAGCGCATCCACCGCGTCCGATTCCATGGCGACGATTTGCTCCAGCATTTTTCGTTCTCCCTCGATATCCTTCAAAGCGCGGTGAACCCTTGCCTGGAGGGCTTGAGGCAGCGCGCCGCCCGTGGGGCCTTTGTAGAGGTTCAGGATTTTCTCGAGTTCGATCTTGGCCTGGTCCCACTGTTTTGATTCGACCAGTTTTTGGGCTTTCTGGACGAGGACGTAGTAATTCTTGGGATGCAGCGTTTCCCATGCCTCGCGATCGCCCCCCAGCCTGGAAAACCCGGGTTTCGAGGTGTCGAGGTCAGGCGCGAGCTTTTTGGCGAGATCTTTGGCGTGTTTCTCGAAGGCGTCTTCCAGCTCTTTCAAGGAACCGAAGCGCGCTTCGATGGCAGGATTGATTTCCTTGCCCTCCCGGAGGTCGTTCAGCAGTTCCTTGAGCTTGGTGAATCCCGACCGCTTGATGAGGAAGTCCACCACTAATCCGGCCTGGAAATAAGCGAACTGAAGGTGTTCGTTGCTTTCGGGAGTCAAGAATGCCGAGCTCATTTTTCCGATGGGCGACAATTCGCCTTCTAAAATCATGTCCCGGAATTTCAGGTCGATGGCATGTCCCCAAGTGGGGTTAGCCTGGCGTTCCTCATACACCGAGATGCCTTCGCTTAACCATCGGGGCATGCGATTGCGCGTCATGGTGAGGGTAATCACATGGCAGAACTCGTGCCAAATCACCGCCTCCCAATTGGCTGGATTGGCGGTGGTCGTGGCGGGGCTGTTTGCGGTGACCACGCGTCCGAAGCAGACGCCGAGGAATCCGGGGTTGTCGGGCATGCCGAACGTGCGGACGGCAAAGTCCTTGGAATCATTGAACACTTCGATGTACGTCGGGTCCTCGAGCGCCACGCCGTACTTTTCGACGAGCTTGTTTCTGGAGTTCTCCAGGAGCGCCAGCAACCTGTCTCCGTACACATCCGCCTCATGAGCCGTCATGCGGACCTCGAAATGGGCGTTGGTGAGGACCTTGAATTTCTGCATGGCGTCGCGCAGGGAAGTCAGGTTGTAAGCCGTCACTTGATACCCGTCCTTTTTGTGGACGGCTTCCGCGAGATCCCAACCTTCCTTCGCGTTCCCCAGCCGCAGCAGATCCTGGGCGAGCTGCAACTGGCTGGGAAGATAATCCTCGTCAAACGCGAGCGCCTGTCTTTGATGCTCCGAGCCTTCTTTGAAGCGGTATTTCTGGGAGAGCTTGAGGCCTATCAAGTAATCGACTCGAGGATTTGTTTTCCACTGGGACAGGGCGGTTTGGCGGGCCTTCTGCTCAGCCTCGGAATCGTTGCGAAGGAATGCGAGCACCGCCCGGTAGGCCCATGCGTCCGGATGGCGCGGATGAACGGCGATCGCCTTTTCCAAGAATTTTTCGGCTTCCGCATACTGTTCGGCGTCGATGGCGTGGTCGGCGGTGAGAAGAAGGCTCAGAATGTGGTTGGGATTGGCTTCCAGCGCCTCCGTCAGTGGCTTCGCCATCTTGGAGCGGTTGCCTGAGGACAAGGCCTTGGCAAGTCCGTGATTCAAATCCGGATCGCCCGGATTTTTGCTCAACCCCTCGCGAAACCAATCCGCCGCCATCGCGAAATCCGATTTGTCGAGGGCGAGGTGTCCGCCCGCGAGATAGACCTCGCGATACTCCGGCGCGCGGCGTTTGGCTTGATTAAAGAAATTTTCCAGAACGAGGCGGGGTTCGATGGACATCTGAATCGCGGCCTGGCCGATGGCGACGAGATTGGTCGCGTTATCGCGGGTGCGAGGGCCCGCCATGGAGCCAAGATCTTGAAGCATGCCTCGAGCGAGCTCTTTATTTCCGGTGGCCGTGGCCACTTCGTGACCCGCGATGCGGATTCGCAACCCGGAGACAGAAAAATCGTCCACGGCCTTCTCGAGGGCCTTTTGAGCGGCTTCCAGGTTGCCTGTGATGAGGTTGGCTCGAATCAGAATCAACCGCCAGTCCTCCACGCGTTTTTGAGCTTTCGCGCCTTCTTCCGCCATCTTAATCGCTTCGGAGTATTGTCCTCCAAGGTAAGCCTTCCAGCAGTCCGCCCATTCCGCCGCGCGCGGTGCTGTGGACATCCAGACGAGGCATAAGACGAGTGGGGCGGCCCTGAGTCCCTGGATCCTGCCATTGAAGCGTTTCGACATGTGATTGAGGCCTTTCCCTTTTCGTAGTCGATGAAACCGTGATTGGCAAGCCGGACCACGGAAGGATGGCGAAATTCTTGAGGGATCCTCCTCCTAGAGTGGTCAGGTTTTAACCCACTGTTCTGCGACAGGCTGTCCCCGAGGAGACTCCGGGTTTGACCCGGGAGACATTCGAGGCTAAGAGGAGGCTATGCTGACCTTGGAAATCCACGAACTTCGCCTCCCGGAAGGAAGGTTTGTGAGGACAGCTTCCCCCGTGCCCGGATGTGCGCGCTCGGATCTCCCACCTCTGCCCCGTGGCGGATCACCACTGTGGATGAGATCCTTGGTGCTCATTTTATGCCTCGGATTTCTGGGGTGGTTTCCAGTGGCGACCGCAGCCACCACGACTCAGATCGAACTCTGGCTTTCGGCTGACCAAGCCAAGCCCGGAGAAACGGTCACGGCGGCGCTCCAGCTCAAGATGGCTCCCAAGTGGCACAGTTACTGGAAATTCTCGGGTGATTCCGGGGAAGGGACCAGAATTCAGTGGGAGCTTCCCGCCGGATGGGAGGCTGGTGAGATGGAGTGGCCGATTCCTGAAAAGCTTGTGGTGGCCGACTTGACCACGTACGTCCACCACGGTGAGATTCTGTTATTGACTCCGCTCAAGATTCCCTTGAACGCGGCCGTCGGTGAGGTTGTGGTGAAAGGAAAGGTTGTCTGGCAAGAGTGCGAGGAGGTTTGCATTCGCGGCAAGAAGGAAGTGGAAGCCCGGCTTCGCATCGGTGACTCCACCCAGCTTTCTGCCCGAGCCCCGCGGATCGAGTCCGCGCGCCTTAAGGTGCCGCGCTCGGATCCTCGGCTGCCGCTTTCCGCGAGCTTGCGAACCGGCGCCGCTCCCGACACTCGGATATTGACGATTCAGTGGGCTGATTCGGCGCCTGCCGGAGGGTTTGACTTCTTTCCTTATCCGGATCAAGGGATCGAAGTCGGCGGGGCCACGGATCAGCTCAAAGACGGTTTGCCCGCAGGGACGGCGGCCATTCGGAAGACACTGACTTTGTCGGATGGCAAGGTGCCTCCTAGGATCCGGGGCGTTGCCGCCTGGGGATCGATGGAGGGGCGGGAGGTTGAGCTGGACCTCATCCACCCTGGTGTGGACGCCAGTCCCATGGGCGCGGCGGCGACCCCGGGCGGTGAGGGATTGGGAAAAGACCAGGCAGGGGCAAAGCCAGCGGCTCCAAGGTCGCTGTGGTGGATGCTGATTTTCGCTTTCGTGGGTGGGTTGATCTTGAATTTCATGCCGTGCGTGCTGCCGGTGATTGCGCTGAAAGTGCTGAGTTTCGTCAATCAGAGCAAAGAATCTCCACACCGCACGAAGTCTCTAGGTTTGCTTTACGGAGTGGGCGTTCTAGTCTCGTTTCTCACTCTCAGCCTCTTCGCAATCGGAGTTCAAAGCACAGGGGGATTGGCCAGCTGGGGCATGGCCCTGCAAAACCAAGTCTTTCGCGCCGTGCTCACGGTGGTCGTCACGTTGGTGGCATTGAATTTGTTTGGGGTCTTCGAGGTGACGCTGCATGGCGGTGTGATGGGCGCGGCGAGCCAGTTGACTTCGAAGGAGGGATTCGGTGGGGCGTTTTTCAATGGGGTGCTTGCGACCGTGCTGGCCACACCCTGCACCGCTCCTTTTCTCGGAGCCGCCCTGGCGTTTGCGTTCACCCAGCCCGCCGCCATTACTTGCCTGCTGTTCCTGACGGCCGGAGCCGGTTTTGCCTCGCCGTTTGTGCTTTTGTGTTGGAATCCCGCGTGGATCCGTTGGCTGCCCAAGCCGGGCGTTTGGATGTTGCGGTTCAAGGTCGCTATGGGTTTCCCGATGCTCGCCACCGCCGTGTGGCTTTTTTGGTTTACCGCGCCTCGATATGGCAAAAGCGGGGTGCTTTGGTTCGGCCTGTTTCTCGTGGTGGTGGCGATGACAGCCTGGATCATTGGCGAGTTTGTCCAAAAGAGCGGCAAGAACAAGGCGTTCGCGGGAGTGGCTGCTTTGGCGCTTTTTCTGGGAGGCTACGCGGGCTTGATGGAAGGCCAGCTTCAATGGCGGAAGTCTCCGGAGCGTCAAGTTGTCAACTCTCTGAAGGAAGGGCCTGATGGGATTGATTGGCAGCCTTGGAGCCCCGAGGCGGTTCAAGCCGCAAGGGACAAAGGAGTGCCTGTATTGGTCGACTTCACCGCGGACAACTGTCTGAATTGCCAGGTCAACAAAAAGACCAGCCTGGAGATTGAATCGACCAGAGCCAAACTTCGTGAAATCGGAGCGGTGGCGTTACTCGGGGATTTCACGGATGAGGATCCCAGGATCGCCGCAGAACTGCAGCGCTACCAGCGCGCGGGAGTCCCGCTGGTCCTCGTTTATCCGAAAAATAAGGCGAACCCCCCGATTGTCCTCCCGGTTCTGTTGACGCCGGCTATCGTGCTGGACGCGCTCAAACGAGCTTCCGACACCTGACGTGATTATGGTGATGCGGCGACGGATTGGGAGGTTCGTTCGACTGATCGACGAAATATGGAAATACCGAACACCACGTTGCCTTCCGGGGTGAAGCCATTTTGGCTCACCCTCGTGTTAGGCAGAAATCCCAAACTGACTTTTCTGCGCCTCATTGTTTTGGTGGTGACGAGCCTCGTCGTCTTCAAAGTGGTTCTTGCCCCCATTCGCGTGACGGGCATCAGCATGGAACCTACCTATCGGGATGGCCAAATTAATTTCGTGAATCGAATGGCTTATTTATCCAAACCGCCTGCCCGCGGGGACGTTGTTGCCATCAAGGCCGCGGAACAACTTTCGGTGCTTTACCTCAAACGCGTGATTGGATTGCCCGGCGAGACTGTCTCCATCCGTAAGGGGGTCGTTTTCGTGGATGGAGCCCCCATCCAAGAGCCCTATTTAAAAGGCCAAAAGCCTTGGAGAATTGAGCCGACCAAACTGCAATCGGACGAGTATGTGGTCGTCGGCGACAACCGTTCGATGGATCAGGAAAATCATACTTTTGGGAAAGTTCGGCGGTCCGACATCGTAGGGCGGATTCTGTGGTAATCCCAAAGTAGTGAAAAGATTGGGTTATAGATTGGTGATTGCTTTGGTCGTTTGCGGGGCGGCCTTTTTCATTCTCAAACTCCTATTTCCTTCCGACACCGTGCGCATCCGCAAGCTGATGACCCGGCTGGAGCGCGCCGCAAGCGTGGCGCCTGGAGAATCGCAACTGGTGAGCCTGGGGAGGGTTCAAACGTTGCGAGAGCTCTTTGCGGCGGAATGCCAGGTGGTGGTGGACGCGCATGATTACGGGAAGCTTGAGTTTCTGGGCCGGGACGAGCTCCTCCAGGCCGTCTCCGCGGCGATTGCGCTGAGGCAGTCGATCCACGTGAAGTTCGCCGAGACATCCATTCGGGTAGGGGAGTCCAAGACCAACGCGGCGGTCGAGGTTGCCGCCGTCATCAGAACGGGCCAGCGGCGCGGAGAAACGCTCGTGCTCCTGAAGGTGCTTGTGAAAAAGCGCGAGAGCGATTGGCTCATCACTCGAGTGGAGTCTATTCGGTCCCTCCAGATGTGACGTCGCGTGATGTGATGCCCTCCTTGCCCGATCGCAAGGTGAGCAAGGGTTTGATCTCCTTTTCGAACACGGCTTTCTCGGTATAGCCAACGTGCTTGCCCGCGATCTTGCCTCCGCGATCGATCAGGAAAGTGGTCGGAATGCCCTCGATGCCCCCAAACGCGCTGCTGATCTGTGCGTCACCCATGAGCACGGGATAATTGATTCCCGTCTTTTTCATGAACGATTTCACCACGCCCGGCCCATCCTCATCCAACGAGATCCCAACCACGATGAATCCTTTTTCGCCGTATTCTTTTTGCAGCTCGATAAAGCTGGGGATTTCCATCCGGCAAGGGCCGCACCAGGTGGCCCAAAAATCCAGAAGCACCACTTTCCCTGCGAAGTCAGCCGATTTTACCAGTTTGCCGTCGACGTCTTTCAATTCCCAGGACGGGCTGGGCAACCCCAGACTCGAGGCCAGAGTTATGGGATCGACGGAAGTGGAACTCGGCCTTCGGGAGGCTGTCCAATAGAGATAGGCCATGACGGCGGCAAACGTCAGTCCGGAAACGATCAGCCTCGGAGAGAATGGTGGTGATTTGGTGCTCATGAGAGTGATTTCTTCTAGCAGCGACGAGGGACTAAGGGTCCGTGCAAAAATAACTTCGGATTTTGGCGGGAGCGCTGCCAGGCCAGATGCAAGACGC
>SYMW01000021.1 GCA_005805305.1 Verrucomicrobiales bacterium
CCCATCTCTATCATCGGCGTTGGCAGATCGAGAAAGTCTTCGATTGCCTGAAGAACAAGCTCAACGAAAAGAAGTCCTGGGCCGCTTCGCAGACGGCCAAAACGGCCCAGGCCCAGTTTCTTTGCCTGACCCACAATTTGATCCGCCGGATGGACCACCAGTTGGCGGCCCAGGAAGCGGTGGTCAACCAACCCGACATCCAGCGCCACCAAGAACGCTTGGTCCACCAGAAGGCCCTGACAGGGAAAGCGGGGCGGTCATGGCCCAGCACCTGGGAAACGCTCCAGAAGCCCGTCCAATATTCTGTCAAACTCGTCCGTTGTGACGCTCCTCCATCCTTTCGCGCCTTGCCTGGAACGCCGCCCTGCCCCGCCTGCGTGCCCTCTATGCTGTGTTGTGAAGCCAATTCTTCCACACCGTTCGTGGAAAATCCATTCTCGGGCCGTTTCGAATATGCTTTAATCTCCCGGCATCAGTGAATCGCCAACCCCCACATCGCCAACCACAAATCAGCGTTCCAAAGCGTTCGTGGCCGCTGGGGGCCGCTGGTTGGACGGCTGGGCGGGTTCGCGCTGCTTTCCCAGCATTTTCGCCGCGAATGCCACCGTCGCCAGCAAGAACGCAGTGGCGATCACAGCGGCGATCACCCGGTAAACCCGCGCCCTCTGCATCAACGCTTCAGTCTCGAGGCGTTGCAGTTTTTGAAAAGCTTCCAGCTCTTTTTCCATGGAGACCAAAGTTTCGGACTCCTCGCGGAGCGTGAGAACTTGCCATGGATCCGACGCCGCGCCGAAATCGGCGGGCAGTTTCGCGGCCGTCTCCGCGCAGACCGGCTTAAATCCCGCCTTCGTGTTCCAGAAACTTTGGGGCTTCGATTCGACGATCCAGACTCGCAACAAACCATGGTTCTGCGCCACTTTGAGCAAGCGATCCCAGAGCTTTGGCCTGATCTCTCCGGCTTGCGCCGGGACTGTGAACGCCTCGTGATGAACCATCGCCTGTTTAGCGTTGAGGCGCATCCCAACGCATCCCACCACGTCGCCTGCATCCCCCAAAGCCACTTGGAAGTCGGTCACACGCTTCTCCAAACCCGCCGCCGACAAGCCGCTGGCCGCCCAAAGCGTTTTTAGCGCCGGCAAGTCCTCAACCGTCGCTCGGCGGATGACGATGCTTCCTTTCACCATGCGCTCGGACTCTACACCCGGAATGCCCTCGGGCACAACTCCTTCCTCTCTTCCCAGCCTCTCCCGCCCGATCCAAGTCCCACCCGCCGCTTCCTCTCAGAAAAATAGCCACGTCACTCATCGGGATTGGCATGGATCCACCAAGTTTGCTACTCTCCTCGCCGCAGCAAATGAGTCGACCTAGTTGCATCTCACGATTTCATGGCCTCCTCTGATATCGCAACCCGCCACGCCGAGTTGGCGTCCCTCGTTAGGGCTCACGATCACGCCTATTACGTGCTGGCGGCGCCCACGCTCACGGACCGGGAGTATGATCTGCTTTATAGGGAGTTGGTGGAACTCGAGAAAGAGCATCCGCACCTGGCCACTCCGGACTCTCCCACGCATCGAGTGGGTGGCGCTCCCATCAGTGAATTCAAACCCGTCACCCATGGCGCTCCCATGATGAGCCTGGAAAACACCTACTCCCAGCAAGAGGTGCGGGAATTCGTCGCTCGAGTGCAAAAGCTGCTCCCAAACGAGGAGCTCGAGTGGACGGTTGAACCCAAGATCGACGGAGTCGCGGTCTGTTTGCGCTACAATTCTGGCGTGTTGAAGGTGGGCGCCACAAGGGGGGATGGCGCCACCGGCGACGACATCACGTCGAATCTAAAAACGATTCGCTCGATTCCGCTGAAGATAATGAGCGCCGACAGTTCCGATGTTCCTGACTGGTTTGAAGTCCGAGGCGAGGTGTTCCTCAGCCGCACTGGTTTTCGGAGTCTCAACGAGGAGCGTCTGTCGGCAGGGGAAGAGCCGTTTGCCAATCCCCGGAACGCGGCGGCGGGTTCCCTCAAACTGCTCGACCCCAGAATCGTCGCCACCCGCCCTTTGGCCGCGGTCTTTTATGGATTGGGCGCCATCGCGGGTGCGACTCTGCCCCCGACCCAAATCCGCTTGCTGGAGTGGCTGCGGGCGCTGGGTTTCAAAACACCCGAGCGTGTGTGGCGTTGCTCAACGGTATCGGAATTGATCGACGCGATCGCATCGCTCGATGCCGCGCGCGGTGGCTTCGACTACGAAACCGACGGCGCGGTGATCAAACTCAATTCACTGCCCCTGCGCGAACGCGCGGGATCAACCGCGAAGGCCCCTCGATGGGCCATCGCTTATAAGTACGACTCCGAGCAGGCGCAAACCACTCTGAGGCGCATCACTCTCCAAGTGGGACGGACCGGGGCGGTGACACCCGTAGCCGAGTTGGATCCTGTGCTGCTCTCCGGAAGCACCGTCAGCCGCGCCACGCTCCACAACGAAGATGAACTCCGTCGCAAGGACATCCGTGTCGGCGACACGGTGATCGTGGAAAAAGCGGGCGAGGTGATTCCGGCCGTCGTCCGGGTCGTGCCCGAAAAACGGACCGGCACGGAAGTGGTTTTTGAATTTCCACGAGCTTGTCCCGCGTGCGGCACGGAGCTCACCCGCGAAGGTTCGCCCGGTGAACCGGCGGGGATCATTCGCTGCCGCAATCAAGATTGCCCCGCCCAAGTGCGAGGGCGCATCGAGCATTGGTGCGCCCGGGGCGCCATGGACATCGAAGGCGGGGGCGAGGTGCTCGTTTCTCAACTCGTCGGCAAAGGCCATGTGCTGGACGTCGCTGACCTCTACAGCCTGACCATGGAGTCTCTATCCCAACTCGAAAGAATGGGGGAAAAGTCCGCCCAAAATTTTCTCGACGGCCTGACCACAAGCAAATCACGGGATGTTTGGCGCCTCTTGTTCGGCCTGGGCATACTCCACGTGGGCGTCGGCGCCGCCAAATCCCTCGCGCGTCGGTTCGGAAGAGTGGACACCATCATGGCGGCTTCCCCAGAGGAGTTGATGACGGCCGAGGCTGTCGGTGAAGTGATCGCGGCGAGCGTCTATTCGTGGTTCGCACTCCCTCGCAATCAACGGGTTGTCGAGCGATTGCGGGTCGCGGGATTGAATTTTGGAACAGACCGAACCGAGCCTGCTCGGGGAGTTTTTTTCGGGAAGACGTTCGTGCTTACGGGCACCCTCCCTAATTTGTCCCGCGACCAGGCGTCGTCGAGAATCGAATCGCTGGGAGGCAAGGTCGCTTCCAGCGTTAGCAAGAAGACCGATTTCGTCATTGCGGGAGCGGATGCCGGATCCAAGCTTGAAAAGGCCGGACGCTTGGGCGTGCGCGTCATCGACGAGTCGCAATTCCTGAGGCTTTGCGAACAGCACCCCTCGCCCTAAAGTCCCCTTCGACCATGCATCTGGAGAGCAAAGTCATCGTCCTCATCGGAGGCACATCGGGACTTGGGTTGTCCGCCGCCCATGCCTGCGTGAAGGCCGGCGGTCGAGTGATCGTTGTCGGACGCCGCATCGAAGGCGCCGAGCGAGCGCTGGCTGAATTGGGTTCACGGGCGAGGATACTGGTGGGCGACGCCGCCGACCCGGCCACAGCGCGCCGGTCGATCGACCTCGCGCTGTCGGAATTTCAGGGTTTCGACGCACTGTATCATGTGGCGGGGGGCAGCGGGCGACGGCACGGTGACGGGCCGCTTCACGAGATCACGGACGAGGGATGGGAGTCGACGCTGCATTGGAATTTGACTTCGATGTTTTATTCCAACCGGGCGGCCATCCAAAGCTTCCTGGCACGAAACGTGGCAGGGAGCATCCTCAACATGGGGTCAGTGCTTGGATTCGCCCCATCGCCACATCATTTTTCCACGCACGCCTATGCGACGGCCAAGGCGGCCATCATCGGCATGAGCCGGTCCGCCGCCGCGCACTACGCGCCGCACAACATCCGAATAAACGTCCTGGCCCCGGCGCTCGTCGAGACCCCGATGTCGTCTCGAGCCCAGCAGAACTCGGACATTATGCGCTTCATCAAAACCAAACAGCCACTGGACGGGGGCCGAATCGGTGCTCCGTCCGACGCGGATGAAGCGGCCGTTTTATTCTTGAGCGACGCGTCCAGGTTTATCACGGGCCAAGTCCTCTCGATCGACGGCGGTTGGCAATTGAGCGACGGGCAGATTTGAGGGCAGCATCTCCTCTTGATGTATTCTGAACAAAGCGGCAGGAAATCATTGGAAAATCCCATCCAACACCTCCTGGTTCATTTCCCTCCGTCCGGTGTCGTCGCAAGCCCGCAGGACAACCGAACCGCCCATGCGCTGGGGCGGCCGCAGCGCCCACTGACCTGCGTCACCGGCAACTCATGCAGGCACTCGCTTTGCCAGGGTGTGGGCCATCACGCTTGCTCCACGACAGCGCCCCGAGTTATTATCCCCCCCATCATGCAAGCTGGATTCCAGCGGCTCCCTGCTCTCCCCCAAGACGTGGAAGACTTCTCCGCCTCGCACCCTCCTGTGAGGTGCGAAATTCGCGACAGGATACAAACCTCGATGGCGCGCTTGATTTCATATCCGTGCCTGCTGCTGGCTTTCAACATGGGGTGCCTCGCGGCACCCGATTTCGCCCGCGACGTAAAGCCGATCTTGGAACGGAGCTGCTTCGCTTGCCACGGGCCTGAGAAGCAAAAAAGCGGGTACCGCCTGGATTTTCGAGACTTCGCCATCAAAGGCGGAGACAGCGGCAATCCGGCCATTGTGCCACACAAATCGAAAGAGAGCCTCCTAATCCGCTATGTGAGCGGCGACGATCCAGAAATGCTGATGCCTCCTAAAAAGAGCGAGCAGCCGAGGCTTACCCCCACCGAAATTGCGACTCTCAAAGCGTGGATCGATGCCGGCCCCGCTTGGCCGGAAGAGCTTTCCCGGAAACCCGGCGGCTCCACCTCCCACTGGTCCCTGACTTCACTGAAGCAACCGCAAAGGCCCAGGACGGAGGCGAATCCAATCGACGACTTCATTCGGTCACGGCTTCGCGAAGCAGGGATCCATCCCTCGCCCGTGGCGGATCGCGCAACATTGATACGCCGATTAAGCTACGGCTTGACCGGACTCCCTCCCTCCCCGGAAGCCGTCGCATCCTTTGTGGCGGACTCGGATCTTCGAGGGACCGAAAAGCTGATCGAGCGTCTGCTGGCTTCACCACACTACGGCGAGCATTGGGCCAGGCATTGGCTGGACGTTGCCCATTACGCGGACACCCACGGCCACGATCACGACTACGCGCGCACGAACGCGTGGCCCTACCGCGATTACGTCGTTCGTTCGCTGAACGAGGACAAACCCTACTCCCGTTTCATCGACGAGCAAATCGCCGGCGACGTCTTGTTCCCCCACGACCCACAAGCGACCGTGGGGCTAGGATTCCTGGCCGCGGGGCCTTGGGATGAAACGCTGATGGTTGGGGTCCGCGAGGACACGTTCGATCATCGTTTCGCTCAGGTCCTTGATCGGGATGACATCATCACCACCGTGATGAGCACCTTTCAAAGCCTGACGGTTCACTGCGCCCGATGCCACAACCACAAGTTCGATCCCATCTCCCAGCGCGAATACTACTCGCTCCAGGCTGTTTTCGCCGGAGTGGATCGCGTAGATCGGCCCTACGATGAGGATCCTGCCATGAACGCCAAACGCCGGGCGTTGCTCGCCCGCAAGCACGCGATCTCTCGAAGAGATGCGGGGTGGCTCAAGAAAATGGACGGGTTGCCCCCGGAAAGAAGCGTCCACGAGTTCACCCGCCAATGGCGCAAGCGCTCCGAGGCGTGGCAATGCATGGATATCATCAGCATCACCAACGCCAGCGGATCGGCTACCCGCTTCGAGAGGCAACCGGACGGGTCGTGGTTTGTGGAAGGAGCGAAATCCGAAAAGGATGTGTTCATTGTCACGGCGGGGGCGTGGGCTCAAGACACTCGGGCATTGCGCTTGGAAGCCTTGCCCGACCCGCGACTCCCAGGCCATGGCCCGGGCCGCTATGATCCGACCGGCAACTTTCATCTCACCGAGTTCGACCTCCGGGTGTCGGAGCCGGGACTAGAGTCGAAGGATCCTACGAGAATACTATTCCACCGCGCCACGGCGACGCATGGGGAAGAAAACGGAGGGATTGCCAACGCGCTCGATGGCAGGCCAGAAACCCTTTGGGGCATCCATCCAAAATACGGGGAGGCCCATGAAGCCGTTTTCGAGCTCCGTGAAACCACGGTCATCCAATCCGGTGCCTCGCTGGTGATCCGGCTGGAACAAGCAGGCAAGCCAGGACATCAGTTGGGCCGATTCCGGCTAAGTTACTGCACCTCCTCATTGCCGCCAGCCTGGCGGCCACCCCTCCCTGCCGCCCTCACGAGTCTCTTGGAAAAACCGGCGCATTTCCGGAGTGAATCGGAAAACGCGGAGTTGACGTGGAAAGTGCTGGAGACGGAAGTCGACCAGGCATTGGAAGCGCGTCCCCCGGCACGACTGGTTTATGCGGTGGCAAGCGAATTTCCCTCAAAAGGCAGTTTCAAGCCTCCGATCGAACCTCGGCCCATTCATGTGTTGGCGCGGGGTGACCTCAACCAGCCGAGGGAGCTTGTGGAACCTGGAGCACTGGGGTGCATCCAAGGTTTGGAGGCCCACTTGTCCATGCCAAACCCGGGCAGCGAATCGGCCCGACGCGCGGCCTTTGCCCGATGGCTCTCCAACGATCGCAACGCGCTCACCTGGCGAAGCATCGTCAATCGCGTCTGGCATTACCACTTCGGCCGCGGCCTCTGCGACAGCCCGAATGACTTTGGGGAAATGGGGGGCCGTCCCTCGCATCCGGAACTGCTCGATTGGCTCGCGACGTGGTTTCGCGACGAGGCGCGCGGGTCGATCAAATCGCTGCATCGACTTATTCTCACGAGTAACACCTATGGGCAGGCGGTCGCCCAGGATCCCGCCGCCGCGGCCAAGGATCCGGACAACAGGCTGCTGTGGCGAATGAATCGAACTCGGCTCAGCGCCGAACAACTGAGGGACAGCCTGCTGCAAGCAAGCGGCGAGTTGGACTTCAAGATGGGAGGACCTGCCGTGGTGCAGTTCGTCCATCGCGGCAAAGCCACCTTTATGCCGGACGGAGGAGCGCCCGCGTTCGTGGATTACGAAAGCTTCTCACCGGACGCCCCGGAGCATCGCAGGCGGTCCCTCTATCGTTTTGTTTTTCGCACGGTGCCGGATCCTTTCATGGATGTTTTGGACGCTCCGGACGGCGGCGCGCTGACGCCCGCGCGAAGCCACTCCACCACCGCTCTTCAAGCCTTCGCGCTGCTGAACAACGCGTTCGTGGTTCGCCGATGCGAAAGGATCGCGGCGCGGGCGATTCGAGAAAGTCCGGGCCGTGATCCGATCGTTCGTTTGTTCCAACTATTGGTGCAGCGAAATCCCACGGCGCGGGAATTGACGCAATGCCGCGCGTACACCGAGAAACACGGGTTGGCGAACGCCTGCCAAATACTTGTCAACGGCAATGAATTCCTGCATCTTGATTAAGATCCTGGCTGAGAGTTCCGACCCCAGGGCCTCTTGTCCGAGGCCGGCGCCGGTTCCAGCGTGGAGGTCCAAAGCGGGGGTGCTCCGGCTTTGCCGCCTCCACCATAGTCACGATACCGGGCCCCAGGACCACGTGCCATTTGCAGAACGGCACTAGCCCATGAAATTTAAAACGGCAGTGGCCCAAGTCGAATCTTCGCAAGATCCTGGCGATAAAATTTTTCCGAATCACTCACCAGATCCACAAGGGATATGCCTCCCTCTTCGTCAAGCCTGTCTCATCCAAGCTTTTGCCAATCTTCACGATGTTCAACTGCCGTTTTGAGGATGAAAGCCGAATTCACACGCCGCAATTTTCTCGGAAGACTTGCAACGGGCTTCGGCGGCGTGGCCCTGGCTTCTTTGTTGCAGCGAGAAGCCCGCGCGACCGGGTCGCCGCACCACGCTCCCAAGGCAAGGCGCGTGATCCAATTGTTCATGAACGGGGGCGCTAGCCAGTGCGATTTGTTCGATTACAAACCGGCGCTCATCGCGCGCCATGGACAACCATTCGATCCTGGGAGCGGAGAGCGCGTGGAGGCCAGCATCAGCACGCCGGGAGCGATCATGAAGAGCCCTTTTGAATGGGCGCGCCATGGCCAGTGCGGCCGCTGGGTCAGCAGCTTGCTTCCCCATCTCGCCAAGCACGTCGATGACATGGCGTTCCTCATGGCCATGCAATCAAAGTCCAATGTTCATGGGCCGGCGGCCTATCTGCAAACCACAGGCTATCAAATGCCGGGGTTTCCGTGCGCGGGCGCCTGGATTTCGTACGCGCTCGGGAGCCTCGCCGATGATGTTCCAGCGTTCGTGGTCCTGCCGGACGCGCGCGGCTATCCGTACAACGGACGAAGTGGGTTCACGTCCGGATTTCTTCCCGCAAACCATCAGGGAACCATCATCCATGCGTCGGCGCCCCAACCGATCACGCACCTGCAACCACCGCCGACCGCGGCCCACATCACCCCGGAAAGCCGGAAAGACGGTTTCGAGCTCTTCAAGGAATTGAATCGGGGGCACGCGTCCGAACGGCCGGGCGATTCACGGTTGACCGCGCGCATCAAGAGCTACGAGCTGGCCGCTCGACTTCAATTAGCCGCTCCCGAACTGCTCAATCTGTCGTCGGAGACCGAGGGCACCAAAAATCATTATGGGCTGGATCATCCCGAAACGGCGGATTTCGGCAGGCGTTGTTTGCTCGCGAGAAGAATGATCGAACGAGGAGTGCGTTTTGTTCAAGTTTGGAGCGGGCACGGCGGCGCCGCGGGAAATTGGGACAACCATGGTGACATTCCAAAGGAGCTCCCGTTCGCCACGCGCGGCATGGATCAACCCGCTGCCGCCTTGTTGTCGGATTTGAAAGCGAGAGGCTTGCTCCAGGACACATTGCTCATCTGGACCACCGAGTTCGGGCGCATGCCATTCAGCCAGGGGAGCACCGGCCGCGACCACAACGGAGGAACGTTCGTTTCCTGGTTCGCCGGCGCTGGGATCAAGGCGGGAGCGGCTCACGGCCAAAGCGACGAGTGGTCGTGGAAAGCGGCTCAAGGCGCGACGAACACCTATGACTTCCACGCCACGATGTTGCACCTTCTCGGCATCGATCACGAAAAGCTGAGCGTGCGTCACAGTGGCTTTGACCGGCGCCTGACGGACGTGCACGGCCACGTCACCGCCGAGATTTTGGCATAGACAGGCGAATACGCCAGGCCTCCTTCGGATCGGCGCCGAACTGGCCGAGAAGCTCCAGCGCCGCGAGTATCGTATTGCAGTCGAGCGCCGCAAAATTCAGCGACTGCCGGTGAACCTTTCAGACCTCAGTAGAACGAGGGTACTTCACTGGAAGCTTTGGAAACTCCAATTCCTTTTTCTTGTGCGTCATCGTAATCTCCGCCGTTGTTTCCCAGGCAAAACTCGAGAATTAATATTGAATAAATTGTCTGTCCCTAGAAATTCCTAGGCTCCTCCATCCTTTCGCAGCTTCTCTGGACCGCCGCCCTGCCACGCCTCCGCGCCCTCTATGCGTCTTTGTGATCCCAAGCCATCCACACCATTCATTCCGTGCCCGTCCTCAATCCAAAATCGCAAATCTGAAACCCCTCTTGCAAACCGCTGAGTTCCGAGTTCGGTAGTGTCCTAATTTGAAATCCGTCCCGATCATTTTTTCTTGCTCCGAATTTCTTTAACCAAGCTCACGCGGACGGCGGTCAACGCAGAATCCACGGGCGGGATCTCCAAAACAGCAACGAATCGTTCGTCCTGGTCGCCAGATCCAGACGCGTGCGACCACCCATAAGCACGTTTGGCCTTTGGGTGGCCAGTTATCTCAAAAACTTCCACGGTCCCGTCCCAGACGGTCTGCCCTTTGAACACTTCATGAACCGGAACGGATTCAACATGACGCGCGGAGCACCCGTGAAGATGCTCCACCGCCATGCTCAGTCTTTCGATATATTCGCGTTTATTCACCACAGCGTTCAACCAGTTCTGAAACGGTCCAGATGCTTTGCTCCACTCCTGCGGCCTGGGCGGGCGTGCAACGGATAGCGCCGTGGACCTTGCAGAAATTGTAGTATGCAAAATTCAGCGCAACCGCAGCTTGGAAGTTTTCCAGCTTCTTGCTGAAAGCATTCGTCAACCGCGTGAGGCGGCGGCAGTGCATGCGCAAAGTGTGATTTTGCTTCTCGACGTGGGAGGTAGTAATTCGACGAATGTCCGGCATGCCGTTAATAACCACGCGTTCGGTCTTGACCACTTCAGCCGGGCTGTATCGGCTCGCCGCGTCTTTGTTGAGGTTTGAGACAGAGTAGGTCTTTTCTATCTGCCCATAGTCAACGTCGCAACCAAACCCGCCCTCCACCGCATCCGCATAGGAAGTCATCGCATCACTTGAAAGTTGAATTCGATTGGCCAGACGAGAAGCAAGATCATCCATAAAGGCGCGTGAATGGTACATGTCCCGCTTGCCAACGACGAAAGACGGGATCAGTTTGGTGTCCCGATCCAGGGCGATGAAGGTCCAGACATCGCCATAGGCTCCGGCACGTTCCGCGTTCTTGCGCTTCGCGCCGATGAATCCCCAGATTTCATCAACTTCAATCTCGCGGCTGCTCAGGTTGCGCAACTTGGAGTCCTGGATCTTGGCGCAAGCCTCTCCAATGCGAACACCCAATCGCATGACGGTATCGCGATGAATGCTTGTCATGCGCTCAATGGCCCGGATGCTTGATCCTTCACAAAGCATTGAAACTGCGAGGACCTTCTTTTCGTTGTCGAGATTGTTTGCCATAACCAGTCTTTCTTTTAACTGGACTTATTGTGCCACAGAAACTACATTAAGTCAATACTTTTTGTGCCACATAAACAAAAAATAACGATTGGTCGCCCCAAACTCCCGAAAGGGGAGGCTAAAACGGAAATGATCCGAACAAGGGTTACCCCTGCTGAGTATCAAGCAGTTTCGGAGGCATCGAAGGCATCCGGCAAGGAGGTTTCGGAATGGGTAAGGGATATTATGTTGCAAGCAACTAGATTGAGCTAGTGGCCCTGTGGAGACGCCTTTCCTTAACGCCTGAGTTGCAAAATGGATGCATCCATTCACCGTTGTCAGAATGCGCCGAACCTCCATCTTCTTTGCGATTGTCATGGTCCAGAGTTGCGGCAAGCATGTGCAACCTCGCTTTGCACTCGGGGCACGGCTTGGCCGTCTCTAATTCTGTTCTCATTTTGGCGGCGGCTTTGGCTGCTGTTTTGAATTCACCCCCACTGTCACGCTTGCCGGTTGTAGGAGCGGCCACATAATCGCCAATGGTCGGATCTGAAAGGATTGCGTTCTTGATGGCCTCCTTTCCCAAGTTGTCTTTGAAGCCGCGATAAATCAACAAATACATCTCAAATATGGTTGGCAGGCTCCGAATGCCAGCCCCCAATCCTCTGACTATCTGGTTTACATAGGATTTGTTCTCAACCAAGAATTCCTCGAATTGCTGCCGCACAGCAGTAAACTTATGAAACCCATCACTTTCCCGATTCAAATATTTGATAAGTTCAATCTGTGCCAAATAAGCGGCTGGCTGAAATTTACCAGTGGCTGTCCGGCAATAGACAGCAGGATGCAAACCCAGTGATTTGGACTGCTTACTGAATATTGTCCGAGTTAGATCGAGAATTTTTTCCAGATACTCCACCGCCTTAAGTCCCGATGCCTCGGGGTCTTTATCGGGGATGTCTTCATTCGCTGATGATGGTTGCCGTTTTCCATTTTTCTTTTTTTCGCGTTTTAGATCGTTGGCAACATGAATAATCTCGAATAAGAATGCCAAAGCATCCGATGAAAACGCCTTTCCGGCCACCGGAATGGAGTTGTATCCATCAGAGTTTTCCTCGGGTTTATAAAGGATTTTGTGAATTTCAGAAGCTCTGGTTACGATCTTTGTTTTGGTTTCAGTGCTGCATTTCCACCAATATGCATGCCCTGTGCCAGCCCGTAGCAATGCTCGCGCTGCCAATCCAACGGGTTTCCTTCGGGCTAAAATGATTTCCTTTTCCGTATCGTTAATGACCGCGCCACCTTGGTTGATTCTGTAGAAAGAGGCTTCCGCGTGCTCTGCATCGTTCCTTACGCTTTGAGCGAAAATCGATGCGGTTGCCATTCCTTTGGCGCGGCGGATCTGTTCTGGGGTAGCGCCGGTTCCGTCCCTTCGGAATTTATTCAAATCTGAGTAGGAGCCAATGGTTGATTCAATTAGCTCCTTGGTTACTTTTGCTGCTGCGCGCTGGTCTTTCGGGATACCGTCGATTCCTCCGTAAAATTTCAGCGAAATGCTTCCAGCGCCATAATCGTCGTTGACCCACGCAATGAGGGCGCTCAATCGGTGCGCGCCATCAATGACAAAAACGTTTCTGCTCGCGGCCTTCCACACGATAACTGCCGGAACCAACTCCTCGTCCAAAACGTTTTTCACCAGTTCAACAATTTGCTCCGGACTCCATTCGGATGTCTCCCGCTGAAAATCAGGCTTCCGGAGCACTTCAAACATGCTTCGGTCGTGCTCCAATTCCACTAAAGTAATCCGTGGAACGTCCCCACCAGGCTTCTCGGGGTTTTCAGAGTTAATTTCCAAATCCTCCCGTTGAATTAGAGCGTCTAAAATTACGCGTTGTTTTGTCATAGGGGGTCCTTGGAATCTAAGTTTGAGCTTGGCTAGATTCTGGATCATTGCCCGCCCCCATTCCTGGCGTCAACGCAATTTCCGTGCCACATAAACGTGGGAATTGATGGAAAACCTCCCAAAAACCAAATTAGGACACTACCCCGAGTTCTCCAACATTGACCGCCGTGGCCTGGCATGATGACAATGCGGGATGTCCACCAGCGAATTAAAGATCGAAAAATTAGTCAACGGGTCTGGATTGTCTCCGAAGAACGGGGCCACCGTGTCGGTCCACTACACCGGCACGTTCACGAGTGGCCAAAAATTCGACAGCTCGGTCGACCGTAACGAGCCGTTTTCATTCGTTCTCGGGGCGGGCGAAGTCATTGCGGGTTGGGATTTGGGAGTCGCTCAGATGAAGGTGGGAGACAAGGTCAGGATGACGATTCCGCCAAACCTCGCTTATGGCGCCGCGGGCTACCCCGGAGCCATCCCCCCAAACGCGACGCTGATCTTCGAGGTGGAACTGTTGGGGATCGGTTAATCCCGAACGATTAAAACGTGCGTCGCGCGCGGAACGTCAGTCCGCGGGCCCGCATGCAAGCCATCTCCTCATAGGCCCACCGCCCGCCTGGTATTCTGGTTGTCAGAAGCGCCTGCCTCGCCTAGGGTCCAATGCCATGCAACACCGCTTCCATTACCTCACCGCGATAGCATTGGGCGCGACCCTTTCGCTCAGGTCGCTGGCCGCTGACGCTCCCCTCAACACACTCACGGCAGCCGAACAAAAGGACGGATGGAAACTGCTCTTCGACGGCAAGACTCTCAACGGTTGGAGCAATTTCAAGATGGAGGGCGTCAAGCCCGGCTGGCAGGTCAAGGACGGGGCCTTGGCCTGCGTGGACCCCCATAACGCGGGCGACATCGTGACTGCGGAAAAGTTCGGGGCCTTCGAATTGGTGCTGGAATTCAACATGGGTGAAGGATCCAACAGCGGCATCATGTATCACGTCACTGAACAAGGTGCCTCGGCTTGGGCGACAGGGCCGGAAATTCAGCTCGAGGATAATGCGAAGGCTAAGGATCCTCAAAAATGCGGCTGGCTCTACGCTCTGCATCAGCCGCCCGACGACCCAAAAACAGGCAAACCGATCGACTCCACAAAACCCGCTGGACAATGGAATCGGCTGCGGATCCTAATCACTCCCGAGAAATGCGTTCACGAGGTCAATGGAGTCAAATACGTCGAATACGTGATTGGGAGCGAAGACTTCAAAAGCCGCGTGGCAAAGAGCAAATTCGGCAAGATGCCGCATTTCGCCAAATCTGGATACGGATGGCTGGCGTTCCAAGGGGATCACGGCTTGGTTTCCTTCCGAAACATGAAAATCAGACCAATTGTCTCGAAGCAGCAGCCTTGACCCGGCCTACATATGGCGAACGGTTGGCTGACACTCGACTCTACGGCGGTTCCAAGCGGGGCGCGGCCCGCTGGAGTTCTATCCCAGACTAACTTTCACCTTCCGCGCGCGAGGCGATTACGATCGCACGGAGGGGTTCTATACCGATTCTTGATGACAAATCACAACCCAGACTGGACGGCTCTGAAGACAAGGCCGAAAAGTCGCGTCGAACCACAATGATTGCCTCGAAACATCCTCGGCGCTGCGGCGGCCTCGCAATACGGATATGGATTGCCTTGCTGCTGGCAAGCCTCGGGACGTGGGAAGTTCAAGTCCCCAGAACGCTGGGCCAAAGCGCCTCCGAGAACTCCAAAGGCGTGCTTCCGGTGAAACGGCTGCAGCGCAAGACTCCGGTTGATTTCGAACAGGAGATTCTCCCTGTGCTGAAATCCAACTGTCTAGCCTGCCACAATAAAACAACGTCGAAGGGCGAACTTATCTTGGAAACCCCCGCGACGATCCTAAAAGGCGGCGAGACGGGACCGGCTGTCGTTCCTGGAAAACCCGCGGAGAGTCTGTTGCTTAAAGTGGCCACCCACGAGTCGAGCCCGCGCATGCCCCCCAGGGAGAATAAAGTTTCGGCGGTGGACCTGAACCCCGAGCAATTGGGCTTACTCCAGCTTTGGATCCAACAGGGAGCGAAAGGAGAAGTGCGCGGGGAGGTTCCACTGACTTGGCAGCCACTCCCCTCTTCCTTGAAGGCGATTTATGCGGTGGCGCTTAGCCCCGAAGGTTTGCTCGCCGCATGCGCCCGCGGCAATCGCATTTCCGTCTACGATCTGACGGGGCGAAACCCGGTTTTCAGGATGGGTGACAAGACTTTTTCCACTGCAAGATTGCCCCAGTCCAAGGTGGTGGCGGTGGCCGCAGAGAGACCAGCGCTGAGGTCTCCGATGATCTCGTTTGCCACGCCCCTGAGCACTCGAAAGCGCGCCAAAACCGAGGTTGCCGCGGAAGAACAGGCTTCGGATCCGATCTTGCCCGCAGAGCTCCACCGAGACTGGGTTAATGCTCTTTGCTTCAGTCCGGACGGCGAACGGTTGGCTTCGGCAGGTTATCGAGAGGTGAAGATTTGGAATCGAAGACCACCAGTCTTGATCCAGGAAATTCCAGAAATCACGGAGGATGCCCGGCTGGCAGCGGTTTCATCCAAGGGACGATTCGCGGCGATAGGGGGGGCTGCCGGATCTGTGCAAATAATCGATCTGGCGACGGGAAGATTAATTTGGAAAAAAAACCTCCAAAAGGCTTCGTTGACCGCGCTGCATTTTTCACTGGAGGAAGATCGATTGCTGATAGTTTTGCGGGACGGCTCAGCGTCGGTTTGGGATGCGGAAAGAGGAAAGCGGCTCGGCAGCTTCCAATCGGCGGGCGAGATTGTCTCAGCCAGGTTCCTTGGCGGCTCAGAGAAGTGCGTCCTGGGCCGTGAGAGTGGCGTGGTGCAGATCTGGGAACAAACCAAAAAAACCGGATGGAAGTTCAATCAGGAATTCGTGGCACACACCAATGCCGTGAGCGTGATCGAACCCCAAATGGACGGATCCCGATTCCTCACAGGCTCTGCGGACGGCTCCCTGGCTTTATGGGATGCGGCCAAAGGAAAGCTGCTGCAACGATGGCAGCACGCCGCTCCTTTGAGCAGTGCCGCGATCAGTGCGGATGGAAAAAGGTTTGCTTCGGCTGGCCAAGACGGTTCTGTCAAAGTGTGGTTGCTGGAAAAGCAAGAACCTATGCTCGATGGAAGAGGGGACCTGGGATTGTTGAGAGCTCAAGCCGCCGTCGATCGCACGACGAAGCTGGCTGCGCAAGCTGTTCTCTACTCGAAAAACGAATGGCAAAGCTCGACCAACGAATTGAACGGTCAATTGGAACGGCACAAGAAGGCGATCGAATCAATCGCCACAGCCGAAAAGGCCTCCAAGGAGAAACGAGAATCGATGGAGAAGGCCAATGAGGCCAGTAATGCCGCAAACGCCGCCCTAGGGGCCTTCGACAAGGAATTCAAGTCGATATCGGACTCGTTGGAATCGCTGCAAAAGCAAGCTGCCGCCCTTGTGGATGGAGCGCAATTCGCGGGTGAATACAAAGCTTATTCCGAGAAGACGCGGGCTTTGATCACGGAGAAAAGGAAGATCGTGGCGCAAAAATCCGCCGATGCCACGAAAGCGGCTGAGGCGGCTGCCGCGGAGCATAAGAAGACGGCGATGGCCCTTGCGAATGCCGAAAACGAGCGGGACTTGGCGGTTCAAGCAGTGGAGAAAACCAAACTGGCTTCCGCCGCTGCTGAGGCAGCGCTTCGGGGGGCGGAGTCTCATGCCGTCAAGGCCTCGGAAGAAGCTGGCAAAGCTGAAACCGCTAGGAAGAACGGGGCTCGCCCCATACGAAGCGTGTCGTTCGAAGCAAGCGGCGATGGTCTCGCGAGCGTGGACGAGGCTGGCGTGGCACACTGGTGGGCGCCGGGCCAAGGAACACCCGTGAGTGCAATCGCACCACCCCTGGGAGGGGCACGTGGCATGGCGGTTATCGAGCATGGAGCCAAGTGGCTGGTGCTGGGCGAGGATCGTTCGCTTCGCCTGTGGCAACGCGGAATGGGATGGGATCTGGAAAAGGTCCTCGGTGGAAGCGGCACTAATAATGCCTTTGCGCACCGGGTGACCGCTTTGGCATTCAGCCCTGAAGGGGCCTCTCTGGCAACCGGCGGCGGACACCCCAGCCGAAGCGGCGAAGTCAAGATTTGGGATGTCGCTCGGGGAACATTGCGCCGAGATCTGACAAACGTTCACAGCGACGTGGTCTTCGGCGTGGACTTCTCCCCTGATGGAGGATTGCTTGCGACATGCTCGGCGGATCGCTTCGCAAAAGTGACCGATATCGGCACAGGTCAGGCACTGAAGACTCTGGAGGGACACACGGATTATGTGTTGAGCGTGCGATGGAGAGCGGATGGACGAGGCCTCGCGACGGGTGGCGCCGACGGCGTCGTGAAGGTTTGGGATCTGAAGAGCGGAGAAAGGAAACGCAACGTCGATGGAGCCGCCAAGGAGGTGACGGCAGTGCGTTACGTCGGTTTGGCGGATCATACCTTGATCGCTTCAGGCGACTCCCAACTTCGGGTGAACAACGAAAAAGGGGAGAAGATCCGCTCGTTCGAGATCGGAAAAGATTATATTCAAGGCGCGGAGATCACGATGAATGGCGATCGTGTGGTGGCCGGGGGCGAATCGGGGGTTCTGCATGTGTTCGATTCGAACGGAAAGACAGTCGCCTCCTTCGGTCCAGAGCAACAATAGCTCCGGCCAGGCCGGGCGAACGTTTCGAGCGGGGAGAATCCGGAGGAGAACAGCGCTGGATGGCCGGTGCTTTGAGGATTTCGTGGACAGTGATTGGAGTGGGCTTTAAGTTGGAGGTCAACGATGTCGTTGCGCATGAATTGGGCTGAGGGCTGGATTGCCGGGTATTTGCGGTAGTGAAATCGGTGGTGGTTTGAAGCCTGGAATGATGATTGTGTTGGATCAACGCGTTGGAACCGTATGAAATCTTTCCGAATAGCAGGAACATGGGCCGTGCTCAGCGCGATCTTGCTCGGCCATTCCAGCGCCGCCCAAGAGGTGGAAAACCTGGCTCTCAAAATCGGCACCATCGTGGGCGACCATGTCAACGTGAGGGGCAAACCTACGCTAGCGAGCGAAGTGGTCACGCGTCTTCAAAAGGGGGAGAAAGTCACAATCCTCGAGGAACTCGCACCGCAGAAACTAAAGGATGACGAACCCACGCGTTGGTACCGCATCGTTTTACCCCAAAACACACCGGTTTGGGTGCATTCGGGCTTCCTGGACGAATCTTCTTCGACGGCACTTCAACGCCTGAATTTACGGGCGGGCGCGGGCGAGAACTACAGCGTTCTTGGCAGGATAGAGAAGGGAACTCCGGTCAAAGAATTTCGGCGCAAGGAGGAGTGGGCTGAAATCGAAGCCCCTCCCGAGGCTTATGCCTTCGTGGCGGCGGATCTGGTTGAGTACGTCGGAGGAATGATCGCCAAGTCCTCGGCCACTCAAACCATCGCTTCAGAATCGCCCAAAGTGGCGCAGGAAACGATCCAGACACCACCGAAGGCGGCGGCGGCGACGGCAGAGAAAACAGCCGCCGCTGAAAACCCTCCGCCGTCGCCACCGAAAGTGGCGGTTCCTGTCAGCCAGCCGACGGAGTCCGAAACCGAGGTCGTCGTGGTCCCCGAACCTACTCCGGTCGCCGCCTCTCCGGCACCTCCCGCGGCCGTTTCCACCACGCCCGCCGCGATCGTTCCGACGTCCCCGGCGGCTCCGGACTCCACGAAAGCGCCGGATCCTCAGGCGGCGATCGCGCCGCGAGTAGATGGGTTGCGCCCGATCTCTGGAGCTGCGACGAACGAAGGCAAACCCACCCGCCGGATAGTGATTCGTGAAGGCTTGGTGGGCGGCACGTTTTTCGACAGCATTCAAGCACCCACCTTCTTCGCCTTGCGCACCCTCCAGGACGGGCGGTTGATGAATTATCTCCACGCGGGCAAGTTGGACATCAAACTTGAGTCTTTCAAAGGCCGGAAGGTCCTGGTGACAGGGGAGGAATTCATGGATCGAAGATGGGCCGCCACGCCTGTGTTGGAGGTGGAGAGCATCGATCTCATCCCCTGAGTCTGATGTTCCGCGAAAAATTTCCGTGGCGTTTCCGCGCCGATTCCAACGATGCCGCAGCCTGATACGATTCCCTCCGTGCCGAGCCGTCTCATCGACGGGAGGTCCATCGCGGAGGAAATTCACCAAGCCACCGCGGATCGCGTGGCCGCTCTAGGCCGCCGGGGCATCCAACCGCGGCTCGTTTTTGTTCGAGTTGGAGAAGATCCGGCATCCAGGGTCTACGTTGGGATGAAGCAGAAAACCTCGGAACGGCTGGGTTTGTCCAGCGAGACTTTCGTATTGCCATCTTCGACCACCGAGGAGGATTTGTTGGCTCTGGTTTGCCGGCTCAATCAAGATCCCTCGGTGCATGGAATCCTGATCCAAGCACCTCTTCCGCCCCCCATTCGAGAGACCCATGTCTATGCCAGCGTGTCTCCTTCCAAAGACGTGGACGGGTTTCATCCGGTGAACGTAGGAAAATTGATGCTGGGAGACTCGAGCGGGTTCGTTCCCTGCACTCCCGGAGGGATTCATGAGCTGCTGACCCGCAGCGGCGTCAGTTTGTCCGGCGCGGAGGTCGTGGTGCTGGGCCGGGGAAACATAGTGGGCAAGCCGATGGCGGCGATTTTGATACAGAAAGACAAACGGGCCAACGCCACTGTCACTCTTTGCCATTCGGGGACTCGCGAAATTGAGACGCATTGCAAGCGGGCGGACATCCTCATCGCGGCGATCGGCGTGCCACGCTTCGTGAAAGCCGGAATGGTGAAGCGCGGCGCCGTGGTTGTCGACGTGGGTGTCAATCGGATCCCTGATCCGGCATCCAAGACAGGCACGGCACTGGTGGGAGATGTGGATTTCGAGGCCCTGCTGCCGGTGGTCTCGAAGATCACTCCGAACCCCGGAGGAGTCGGCCCGATGACGATCGCCATGCTCATGAGGAACACCGTGAGAGCCGCCGAATTGGCCACGGCTTAAAGACGCGCCGTGATGCGAGACATTGCTTGCTTCCTGAATCATGGCCTCACTTTTTCGGTAGTAAACCAAGGAAAACCCTAACCAAAGCCCCATCGAATCGGTTCAAAAAAAGAATTTCTATGCAAGCCATGCGAATCCTCCCCGATCTTCAGGCCTCCATTTTGTGCGAGGACGTGCGCCAAGAGGCGAGTGGCAATTTTATTCTGGTGGGGGTGGTGGGAGTCATCAGAATTCCGCAACTCCCCATTTCCGCATTTAAACTCTGCGTGTTCAACCGATGGGCAGCGGGCGTGGGCCAGTTCACGGAAGTTGTGAAACTGCTGGGTCCCGACCAAAAAGTGATTCGCCAGAGTTCGGTTAAGTTCGCTCTTCATGACGCGAGCCATCACGCGACCAATGTTTCAGTCTTCACTCAAGTCGAGTTTCAGTTGGCCGGCGTGCACCAGATTGAAGTGATCGTGGATGACGTGATGAAGCTCCGCTACCCGCTGCCACTGATTGTGGTGCCTCCACCAGGCCAGCAAGCGGCTTCACAGGTCCCGACCGCGACCGGGGGCTGAAAAGGCAGCTTTCCTCCGCGGCCGTCACGGCACAGTCACAAGCCTAAAGAATCGTTTCTCGATCAAGGAGGTGTCGAGCGAAACCTGACGGCGTCCCGACACTATGAGAACTTGTGCGCTTTCCAGAGCCCATACCGAGCCCAGTTCTCCCGTGGTCTGAAGCAAGAATGCCGGGTTGGAATTTGGCCAGGAAAGCTCCACTTTCCCGCTCTCGAGAAGTTTGAAAGCGATCCTGGGCGGCTCTGTTGGGATCGGGATGATAGTAGCGAAATCAGACGCCGAGACGGCTTCGCCGCTCGGCGTTCTGATTCGAATCGGCCCCGTCACGGATTGCTCAGGGACCGTGGCCTTGATTTGAGCCGGTGAAATCACTTCATAAGCCGCAGCGATGCTCGCGAATTGGAGTTTTTCCACGGAGTTGAATCCTGATCCCTCGATCAGAATCACGTCGCCAATCGTTCCCGACGCGGGGAGAAATCGAACGATTTGAGGCAACACCGAGAACTCCTGGATCGTCAAAATACTTCTCTCCGCGGTCTTCAATTCCAATGGGCCGCTTTTGGCGAGAAGAGGCACTTTCACCTGCACTTCGCTGCTGGAAAGCGACAGAATCACGGCTTGAGCACCGCCGAAGAACACGCTTTGGACAGTAGCCAGGTTGGACCCGACGAGAGTGATGACATCCTCCGCCACGCCCTTTTTCGGGTTGAATTCGAGGATCGCGGGCTCGGGGGATCCAATCAGAAACGGCCGATCACTCCGTCCCGAGCCCGCTGGGGTGACGACGGTGATAAGCCCGGTTTTTGCCTCCGCCGGGAGTGTGATGAAAATCTGGCTGCCAAAAAGGAGGAATGTGGTTTCCAAGTCACCAACCTTCACAGAAGTGGCGCCTTGGAAGTTTTCACCAGTGACGATGACAAGACCCCCTGGCGGGCCGCTTTCTGGGGAAAAGGCGGTGATGGAAGGAGCGGCGGCCGAAGTGATGTGGAACAACCCGGCGCTGGTTGCGCTGCCGCCTGGAGTCCGAACCTCCACGATGCCCGTCACGGCCGATTGGGGGACCGTCGCCGTAATATTGGGACTAGCCGCCAGGCTGAAGGAAGCGTCTGCGCCGCCGATTTTCACCGAGTTGATATCCGCCAGATTCTCGCCTCTGATCGTCACGATGGTTCCGGCTGGCCCGTTCGTGGGACTGAATTCGATGATTCGAGGTATGGCTGAGGAACTCACAGTGAAAGGCTCGGCGCTCACCGATGTGCCAGTGCGTGTCGAGACCGAGATGAGTCCAGACGTGGCGCCGTCAGGCACCGTCGCAAAAAGCTGATTTCCGAAGACCAAGAAACTCGATGCTTTTCCATTGAAAAGCACCGCCGTGACATCTTTGAAAAATGTTCCAGTGATCGTGACCCGAGTTCTCGGGGCCCCATTGGCCGGGGAGAAACTCACGATGGAAGGAGGAGGGACGTCAGTCACGAAGAAATTGGCCGCGCTTTGTCCGGCGCCCGAGGGAGCAGTGATGGTGATCAAGCCGGACTTCGCGCCAGCGGGCACGGAAACACTGATTTGCGAACCCACGGCGCTGAACCCATTCGCTTCCACATCCCCAAACTTGACTGATGAAACGGAGACAAAATTTCGCCCAGTGATTGTGACCAAAGTGCCGGCGGGGCCCGAAGTGGGCGAGAATTCATCAATGGCAGGAGGCGCGACTGAGGTGACTTGAAAGCTCGTTGAGCTCACCCCTTTGCCGGACGCACTCACCACTTCAATTGGCCCGGTGGTCGCCTTCTGAGGGACCGCCACGCTGATCTGCGAGCCCAGGAGCGTGAATGCGGTCGCCGGAACACCGTTGAAAAGCACGGCCGTGATTTCAGCGAAACGCTCCCCGGAAATCGTGAGCACCGTTCCAGGTGGGCCCTCTTGAGGAGAAAATCCGAGGATCTCCGGAATGCCAGTCTGCGACACGAGAAAGATGCCAGCGCTTGTTGACGAACCGCTGGCGGTAAGCACCGTGATCGGACCCGTGGTAGCACCCGCGGGAACGCTGACACCGATCTCGCCCCCCAACACGCTGAAGTCTTTGGTCTGTGTTTGATTGAATTTGATCGCGATGACATCCACGAAATTCTCCCCCTTGATGGTCACTCCAGTGCCAACCACTCCGGATGAAGGATTGAAGAGGGTAATCAAAGGCGGCTCGGAACCGCTCAACACGGGAGGGAATGCTGGGAGGAAAAGAAGGGCGGACAGGGCGGCAATCCAGTTAACTCGGCGGGCGTTCACCGCGCCATCTCAATGGGACCCGGTCATTCCGTCAAGGAATTCGGAATTCAAAAGCATAACTCCGTCAGAATGGGAGTGCACATCCTCTTTCCAAGGAGCCGCGCGGGATTTCAGAAAAATCAGGAGCGCGGTGGAGGAAGGATTTCCACGATTTCAGCCAGAGGCCGATGCTGAGAGTCGCTGAGCGTGTTGCGTCGGCCGTAGAGAATCGTCGAGGCGGGGAGGGCAAGAGCCCCGTTGATCAAGGCATCCGACTTGATTTGAAAGAATGCCTTGGGACGACTCGTGTGGGCGATGCCTCGAGATTTGAGAATGTGTCCCAGGGGCTCATGTTCCTCCAGAACCAACTTTCGGGCTTGCGGAGGGAAAAGCGCGAGATTGATCTTGATGGCTCCAAATTCAACGGGTTCGCCCGTGCCATCCAAGTGAAGCACAACTTCCCGGAAATAATAGACTTCACGAGTTTCGCTGCGCAGCACTCGGATGTGAATTGTCTGCCCATGGAAAGCCTCCAGGGTCGGAGTCATATCATCGTGGTGAACCAAGAGGGAGCGCCATGGCTCGGGGACATCCTCTCCCCGGACTTTCTTGATGGGCGGCAGAGTGAGATGCGCCCGGGCATAAAAATCGTCAAGCGGATAGGCGATTGGCATCACCATGACGGAGGGTTCCATCGCCGCGGCCAGTTTGCCTTGTGATTTCATCGTGAACCAGTCATGAGCAGCGGGCTCCAACGCCACGACTCGGCAGCTCCTCAAGCATACCGGGCGTTTCGATGTTCAGGGAGAAAAAACTCATGCAGCAGCCGGTCAACCTGCAGCAATCCATCCCGATTCAAAAAGACTTTGCTGCCGTTGGCTCCCCCAAAACCCAGGTCGCGCAGATTCTGGAGAGGCTTGGCAAAGGTCTTCAAAACGTCCTGTCCAAATTTTTTCTGGAAATAGCCGACGTCCAATGCCCCAAGCTTGAGCTGAAGGATGAACTCGCGGATGAACCTCTCTTGGTCAGAGGGAGTCAACGCGCGATAGATTGGCAGATTTCCCGAAGCCAAGGCCTTAATATAGGGATCGAAGTCGTGCTGGTTTTGATAATGTGTCCCTCCAATATGCCCAAAAGAGGCGACTCCCAAAGCAAGCAAGTCCGCTCCCGCCCAAAGCCTGTCCCGGTAAATGAACCGGGTTTTCTGCTTGTCCTTCACCGCCGTGTAAGCGCTCGCGATAGTGTAGCCCGCCGCTTCCAATTGCTCGAAAGCCTCACGGACCCACCGCCGCTTGGTCTCCCAGTCCGCGACGGGAGCCACCAGCTTGCCCGTTTCGCGCATTTCCTTATAGAGCGTCGTGTTGTACGGGATCTCCATCTGATAAATCGTGACGCTGTCGGGGGCCATCTCCAAGGTTTTGAGAACGCAATCCTTCCAGTTTGCCTCGGTTTCCTCGACCATTCCAGCGATGAGATCAATGTTGATCTGTGGAAACTTCAGTTCCTTGGCGTAAGCATAGGCCCGCCCTATTTCCTTTGATCGATGAGCCCGCCCGTTCACATCGAGAATGTGGTCGGAGAAATTCTCCACCCCGAGGCTCAATCGCGTCACACCCAATTCCCGGAGGGTTTTGAGCTTTTGATCCGTGAGCGTTCCCGGCTCGCATTCGAAAGTAACTTCCTCCACCGAATCCCAAGGCAGCATCTGGCGCATGCCGCCGACCAAACCCCTCAATTGTTTCTCCGAAAGATAACTCGGTGTTCCGCCGCCGAAATAAATGAAACTGGGTTGGCGCCCCCCAATGAACGGCTTCCGCGAATACAAGGCCAACTCTTGCAGCGCCGCGTCGATATAAGCTTTGATGGCGCCAGAATCCTTGTCCGTGTAAACCCTGAAGTAACAAAAATGACACCGCTTTCTGCAAAAAGGAATGTGAAGATACACCCCCAACGGGACTCCTTGTTGAGGGGGCCGGTTCATCGCTGCCTCGACCTCGCAGACCCGCTCCGGCTTCCAAAAAGAGAAGGGGGGATAATTCGAGACAAAATAATTGCCAGCCTTCGTTTCCTCGATTGGCGGATTGACCGGTTGTCCGCTGGGCAAAAGAGTGGTCTTCATGGGATCGAATCGATCAGACGTCCCAGGTGCTTTGGGCGCGCCGGTCGCACCCTTGCCGTGAAAACTCATAGTTCAAAGTGTGATCAAGATGCATGAACCTCGAGCCCTACTTGTCGAAACAATAAACGGAGCCGTCGTCGGATCCAATAACCAACGCCCCGTTCACCACCGCGGGCGAACTGCCCAGCGAGTCGCCTACATCGTAACTCCAGAGTTCCTTGCCGTCCGCGAGATTCAGTATGTAGAGGCGTCCGTCATCGGAGCCCACCACAACCCTCTCCCCCGCGATCACCGGTGAGCTATCGACTTTCCCTCGCGTGCCAAACGACCAGAGAGGCTTGCCCGTCGAACGGTCCACGCAATGAAGGCGTTTGTCGCGCCCCCCGAACACAACCCTGCCCCCAGCCACAGCGGGAGAGGAAAAGTAAGGGAAACCCCGATCGGTGTAAGTCCACGCGACCTTGCCCTCCTTCAAATCGACACCCAAAAATGCGTTCTCGTAATGTCCAAAGTAGGCGTGGTTGTCAGCCAGCGCGACCGAACCCGCGATATAACCCCCTGCCTCGATTTCCTTGATCTTCTTTCCATCGCTCAAGGAAATCACGTGCAAGATGGCATCGCAGCCCCCGAAAACGGTCTGCCCGGCATCGACCGCAGGGGTTCCATTGATGTAATTCCCGGTCTCGTAAACCCAGTTTGATTTCCCCGTGGAAGCGTCGAATGAGTACAGCTTGTAATCGTAACTCCCCAAGATGATCGCGGATTTCCCCCCGTCCCGAGTCCAACTGGGCCCGCTCATGATCTTGTCGCCCGTCTCATGCTTCCAAAGCAATTCGCCGCTTTTCGCATCCAAGCAATAAAGGAAAGCGTCGTTCGAACCAAAATAAGCCCGGCCCTCAAGAATGAGGGGAGAGGATTCAATGGCGCCTTTAGTGGCGTGCGACCAAAGTTTCTTGCCGGTTTTGAGATCGAGAGCGTAAAAAATCGAATCGCCGGATCCAACGAAAACTTTGCCATCCTGAATCGCGGCGGAGGACTTGACCGGCCCGCCCGTTTTAAAAGACCAAAGGAGCCGGGGTTTATCGGGCAACGACGCCTGGGCGACACCTCGGAGGGCTGGGCCTCCGCGAAACATCGGCCAGGAATCGGCTGTCGCGGCCCCGGTCGCAGTCGCGTTTAGGGAAGCAACCCGAGCGCTGAGGAGGAATGCTAGAAGCACCAACGCGGAGAGAGTGCGCGCCTGGATTCGGAAACAATTCATGCCGGGTTGGATTGAGGTTTGGGAACCATTTTCATTTGGGCATCGATTGCAATGCGACCCATGGCAGCCACTATCGGTTAACAGCCGTGGATCCGCAACCCAATTCGTACTCACACGTATCAAATCCGCGGGGCGGGCGCAATTGTGGCGCGGACGTGCCGCACCGGAATGATTCTCCAACAACCTTTGCTGAATCCATCCCAGACCCGCACCCAGAATCCCCCCCCCCGCGATCGGCGGCGAAGCCGCGCTCCCGCCAAAAGCGGAAGCCATTTTGAACGGACCCTAAGCTTTCAGAAAAAAACCGAGTTGCTTCTCCGAAATAGGCAGGCCAACTCGGCGCATGACCTCAAGCATATCCATCCAAATCTCCCGCTTGATCTCGAGTGTCTGGGTTCGCATGACGTAGGATGGGTGATAGGTCGGCATCAAGGGAATGCCGCGGTAGGACTGCCAGCGGCCCCGCATCGTGGAAATGGGGGCCGATCCGCCGATCAACCCCTCCAAGGCGGTCCGGCCAAGCGCTATCAGAACCTTTGGTTGGATGATGTTGATCTGTTCTTCCAAGAATGGAATGCACGCGCTCATTTCCTCGTTGGTGGGCTTGCGATTTCCGAAAGCCTGGCCGGGCGTGTCGGGACGGCATTTCACGATATTGCCGATATACACACCGGCGCGCGTCAACCCCATGGTTTCGATAATCCGCGTCAGAAGCTGGCCAGCCCTCCCCACGAAAGGTTCTCCGGCAACATCCTCGTCCGCTCCTGGAGCTTCCCCTACAAACATGAGCGCGGAGTCGATATTTCCCGTTCCGAAGACCACGTGCTGCCGGCTTGCGGCGAGATGAGCGCACTTCGAACAGCCGAGGGCCCGTGCGCGGAGCTCCGCCATCGCGATCACTTTCGCATTTGCCGTCAAGGGGGGCGGCGCCGGTTCCGGAATGGCTCCGAGCGACCGCTCGTGGGATGCTTGCGATTTCGATGAGGGACTGGGCTCAGCCGGAGCTGAAATAATTTGCGAAGCCGTGGCGCGGCTGTCCGCTTGGCGCGGTTTGGCAGCGGGAAGTCGGCGAGAGCCGCGGGTGGCTCCCGTGGCGCGCAATCCGGCCCAATTCTCTTGGTCCACGATGATGAAACGGTCTCCCTTTGCTCTCAAAGTTTGGAGATGATTGAGCAATGAATCCAACAGTTCCTGGTAGCTATGGAGCACGCATGGTTCTTACCAGCCAAACGAGCATCGTGCAGCAACAGTTTTTTCTCGATCCGCGGCGGATTTCTCTTTCCTTTCCTCGAGGCCAAGGCTAACGATTTCCCTGTGAGTTTGTCCACTTCGGACGGGCTCGTAACCAAAGGAGGTTTCGGTGAAAATCAAAAAAAAGATGCCGCTTATTGTACTCGCGTCCTGGGTGGGTTTTTCCGCCAACGCGCAAGTTCTGCTCTACAACATGAACAACCTGTCTGGAGGCGTTACCACACAAAGTGAGAGCCTGCTCTCAAGCCCTTCGACGCTCACGCTCGGGGGCGCCGACGTAGTGGCGGCCGGGCAGGCTGGCGTATCGTTCACGGACGCGTCCGGAACATCACACTCGGCCGGTCTGGCCGCCGCTTGGAGCAGCGGGCTCGACGCACCGGGCGGCAATTCATTCCAACTCCACGTGGACACAACTGGCTACGAGAACTTCGTCGTCAGCTACGATTACCGCTCGACATCAAGTGGCGCTCCTTCAGCGCAAATGAGTTATCGGCTGGGCGATTCGGGCCCATACACTCCCTACAGCTCGCAGTCCTTCACCCGTGACGGGGTTTACCATTCCTCATCGATTGATTTGTCCCCTCTCAGTTCAATCGAAAACACGCCGAACGTTTATCTGTTGTGGGATCTCGCAGGCGGCTCTGGCAGCGGGACATTCCGGGTGGACAACCTCCAACTGACCGCGGCGGCCGTGCCTGAACCGCGCGAATACGCCTTGGTTTCAGGAGTCTTCCTGGTTTTGATGGCGGCACGAAGGCGTCTCCGCTGTTGGTCTGGTGGCGGCGCGCGCTAGAGGATTGAACGCGCCGGGTGGGGCGAGGAACGATGCGGCCCGCGAAGGATCGGCACGAAAGATCTTGCTGAGATTCTCTTGGCCGGATCCGTATCCAGCCCCACCAAACGCGGCATCGGCCGCCGGCCCCGGTTCAGCGGGGCATTTTCGCGAATTCAGACCCCTCGGCCCGCCGAGCGTCGTAGCCCGCACGGAAGGTTGCGCTGGCGTCCAGCTTTGATAGCATCCGGTTTCGTGACTCGACATTGCTTCAAGTGTGGCTGGGAATGGACTTTGGCGGGCTTGCCTGGCCGCGGAGACAGTTGCCATGGGTGCGGAACTGATCTCCGGGTGTGTTTGAACTGTGTGAGCTATGACCCCAGGGTGGCGCAGCAATGCCGCGATCGCAGAGCGGAACCGGTGGCGGAAAAACACATGGCGAATTTCTGCGAATACTTTGATTACATTCGACGCAAATTTGAAGGTTACAATCCCTCCAACTCGCGAGAAGGGGCCGCGCGAGAACAGCTGAAGAAGCTCCTGGGCGACTGATCCTTCAGTAGAGTAGGCGAAGCGGACGGATTGAGAGGCATGGGCCAATGACCGTCTCGCTTCGCCTACTCTGCTCAACCGGGCGCTCCGCAGGCCAGGTAAAAAAAAGGAGGGTGGACCGCATGGCCCGCCCTCCAGAATCTTCTGATCCACCAATGGGGATCGATTAGAAGCGAGAATCGAGAATCAATCCCGCTCGTCACGCCCCTCATCCGCGGCGTCGAACGCATGTTGCAAAGCCACAAGATCCTCACCAGGCTTGAGGGAGTCCAGAATGGCTTGCTCGGCTTTCAATTGTTCCGTGCTGTAATTGGCGGCCTTGATGGACAGACCGATGCGGCGGTCGCTCTTGTCGATCTTGATGACCCTAGCCGTCACATCTTGCCCGACCTTGAGCACGTTCTTAATCTTATCGACGCGATCCTCGCTGACTTGCGAGATATGCACGAGGCCGTCGATGTCGTGTTGGAGCCCTATGAAGGCGCCAAAACTCGCCAGCTTCGTGACTTTGCCGTTGACCAAGTCGCCGACTTTATAAAAGTGGTCGATGTTATCCCAGGGATCCTGGCTGAGCTGTTTGACGCCCACGGAGATCCGCTGGTTGAGTTTGTCGATCTCAAGAACGACGGCCTCCACCTCGTCGCCCTTCTTGAGGACTTCCGAAGGATGATTGATCTTGCGAGTCCATGAGATGTCGGAGACGTGAATCATGCCGTCAAGACCCTCCTCCAGTTCAATGAATGCCCCGTAGCTGGTGAGGTTCCGGATTTTGCCCTTGACCTTGGCGCCTGGGGGATACTTCTCGAGTGCCAAATCCCACGGGTTGGCTTCCAGTTGCCGAATGCCGAGGGAGATTTTTTGTTCCTCACGATTGATGCCTAGCACGACCGCTTCGATCTCCTGGTCGGGCTTCAACACATCGGAGGGCTTCGCGATACGCTTCGTCCAGGACAACTCAGTGACATGAACCAAACCCTCGACGCCGGGCTCAAGCTCGACGAACGCCCCGTAAGGCACGAGGTTGACGACCCGGCCTTTGACCCGGGTGCCGACAGGGAATTTGGATTCGATTTGTTCCCACGGGTTGGTGAGCTTTTGCTTCAGGCCGAGGCTGACTCGTTCTTTCTCCCGGTTGATGTCCAAAACCACCACATCGATGTCTTGCCCTACTTTGAGGATCTCGGAGGGATGCCCGATGCGGCCCCAGCTCATATCCGTGATATGCAGCAATCCATCCAAACCGTTGAGGTCGATGAAGGCCCCGAAATCGGTGATGTTCTTGACCGTTCCTTTTCGGATATCCCCAGGCATCATCTCGGAAAGGAGCTTGGACCGTTTCTCGCTTCGCTCCTGTTCGATCAGTTCGCGGCGAGAGAGGACAACATTTTGTCGTTCCTGATTGATTTTGACTACTTTGAATTCGTAAGCGTTGCCGACGTAGACCGTGAGATTCTTAGGGGGAATAATATCGATTTGAGAGGCGGGAAGAAACGCCTCGACGCCGATGTTGACGAGCAACCCGCCCTTAACAACCGCCTTCACCTTGCCAACCACCGTTGAGCCTTCTTTGGCAATGTTCAGGATCTTTTCCCAGTTTTGTTTGAACTCGGCCTTTTCTTTGGAAAGGACGACCATGCCTTCCTTATCCTCAAGTCTTTCAATGAGAACGTCGATGATATCACCTAGCTTGACGGTCTTGATATCGAAGAATTCCGCGGCGGGGATGACCCCCTCGCTTTTATAGCCGATATCGACGAGAACTTCCTTGGGCCGGAGTTCGATGATGGTGCCTTTGACAATTTCGCCCGCTGCAAAGCGCATATGGCTTTGCAGCATGGCTTCTTCCATGGTGAGCATAGGAATTGGAACTAAGGGACTACGATTCTACGAGTCTTTATTCGTTGAATGCGGTAAAACCTCCTTGGAGCTTGGATGGGCTCCAAGAATGATTCCGTTGCCCTGGGGCAGAACATTTCGCGGCAACGGAGGTTCGAGGTTAGGTTACGCGTTAACGTTTGTTTCTCAGCCTCAACGGGTCACCGCACACACGGCACCCAGGCAGTGGAGGACTTTGGGGAAGCAACTAGAGATTGCAAGCGGTAAAAACAGGCCGTTTCATAGAGGCCAACCATGGTGGATCGAAGTTTGCCTTCAAAAAAGGCGAGTCCCGCGACTGGATTGGCGGCGGCGGAGTCCGGAAGGTCGTAATTCGCCCGCTTATTAAAACGACGAATGTCTCGCATTTATCTCGATTCCGTGTCCGCGACGCCAGTCTTGCCGGAGGTCGTGGAATTGATGCGCGGTTTCTTGACCGAATCCTTCGGAAATCCCGCGTCTCTGCACAGCGATGGGGTCCGTGCTCGCGCCGCCCTGGACCGGGCAAGAGAACAGACAGCGAAATTTCTTGGAGTCTCGGATCCCTGTCAGATTCTGTTTACGTCAGACGCGGCTGAGTCTGCGAACTTGGCCATGAAAGGACTTGCCTTGAGTCCTCGCCGACGTGGCAATCACATGGTTACAACCTCGCTCGAGCATCCATCGATTCGCCGATGCGCGGCATCGCTGCGCAAGCTGGGCATTACAGTCACGGAAATCGGCTGCGACCATCAGGGACGCGTGAGTCACGAGGCGATTGCAGGAGCGTTGACATCCGAAACATTTCTCATCGCGTTGCATCTCGTCAACCATGACTTGGGAGTGATTCAGTCCATCGAACACACAGGGGCGATTGCCCAGGAACGCGGGATACCGCTGTTTGTTGACGCGGAGTCGGCGGCTGGTTGGATCCCGGTCGATGCGGGCCGTCTTGGAGCGTCTCTCCTATCATGCTCCCCCCATCGTTATTATGGCCCAAAAGGAGTCGGAGTGCTGTTCAAGGATCGCCGCGTGCGCTTGGAGCCACAGATCGAGGGAGGAGATCAGGAATATGGGCTTCGAGCAGGAATCGAGAACGTGGCCGGCATCGCAGGGGCCGGCCTGGCGGCTGAACTCGCACAGAGAGATTTGCCGCAGCGTTCATTGGCTGCTTCGCGGGTTCAAACCTTGTTTCTTCATGCCCTTCGCCAGGAAATTCAGGGTGTTCACTTGCACGGGCCGGAGCCGGGACCATGGAGATCTCCTCAATCGCTGTTTTTTAGCATCGACGGAGTCGAAGGCGAGGCCCTCGTTCTTCACTGCGACCTTCAGGGAGTCGCACTCCACGCAGGATCCGCCTGCACCACCCGTTTGGCAAAAGCACCTCCGACTCTCGAAGCGATAGGGGTGCCGGCCATCCTTTCCCGGGGCGCGGTGTTATGCTCGTTTGGAATTGGGACACGAGACGATGAAGTGGAAAAGGCGATCCGTGTTCTGAAGTACGGCGTCGCTCGATTAAGGGAATTGGCGCCGTCATCCCTGGCTTGCGAACCGGCGATTCCAACAGGAGGCAGAGTTGAGGATTGATTGTAAGCCAGTCGAGAGTAAGTTGTTCCCAACGTATTCTGCAACTCATCCATGAACGACCTCATTTTGGGCGCGCTCAAGTCTATCAAGTATCCTGGCTATTCCAGGGATATTGTGTCGTTTGGGCTGGTCAAAGGAGTTGCATCCAATGCTGGGGCGGTGAGCGTGAATCTGGAACTTACGTCTCACAATTCCGACGTGGCGCGGCAGTTAAAAGAAGCCTGCGAGCAAACTTTGAGGACAATTCCGGGGGTCAGCCACGTGATTGTGCAAATCAAACAACCTCCGGCGCCGGAAGGCGCGGCCGCCGCGAAATCGGGGCAAGCTGGTTGGTCTAACCAAACGCCGCTGCCCGGGATCCAACGGCTTATCGCCATCGCAAGCGGAAAAGGCGGCGTCGGCAAATCCACTTGCTCCGTGAACCTCGCCTGAGGTCTCAGCCATTTGGGCGCTCGAGTGGGCCTTTTGGATTGCGACATCTATGGCCCCAGCATCCCGTTGATGATGGGCATCAGGCAACGTCCAACGGTCAGCCCGGACGAGAAACTGATTCCTCCCAGCAATCACGGCGTCAAACTCATGAGCATGGGGTTCTTGTTGGACGGAGATTCTCCGGTCATTTGGCGGGGGCCGATGATCATGAAAACCATTCAACAATTCTTGCTCCAAGTGGAGTGGGGCGAGCTCGATTTTCTTCTGATCGACCTTCCGCCGGGAACGGGAGATGCCCAGCTTTCACTGTGTCAAACAGCGCCTTTGGATGGAGGAGTCATCGTCACAACACCCCAAGAGGCTTCCTTGGGGGTTGTCCGAAAAGGGATTGGCATGTTTGAAAAAGTGCAGGTGCCGATCTTGGGCATCATTGAGAACATGAGTTATTTCGTCACGCCATCCGGCGAAAGGCATGAGATTTTTGGCCACGGCGGCGGCCGCCAAGAAGCCGCACGCCAAGGCATCCCATTTCTCGGCGAAGTGCCGCTCTACACGGCGATTCGCGAAGGGGGCGATTCCGGCGTCCCGGTGGTTGTGAGCGCCCCTCAAGAACCTCCGGGGCAAGCATTTGTGCTGATAAGCAAGGCGCTCTTGGCCATTGAATCTCGAGCTGGCTGAACGACGGCTCGAGAATTGCCGAGGACGCAGTTGGCACAGCCAGCGCCTGATGGATAGCACGGGAATGAAAACACTAATTATCGAAGACGACCCGATCACTTGTGAACGGTTCGCCACCCTTGCCGCAAAGCGCGGCCACGAAGTGACAACGGTCGCGGACTCGGAAACCGCAATGCCTTTGTGCCAGTCGAACCAGTTTGACTTGATCATTCTGGATGTGGTGCTGCCGGGAGTGGACGGTCTCGAGTTTTGCAGACGCCTGCGCGCGCAGCCGGGAGGTGAACGCCCCTTCGTCATGGTCATCACCGCTTATGTGTTTCCAGAAGATTTAGGCCGGGTGCTCAAGGCGGGCGCCGACGACTACCTTCAAAAACCCGAGGATAGCGGGGTCCTTCAAGTGCGCCTCTCCATCGCTGAAAACTTGGCCTACGACCGCATCAAACGCTACCGGGCGGAAGCCTTCGGGCGCACGATTCTGGAAAATGCGCTCGACGGGTTTTGGATTTTGAATCTCAAAGGAGATTTCACTGAAGTCAACAAAGCCTTTTGCCAGATCACGGGATATTCCCGGGAAGAAGTCTTGAAGATGAACATCCGAGATTTGGATCTCAGGGATTCTGAAGATTCCTTCTCGGCTCGCATTGATCAGCTCGTCAAACTGGGCTCCGGCTCTTTCGAGATCAAGCAACGGCGGAAGGACGGACGAATCCTCGATTTGGAGCTTGCCGCTCGCTTCTTGCCTGTGGATGGAGGAATCTTGTGCGGGTTTACGAGGGACGTCACTCGACGCAAAGAGGTCGAGCGCGAGCGTGAGATTTTCGGCCGGAAGATCGAGCAAGCGCAGCGGTTCGAAAGCCTGGGTGTCATGAGCTCGGGCATCGCCCACGATTTCAACAACATCCTCGCGGGCATCCTTGGATGCGCTTCCCTGGCCCGCCTCAGCGCCTCAGGCAATAACCAGCTCGCCGACACGCTGGCGAAGATCGAGTCCCTTTCCTTGCGCGCGGCTGATCTCTGCAAACAAATGATGGCTTACGCTGGGAAGATCCGTCCCACCTTGCGCCCGATCCCCGTGAATCAGTTTGTGGAGGAGACGATTTTGAATTGGCGCAAGACCTTGGATAAGAAATGCGGCGTAGAGCTCCAGCTAGCTCCGAACGTGACCGAAATCATGGGGGATTCAGATCATTTGGGACAGGCTCTCCACGCGTTGATGCTCAACGCCACGGAGGCCTCCGAGCCGATGGACGGCATCATTGGCATCTCAACTTCGCTGAGGCACGCGGTTCCTGCGGATTTCGCGGCCGCCCACATGTCGCCGGACTTGCCCGAGGGCCAGTACGTGGTCATCGAGATTTCGGACAATGGATGCGGCATCGATCCCTCCCTGAAGGAGAAAATCTTCGATCCATTCTTTAGCACAAAATTCGCGGGGCGGGGTTTGGGGCTAGCCGCCCTGGCTGGCATTGTCCGCGCCCACGAAGGGGCCGTAAGCGTCGAAAGCAAGCCCGGGCGAGGGGCGAACTTTCGAATCTGGCTCCCCGCTTCCAAACGCGGTGAACCGATTGGCAAAAACGAATCGGCGGGCGGTTCCTCCGATAGCATCGGATCCCTCCAGTCCACGGAACCGAAACGCGCTCTCGTGGCGGATGACGAAGAAGCCCTGCTCTCCGTCGTCTCGAGAATCCTGCAGTCGATGGGCTACAAAGTGGAAACTGCCAAGGACGGTCTCGCCGCGGTGGAAACATTCTGCGCTTCCAAAACACCCTTTGATTTGGTGATCCTGGATTTGACAATGCCACGCTTGGATGGATCGAGAGCTTGCGAACAGATTCGAGCCATTGACAAGCAGGTCCGGATTGTTCTGATGAGTGGTTACGCCGAGGACATGGCGCAACTAAAATCGGCCGGCGGAGGCTTTGACGCCTTCCTCGCCAAGCCTTTCACCCTTGCCACTTTCCGCGAAGTGGTCGAACGCCAGCGAACCCGCACGGCGAACCGCTGAGCAGGCACGCTCGCACCGCACCGTGTGGGAATTCCACGCCCCACGGCTACGGCTACGGCCACGCGACGCTCGGAAACTTCTTCACGTAACCGGGCTTGAGTTTTGGATATGCCGTTTTTCGAAACACTGGCCATTCCTCGGTCACGTCGATCTTCTTCCCGTCGGGGCTCGCGAGAACCAACCGCAGGGGGACCCGGCCCTCGCAGACCCGTGGATGGTTCTTGAACTGGAAACACTCCTGGAGCTTTACGTGCGCCTCGGGAACATACCCCCCGAACTTCGACGAGTTCCCGGTTTCCAGATAGGTGAGCCGCACTTTCTTGCCTCCAGCCCAAATGAATGTCACGGGAGCCAACTCGTTCACCGCGGCAAGTTGTTCAGCCGACAAGGGATGCTCGAAACTATGTTTGAGAGTGATGGTTTGGGCCTCCTTCGCCAAAGTGACCCCAAAGAACGCTTCCGAAAGGCATTTGGCGATCTGCGCCTGATCGAAGGCGGGCAAGGCAAGATCCGGGAGCACCGCCCGCACCATATTCACCCGGGCGGTGAACTGTTTCACTTCGTGATTGAACAACGGCAACTCGAACCAGCCTTTGAGATGCGCCTCAGCCAGGCAATGCCCTGAGGCGTCTGGATCCACTTCGCCAAGGAACTGCTTCCCGATAACAAGATCCTTGAAACGCGTGATTCGGATGGCCGCGACGCGCTTGTGCGACCGGTCGAACACATGCTCCACCTTGCTCGTGATCCACTCCGCATAATCCTCATGCAGCCACTCCGGCTTCACCGCCGTGGCCAATCCCAAGAGCGTCGTCTTAGCGCCGGATTTTCGATCCACTTCCTTGATGGTCGCGGCCACGAACATGGTGGCGTGGTGCACAACGCTTTCCCTCAGCAAGGCGCCCGAGCGTCCTTCGGTCAGGTCTGCCTCGAGGGTTCCTTGAGCGCGGCGAACGCACAAATGATCCACAAAACCAGTTAACAAGCATCGTGAAAGCGCATCCGGATCTTCTCCCGTCGTTGTTTGGGCAAAATCATCCCCGGCCCGCTGGGACTTGACCAGGCCAATAATCTGGTTGTAAGTGTCCTCCACCTGCCGCGCCACCTGGGCTTGCACTCCATAGCGATTGCAAATCTCGACGCCGAACTGATTTTTGCGAGCGAAATCAAATGCATTGAGCAGCGTGTAAAAGTCGGACTGCTCGCTTGTTTCAAACAGATCGCGCGCCTCGGAAATATGGCGTTGATCGCGACCAGTACGGCTTAGCAAGTCGCGACCGCTCACCAAGGACGCGCACCCAACGGCGGCCTCGACGCAACCTCGGCGCTGAGCCTCCACCAAAATCCTCGAATACCTCGGATGCAGCGGCAAGCGCAACATCTGTCGCCCTATGGGAGTCAGATCCGAAAGTTGCTGAGGGTCGTTCTCGCTGTCGCGAATCGCCCCCAAAACCTTCAGTAGTTTCTCGGCTCTCTCAACTGCCGCCGGATCCGGCTTGTCCAGCCACTCAAATTCGGAGGCCTTCCGAACGCCCAACGAGTGCAGCAGCAGCACCACCTCAGCGAGGTCCGCTCGCTGAATCTCGGGAGTGTTGCGCTCCGGGCGATTCAGATGGTTGCTCTCGGTCCACAACCGGTGACATATGCCCGGGGAAGTACGGCCCGCGCGACCTTTCCTCTGATCGGCCGAAGCCCTGCTGATGTCTTCCACGAAAAGCGTGTTGATCCCTCTTTCGCCATCGAAACGCGCCACTCGAGCCTGGCCTGCGTCGACGACATGGCGAATTCCGTCTATTGTCACGGATGTCTCGGCTACGTTGGTGGCCACGACCACTTTCCGGCGGGGATTGGGGGCAAATGCCCGGTCTTGATCCTCGGCGGCCAAATCCCCGTGCAACGATAGAACCGCCAGTTTTTCCTCACAAGAGCCCGATCGAATGGAGTTCACGGTCGAATGGATCTCGTAACGGCCCGGCATAAAGACCAAAATGTCGCCGTCAGCGCTCGAACCAACAATCTCCTCGACGCGCTGCGCGGCAACTTCCCAAACCGGGCGAGGATCCGGTTTCGGTAGATAAGTGACCTCCACGGGAAATGCTTGCCCCTCCGAAGTGAGAACGGGGCAGCGCTGTCCGGAAGGCATGGACAAGTAGTCGGCGACGGGTTTGCTATCCAGAGTGGCGGACATGACCACGATTTTGAGATCGGGCCTGGAAGTCTCCTGCAATTGTTTCACCAAACCGAGGGCCACGTCGCTATAGAGGTTGCGCTCATGAAACTCATCAAAAACGATCGCACCGATACCCTCGAGCGACCGATTGTCCTGCAGCCAGCGAAGAAGAATCCCCTCGGTCACGAAACAAATACGGGTGCCTGCCCCCGTTTGGTTGTCGAATCGGTATTGGTAACCCACCTCCTCGCCAAGTTTGACATTCCGTTCCCAAGCGACCCTTGCGGCAACGCTCCGGGCAGCGACCCTCCGCGGTTGGAGAACGACAATTCTCGCGCCTGGCTCGAAACGTCCGCTGTCCACCAGCATTTGGGGAACTTGTGTGGTTTTTCCCGATCCTGTTGGGGCGACCACGACGAGACGGTTACCGTCTCCAAGGGAATCGAGTATTTCCGAATGGATTTTCCAGATGGGCAGTTCCTTCTGCATACGTATTTAGTTCGTCAAGACCGATATTTTTTATCCGCCTGGAGATGAAAAACCCTCCATTCAAGCGTCATTTGAAGCCCTCTGCAACTGGCGGGAGCAGGCGCCACGAACGTGGGATCACCGGTTCGGAAGCAAGAAACGCGACACCAGCACCAGGCCGCTCAAGATGGTCATGAATCCCGCTGGCATGAATTTTCGCCCTTTGAAGTAGCGCCCGCCAAAAAACAAAAGCAAGAATCCAACCAACGATTCCGCGACGTAAGGAATATTGATGACTCCCGCGGCGCAAAGCGCCAGGAGCATCCCAAATCCCAAGGAGGAAAAGAGTGACGCTTTGCTTCCCGCTTTGACAAAGCCCATAACACCGCCTGCGATCAGCAGCACGATATAAACCCACAGCAACAAAATCCAAGTCATAGTCGCGACAAATCCAAAACCCTCGAGTGCGTTGCGCGGATTCCCACGCAGAGGGATCGGGACTGTGGACTAGTCCGGCGAGACATCCAAGCTTAGAATTTCACCATCTTTGATGACAATCCGAACCTCCATCGGACGGCAGCAAACGTCGCAATCGGTGACATACTGCTGCGAAGTGGCTCGGACATCCACGTCGACCACGTTTGATCCGCCGCAATAAGGACACTGCACTTGTGTTTCCTCAATCATAAAACGCCTGAGTTGGATCAATGCTTTCCCGAGTGCTCACGTCGAAAAACCAGCATTCGATCCTGGTTTGAGGTTTATGCCGCGGACAGGGCCTGCATCACCTCAACAGGGATTTTCTCCAAGCCATCACGCACCCGAGAACCATCCTCAAGAGCGCGTAAGTCTGGAGAGAGAGCCAGGCAAATTCTGGCGCGATCATCCCCCAGAGCAGGATTGAAACAAAACAACCCAATCCTGCCGACAAGGCCATCAGGGATACTTCAACGCCAAATTTCATCGGCCACCGGCAAATCACTCGACTCGCCCCAGGAACCAACGTAGGCCGATCCCCAGGACACCACAAGGCGCTTCTGATCAGCTTCCGTCAAACCAAATTCCAACCAGGCCGGTAGCGCCTGCGAATCAGAGGAGCGGCTTCAGGAACGTCTCGAACGGTCATCCGTTTCGCATTCCATTCCAGTTTTCTCCCTAATCTAAACGCAACATTCCCAAGATGATTGGATTCCGTCAGGGGCCCACTGTAATCAAAATCGCAAGTGGTTGGAGAACCTGTCTTGCACGCATGAATCCACTCCTGATGGTGGCCCAAACTTTCCGGGATGGACGGCGGCGGCGGCGTGAAATCTTTGAATATCGCCTCTGGCAACAGAGTATGCTTTCCATAATCGGCCAGAATCATGCCTTTGCTCCCAATGAACAAAACGCCACTATCCCACTTCGGAATGCCACCTTCGCGCCATATCGAGGGTTTTTCCTCCCCCTGATACCAAGTCAATTTCACTGCGGGCAAGGGGCCGCGCGCCGCGAACTGGTACGTGGCTGTCATGGAGGCGGGCGCCAGCTCGGGATGGGGTGGAGGGCCGCTCGCCTCAATAGTCAATGGATGCTTCAACTCCAGAGCCCAAAAAGGGAGATCGTTCCAGTGGCTTCCGAGATCGCTCATGGTGCCGCCGCCGAAATCCCACCACCGGTACCATTTCGGCCCAGGGAAATACACGTCATGAAATGGACGATCTGGAGCTGGCCCAAGCCAAAGATCCCAATGCAACCCAGGTGGAATGGGAGTGGAACCTTCTGGGCGATGCTGGATTTGCACGATGTCCTTGTGACGCAACGCCGCTTCCTGGCTTTGCCAACCCCAAGCGCGGCCGACCCAAACATGCACTTCGTGGATCAAACCGACCGCGCGGCTTCGAACCAGCTCCACTACCCGGCGGTAATTGGAGGTTGCATGGATCTGTGTTCCCATCTGCGTCGCCACCCGCGCCTTGCGCGCGGCGTCGGTGATTACCCGAGCCTCCCAAACAGAATGCGTCAGCGGTTTCTCGCAGTAAACATGCTTTCTCAGCTGCAACGCGGGAAGAACCGCGAAAGCGTGCGTGTGCTCCGAGCTGCTGACAACCACCGCGTCGAACTGCTTCTCCTGCTCAAATAGTCTTCTGAAGTCGATAAATTTTCGAGCGGAGGGGTGACGATTCGCGGCTGAGTCCAGATTTCGCTCGTTCACGTCGCACAAAGCAACAATGTTCTCCCCGCTGACTTCCGCCAGGTTTCCCGCCCCTCGCCCACCGCAGCCGATGATCGCGATATTGAGCTTTTCATTCGGATTTCGTGCCGCGAGGAGGGAAGGAAAACCTAATGTGGCTGCGGAGGCGCCAAGTGTGGCGTGCGCGAGGAACCGACGGCGAGTCTGTGGGGGGATTCTCATAGTGATGGATGCCAATCTACCTCGGCCTGGATGGGCGCGCAACGTCTCGATGGAGAATGGATCCGGGCGGACTTCAGATCAAAATTCTCTGCTTTTCCGGGTCAGGGTTTCTGCGAAAAAACACGGCCACGTGGCCCACCCGTGCAATCAAAAGGCTTTTCGTACGTTCCGCCAGCTCGGGCATCCGATGCTGCTTCTGCTCTTTGTTTTTGAAGCTCTCGAAACGCACTTTGACAAGCTCGTGCCGCTCAAGCGCCTCATCGGCAGACCGGATGAGTGAATCAGTCAATCCTAGCTTGCCAACCTTCAGCAGTGGATCCATACGCTGCGCCAGCCCTTTGAGAGCGCGCTTCTGAAGATTCGTCAAAATCAAAAGAATCCGGGAGGATCGTTGAGCTGTTCTCTGATTTCCAAGATCTCAGGCAGGCAGGCCATCAGCGCATCCACCAGTTTAGGATCAAAATGCTTGCCCCGCTCCTCCTCAAAAAGCTTTACCACTTTGTCGATATCCCAAGCGCGCTTGTACACCCGCTCGCTGGCGAGCGCGTCAAACACGTCCGCCACCGCCGTGATGCGAGCAAAAATGTGGATTTGTTCCCCTGCGATGCCGCGTGGGTATCCCTGGCCATTCCACTTCTCGTGGTGCTGCCAGGCGACCACCGCCGCCGAGGACATGACGCGCCCTTTGGAGTTTTTGAAGATATCGTGCCCCACATCCGTATGGAGTTTCATCAAGGCAAAATCCTCGTCGGAAAGCTTGCCAGGTTTGTTCAAAATGGAGTCGGGGATCGAGACTTTCCCAACGTCGTGCATGGGAGACACCGTTTTCAGCAACTCGGCGTCCGCCAACGGCATACCGATCTGCTTCGCGAGCACATAAGAATACTCTGCGACGCGCCGAACGTGCTGGCCCGTGTCCTTAGACCGGCTTTCGCAAACTTCCCCCAGCTTCAAAATCAGTTCGCGCTGGGTGTGTTCAGCTTCGTAGTCGAGCATGGCGGCTTCCAGCGCCTTCCCAGCATACGAGGCGACCAATCCCAGGAGCTCCAAATCCGCCTCATTGAAAACCCCGCCGGCTGACAACTTGTTCGTGACTTGAAAACAGCCCAATGGTTCGCCATCCTTGTCTTGAAACGGCATGACCATCACTGAACGAGTGCGGTAGCCCGTCCTCTTGTCCGAAGCCGGGTCGAACCGAGCATCCGTCGCCGCGTCTGCGATGAGGATGGGCTTCCCTTGCGCCAAGGCCAAACCCAACAGCCCGCTTTGTGAAGGGATTCTGACTTTATCCACACCTTCTGAAGCGACCGTGTAAAACTCGTCATACTCCCAGTCAAGGACCCACACCGAACATCGATCCGCGATCAGAACGGCTTTTGCCATGTCGCGAATCAGCTCTATCAGGCGCGGCACGCTTCGTTCCTCGGCGATGTGGCCGACGCTCTCGAGCAGCTTTCGCAATTGTTCTTCAGGCTTGACTCCGGTGTTGGACGGCTCCGGTCTCTTCACCGTTCCTTCAGAGGGACTCATGAGCATTTTAGGTCAAATAATTTAAGTCAAGACACCGCACCCAGCCATTCCGGATTTAGGGCTTGCACTAGTTTATTCGTTCAAATTCTCTCCAATCGGGCCTTTTTAGGGTCAAGCGCGACTGTCATCTGCATATATGACAGCTCCCAGACAAAAGTCTACCCTGGTCGTAAAACTAATTTCAGAATAATCCTCAAAACGGCAGTTGCCCAAGGCGATTATTCGCAAGATCCTGGAGATAAAACTCTTCCGAATCACCCACCAGATCCACAAGGGATAGGCCTCCCTCTTCGTTAAGCCTTTCTCATCCAAGTTCTCGCCAATCTCCAGGATGTTCATCTGCCGTCTTAAGGTTCTACTCGGCGGCTTCCCGGTTCTCAGGAACTGACTTGAACGCGAAGCTAGCCCCCAGTGAGAATGCCACCGAGATGATCGCGGCCACGCCGGAGCGGCTGCGGAACAACGGGGATGTGGAGGGGATCGAGGCGCTCACTGCGAACCTTCAGTGTTGGAATGCGAGATGGATCCCAGTCCACCCAAACACGCCCATCGACCGGTCAAACGCATCCCCGGGCCCGGCACAAAGGAAAACCGCGGGTTTTAACCGAAATCTCACGCTCCATGCGGAATCGTGGATACCGGCAGCAGTTCTGCCCATGAACCTGTCAGGTTCATGGGCGCAATGCGCGTACAAAAATTCGGGGAAGTCTCATTTTGATCGGAGCGCGACTGGGTCCACAGGACCAGTCGCAGGGTTTGAGGCGGGTGAACGCGCTGCGGCTGATGCTTCGCACACAGCCGCGCTCCACAATGAGAATTGCTGGGATACCGGGCAGCGATTCCGCAACCTCCACTGGAAAAGGACTGATTCCCTAATGTTTGCAAGGGGTTGAGCATTTTCGCGTTTGTGGAGCACTTTCTCATTGGTTGACTTTTGTTTCTGATTTCGTATCCTACCCATACACATGGCCA
>SYMW01000233.1 GCA_005805305.1 Verrucomicrobiales bacterium
GCACGCCGTGCCACCCACCTACGCAACGCTCTACAACGGCGAGTGGGTCCACCCGGCGTGATGATGTCTTTGCAGCCCGCGCAGTAAAGCTGATGTCAGCTTCAGTTGTTTGGCAATGAACCGGATAGGCATGGTTGGATGAGGGAATACCGGGTCACCGATTGGAAGAACCTGCCGCCTTCGTCGGATTGGAGGCAGGAACTTCTCGTGACCGAGGCGGGGGAGGAAAGCTGGGACAACAGGAACGATTGGATTTGGCAGGCTGGCACCCGGGGAGCCTCGACCGCGTTGGTCTGAAGACTGGGGCCAAACTGCACTCCTTCGCGGTATCCGGGTTCGGCCCTGCGGCTGAGGAGCAGGTGCAGCAGACCTTGTCGGACCTGGCAGACCAGGACGACCAGACCTTCGGGACCATGTTGGAACAGGGGCTGATCCCAGGCGGGGATTTCCCGGCCGTTCACCCTGACTCCGACCCCGAGGTAGCGAACCCCTTCCTTTCGATTGACCAGGCTTCCGGCGTCGAAGGTCCAACCCTCCAACCCGAGGATGGGTTTGGGGGTTGTGATCTGTCGGGCTGCGGAACGCCAGGCGGTCAGCCTTTCCAGAAGGCGGTCGATTGGAAGATCCCCGGCGTCGGGGTCAGACCGGTAAGACATGTGGAGGAGGGTTCCGAATTCGTTGGGCGAGCTTTCGGGTTGAAAAGCCGCATCCTCCCCGGCCAGGAGTTCCCAGTCACCACAGACGATGACAGATCGGGCATCGGTGTTGACGGTGAAATCCAGGCCTAGGGCTTTCTGCAAAATCCTCCAAGGGACCCAACGCCAGAGCGGACCGGGATTTCCCGTGCTTTTCAGGTCGACCTCCCTCATGATGTTCCGGTTGTATTTTCCCAGGAACCGGGTTCCTTGCTCGGATTGGAGCGTATCGGAAGCTATTGGGGCGTTGGGATCCCGGAACCATTCCAGGAAGGGCGTCGCGGCCCCGCCGTGAATCCGCATGAAATTGCTTTCGGTGGCTTGGACGGTGGGAGCGAGCTGGGTGGTGCCGATGTTGCCGGGCTCGGCCTTGGCCTGGGCGAGCACCACCGTTTCCCGGGCGATCCGGGCAGTGAGGAAGCCCAGGATGCCGATTTCGGGTTGGAGGATCAGGGCCTGATCACCCCAGGGGGAATCTTTTCCCTGGCCCGTACACGAAGCGCCGACCACCGAGAAAAAGCGGCCTGTCTCGTGCTCCAAGGTTCGTTCCGACATCCGCCAGGAGGGCAGGCGGTCGAGGGGCAGGAAAGTGAGGCGAAGGTCCGCCCGGACCCGACATTCGGAGATCCAATCCAGGAGGGATTGGACATCGGGGTGGGGGAGGACCCCACTCTCGGGTTTCAAAGATCGCATGCTGTTCCATTGTATATTCCGCCGTTGGCGAGAATCAACGGACTTTCAACCTTAAAACGGCAGTTACCCCAGGCGAATATTCGCAAGATCCTGGAGATAAAGTTTTTCCGAATCACTCACCAGATCCACAAGGAAATGAAAAGCGACTTGTTGGCAACGAATCCCCCGGCTTTTCTGAGGTCTGAGCCTTTTGCAAATCTCCAGGAGATTCAACTGCCGGTTTAAGGTTTAAGGATGATGATCGCGATCTTCCCCGTGAATTTATAATTCGGTCCTCCCTGGGCGATTCCTGTGGAGCCCGCTTCTATCTCCCGTTGGGCGGCCAGGGGGATCTTCTCCGCGGGACTGAATCCGGCCCCCCTCGAGCTTGATGACTTGGTCTGCGGGCCAGGGCAAATGGGAGGTGTGGGCACCGAAAAGTATGGTACGGACGCCGATCAGGGGCTCAAGGGCCCGGCGGAGCGCGGCCTCAGCGTGGACGTCGAGGGAGGTGACGGCCTCGTCCAGTATGATGATCGGCGGATCCCGAAGGAGAACCCGGGCCAGGGCGATCATCTGTTTCTGACCGGAGGATAGAGTCACCCCACCCTCTCCGGCCTGGGTTTCATACCCCTTCGGAAGCCCCGCGATAAATTCATGCAGCCCAACGGTTCGGGCCACCGCCTCGATGTCTCCGGCGGTTGCCGAGAGTCGTGCCAACCCGATGTTTTCGCCGATCGTTCCAGAAAAGATCGCCGGCTCCCGGCTGACCAGGCCAAACATCCTGCGCCAGGCCCGGGGTTCGACGTCAGCCGACCGCAACCCACCCACCAGGATCCGGCCCTCCTGCGGTTCGTAGAACCTCAGAAGCAGGTGCACCAGCGTGGATTTCCCGGCCCCGTTCGAACCGGTCACGATCACGAATTCCCCCGGCCGGATGCGGAACGAAATGGATGACAAGCCATTCCCGGAGGCCTCATACCGGAAGGTCACCCCTTCGAATGCGATGCTTCCGTCGATGGCGGGAGGCAGGTCATCGGAGGGAGATTCGAGTAAGATGTCCATTCCACGCAATCGTGCGATTCGGGAGGCAGCTCCCCGCAGGCTTTCGATCTCCGACCAGCTTCGGAGCAACCGAAACCCGCTCGTACCGGCAAGGGCGAGATACCCGGTCAGGGTCAGGAACTCGCCTGGGGGAAGTCCCTCGGAACCCAGGAAATGGTGGGCTACCCATAGGAACCAGAGGAAGGACCCCAGGAAGCAGAGGGGAACCAGCCCTTCGATGGCAGCTCCCAAGAATGCCCGCCCCTTCAGCATTTCGAGGAGGTGCGAGAGCCGCTTCCCAAGACGATCCTGAAAGATGGACTCGAGGCCGCTGGCCTTCACGGCCCTGATGGAGGTCAGGCTTTCCTGCGCCACCATGGCCATCTCCCCCACCAGGCGGGCGGAGTCCCGGGACAGCACCCGGATTCGCCGGCCGAACCACAAGGGAACAAGAAGCGGCGGCGCGCAACCCGTAAGGATCATGAGGGCCAGCGGGAGATCCACTGAGATCATCAGGAGGACCGCGATGAGGAGCATCGGAATATTCTGGGCGAAAACGGGCAGGACCGCACTGAGCGCCCGATGGATGAACACCGCATCGGAAGTCAGCCGGGTCACCAGATCGGCCGACTCCTCACGGTCATGAAAGGGGATGACGGCATGCAGGAGCGTGGCATAGACCCATTTCCGTACCGAGACGATGGCCTCGGAAGAGACCAGGCCGAACAGCAGGTTACCGAAGAAGCCAGCCCCGGAATAAACGAAGAACAGGAGCACGATACGGCCCAGGGCTTCCGGATCGTAGTCGGGATATCGCAGGATCAGACCGGAGACCTGCCGGGGGATCAGGAACAGGAACCCGTTCGCGGCGAACACGGCCAAGCCTCCCAGGACCAGCAACCCCACCGATTTTCCCGAGAGGAACTCCCGGAATACCCACAGGTGGCTGAGTCTTTTCACGCACATGAAGATACCATTGAACCTTAAGTATTAAGAACGGCGGATGAACGTCGTGGAGGTTTGCAAAAGCCTGGATGAGAAAGGCTTGAGGAAGAGTGAGGAATATCTCGTCTGGATCTGGTGAGTGATTCGGAATAACTTTCCCGTCAAGATCTTGCGAAGATTCGCCAGGGGCAACTGCCGTTTTAAGGTTTAAGGTTCAAGGAAATGGAAAACGATTTGTTGGCAACGAATCTCCTCTTCTTTTCTGAGGTCTGAAGTCTGGGTAGGATTTTTCGATGAGGCAACGGGCGGCCGCGAGAAAGGATCAAGCAAGACCATCCACGGTAACGTTCATCCGACGATCTCCGTCACGACTCTCGCCGGCTCGACCCCGGTGAGGCGGAATTCCAGTCCTTGGAAGCGATGGGTGAATCGTTCGTGCTCAATCCCCAGCAAGTGAAGCACGGTGGCATGCAAGTCATGCACATGCACGGGATTTTCAGCGACGTTATAACTGAATTCGTCAGTGGCACCGTAAGTCAGCCCGGGTTTGACCCCGCCACCGGCCATCCACATGGTGAAGCACCGGGGATGGTGATCTCGGCCCGCCTCAGGGCTGTCCCATTGTCCCTGCCCCGCGACCCCCCGGCCAAACTCGCCGCCCCAAAGCACCAGGGTGTCTTCGAGCAAGCCGCGACGCTTGAGGTCTTTGATTAATGCCGCGCTGGGTTGATCCGTGTCACGGCACCGCGCCGTGCACCAGGATGGCAGGCGGCTGTGATGGTCCCAGTCGGGGTGAAATAGCTGCACGAAACGAACGCCTCTCTCCACCAACCGCCGGGCAAGAATGCAGTTCGCCGCGTAGGACCCGGGCCGGCGCGAGTCCAATCCATACAAATTGAAAACCTCCTCCGGCTCGTTCCGCAGATCGGTGAGCTCCGGCACGCTCATCTGCATGCGGTAAGCCATCTCATATTGTCGAATGCGAGTCGTGATTTCCGGGTCGCCGGTTTTTTGAAAACGCATTTGATTCAACTCGGCCAAGCCGTCGAGCATGCCGCGACGGATCGAGCGTGGGAGCCCGTTGGGATCGCGGAGATAGAGCACGGGATCCGCGGCATTGCGAAGCTTCACTCCCTGATACTGGGATGGCAGGAATCCGCTGCCCCAGTAATGATCATACAACGGTTGATCACTCGGCCGCTGCAGCTTCGACAACAACACGAGATAGTCCGGCAGGTTGCGGTTCACGCTGCCCAGTCCATAGCTAATCCAAGCGCCCATGCTCGGGCGGCCCGGGAGCTGGTGCCCCGTGAGAAACTGGGTCATCGCCGGCGCATGATTGATTTGATCCGTCCGCATGGATTTGATGAAACACAGCTCGTCCGCCACTTCACCCATGCAAGGAAGCCATTCACTGAGAGTCGCGCCACTTTTGCCGTGGCGCGAGAACCTCGTCACGCCCGGCTTGATGAGCTGTTTCTGATTGGAGGTCATCGTGGTGAGCCGCTGACCTTGGCGCACCGAATCCGGAAGCTCCTTCCCCGCCCACTCCGCCAAGCCCGGCTTGTGATCAAAAAGCTCGAGCTGGGATGGGCCTCCAGATTGGGTCAGGAAGATAACACTCTTGGCCTTCGGCCTCCCGTGAGGCAAATCACGCAGGCCGGGTGAAGACGGGCTCGAGAGCGATCCTCCCAGCGCGCGGCCAATCAACGAGGACAACGCCATGGCTCCAATGGAAACACCCGTGCCTCTGCCTAAAAAATAGCGGCGCGTCACGGAGATCGACCGGCGGGGCGAAGGCGGCTCGGAGCTATCAGCGCATTGTTCGATCAGGTCCTGGATTGGCAGCCGCATGCGGTGGATTAATGCAGGTTACTCGCGGGTGAGGGCTTCATCAAGATTGATCACGAGGCTGGCGATCACCGCATGCGCGGCCAGTTCCGCACTGTCCAGGCGTGGGTCGGCCACTGATTGTCCCCCCTCCAAAAATGCCGCCGCGTCCCTGCGGTGATTTCGATAATAAGCCGCGGCGCGATCCAGTTCGCGTTGGAGAACCGTTAGTTCAGGCCGGGTCGGGGGCCTGGACAACACGCGCTCGAAGAGCCATTGCAAGCGTGCAGGCGTGCCACGATCCAAGTGAAGCATGCCAACGGCGAGAGCTCGCGACGCTTCCAGATAACCGTCGTCGTTCAGCAAGGTCAGGGCTTGCAGCGGGGTGTTCGTGCGCGGTGTGCGCACTTCGCAGACCCGGCGCTGGGCGGAGTCAAAGAGAAACGTCGGGGCGATCGTGCGCCGCCAGAACGCGTAAAGGGTGCGACGGAACTGGGCCATGCCTTGACTGGGCTCGTAGTGGAAGCGGCCCATGAAAATCTCTTCCCAAACCCCTTCCGGCTGGTACGGGCGCACCGGCGGACCACCTATCGCCGCGTTCAACAGCCCTGAAGTGCTCAGTGCCGCATCGCGCAGCATCCAGCTGGGAAGCCGGAAACGCGGCGAGCGTCCAAACAACCGGTTTTCGGGATCTCGGGTGGCGGCCTCCTCGCTCAAGTTGGAGGACTGCTTGTAAGTTTCACTTGTGGCGAGGATCCGAATCAGGCGTTTGATATCCCAGCCGCTGTCTCGCAGTTCGACCGCGAGCCAGTCCAACAAGAGAGGGTGCGTTGGCCGCTCGCCTTGAAGCCCAAAGTCTTCGGGCGTCCGCACCAATCCCACGCCGAAGAGCAGTTGCCAAACATGATTTGCCGTGACTCTGGCGGTGAGCGGATTCTCTCGAGACATGATCCATTGGGCGAGACCGAGTCTTGAGCGGGGGCCGTGATCCGGCCAAGGCGCTATGGACTCCGGAACGGCGCGGTCCACCGTGTCGCCTTTCTTGTCCCACACCCCGCGGATCAAGATATGAGTGGCGCGCGGTTCCTTACGTTCCGCGAGCACCATGACATTCATCGCCTCGGCCGCCTTCCTCACTTCGGCAAGCTGGCTCAGGGCCAGATCAAGGGCTTTCCTGGCTTTTTTGTGGGCCATGTCGTCCTCCAAATACTGCGCAAACAGGCGCGCTCGCAATGCCGGCTCAATTTGGGTCGTGTCAGAGGCCGAGGACGCCGTCAAATCCACCAACGGGGCATTGGTCAATCGTCGGACCGTATCACCGGGCTGATCCGTGACGGAGAGCTTGAAGCGTCCGATGTTTGCGTCGCCCAGCGTGGATCGTTGTCGAAGCTCGACGATGAGGTGTTCGTCTGACTTCAGCATCCATGGCTCATTGAGGGCGAACACAGCGACGCGCGGCAAGGTGGGAGGGCTCCCTTTCGTTGTCCACCCGTTCCGAGGATCGTCATCCAGCGTGTCTTTAACATCCCCATAATTGTTGTTCGCTTTCTTATCCGCGGAAAAATCGGCAATAGCGGAACTGATGCCCAACTCCCTGACTTGCGAGTTGCCGTCTTGACGCACCTGAATTTTGAGATTGGTCAGGATGAACTCTCCGGACTTGCCGCGTGAATAGCCGCCTCCCGTGTGGGAAAGGTGGGGCAGCACCTCAAGCTTCAGCCCGGTCACCCGCGACAGCGAGGCACGCGCGATCAGCCGGTAATCATCCTGATTGGGATTGGGACCGAAGGCCTGCACCGTGCCATCAGGTTCGTGTGAGAACCGGGTGCCTTCGGCGGATTCGACCCGGCCGCGCAGGGCATGCCACGCCTGAAATCCATGGAGCCGAACCGCCTGTAAGTTTTTGGCCAACCAACGTTCAAAAGGCGCTTCCGCCTGCTGGCGCGCCGCGGCTTCCTCCGCGGTCCGCTGGGACGCCAATTGTTGGGACTCCACGACGGCACGCGCTGCTCGCGGTGATTCATATTTCAAGAATGGCGTGGATCCCCGCCCCGCTTTTCCGTCCTCATCGATGCTATTGAAAAAAGCCGTGAGTGAGTAGTATTCGGATTGTGATATCGGATCGAACTTGTGCGAATGGCACTGAGCGCAGCCCAGGGTCAAACCAAGCCACACGGCGCCCATCGTGTTCACCCTGTCGATGACATAGTCGATCCGTGATTCCTCGGGATCACGACCGCCCTCGCCGTTGGTCAGGTGATTGCGATGAAAGCTGGTGGCGAGAATTTGATCTGGCAAGGCGTGCGGCAGCAGATCTCCAGCAAATTGTTCGATGGTAAACTGGTCGAATGGCTGATTGCGGTTGAAGGCGCCAACGACCCAGTCCCGCCATGGCCAACTCGCCCGCGTGTCATCGGCCTGATGCCCGTCGGTGTCGGCGTACCGGGCCACATCCATCCACCATGATGCCATGCGCTCGCCAAAATGCTCGCTCGCGAGAAGGCGGTCGATGACTCGCTCCCAAGCGTGTGGGGTTTTGTCCGAGACGAAGGCCGCCACTTCGGCGGGCGTCGGCGGCAATCCAGTGAGATCAAATGTCAACCGTCGAATCAACGTTTGCCTGGGAGCTTCGGGAGCCCAAGAAAGCCGGGCCTCCTTTAACCGAGAGCGGATGAACCCATCCACCGGATGAAAACCGTTCGTGGGCGGCTGGGGTCGAGCAGGCTTCTCAAACGCCCAATGGATTCCCCACGGGGCGCCCTCCGCAATCCATTGGCGCAGCGTCGACACTTGTTCGGCGCTGAGGGGAGGTTTGTGGGACTTGTCGGGAGGCATCCGGTCGCTGGGGTCGGCCGACAGGATGCGCCTCATCAACTCACTTTCGTCGGGCTTTCCCGGCACGATTGCGGTCACGCCCTTTCGGCTCGTGACGGCCGATTCGCGCAAGTCGAGCCTGAGACTGGCCTTCCGGTTCTTCTCGTCCGGTCCATGGCAGATGAGGCAGTTGTCGGAAAGAATCGGAAGCACGTCGCGGCTGAAGCGCGCTGACGCGGCGGCCGAACTCAAATCCGCCAGGTTGTGCGCCAGCGCGAGGACAAAACAAACCCGCGCCAGCCGACTTCGCATCGACTTCAAAGGCGCTTGGATGGTGTGTGGATTTCGCGCGGTCATTCGTTCGAGCGTCGCTGAATCCTAGCACGATGGCGCGGGAGAAAAGCAGCCATTTTTTCTCGCGCGCCAGGAATGGATCGCTATCGAGTCATCGCATCGCCCCTTGAGTCGGGGCGGCGTGCGGCGATGAAATAGTTCATCTGTGGGTGATGATACAACCTAAAAACGGCAGTTGCCCAAGGCGAATCTTCGCAAGATCCTGGCGGTAAAATTTTTCCGAATCACCCACCAAATCCACAACGGATATGCCTCCCTCTTCGCCAAACCTTTCTCGTCCGGGCTTTTGCAAGTCTCCACGAGGTTCAACTGCCGTTTTAAGGGTCAAACGGAAGAGTCCAGCCATGCGCGGCGGTTCGTGTCTCAAGGTTTCTTGATCCATTTCCCGCCCACATACGTGCGCAACACTTGGGTGGAGCTGATGCGGTCTTCGGCGCAGGTCAGGATGTCCGTGTCGAGCACGATGAAATCCGCGAGCTTGCCCGCTTCGAGAGATCCCAACTTGTCGTCGCATAAGAGAATCCGGGCATTGTTGATCGTGTAAAATCGGATCGCTTGCTCTCGATTCAACGCTTCCTCGGGGTGCAGTTGTTTTTCATAGCGCTTGGATCGGCGAGTGATGGCGGTCGCCATTCCGAGGAAGGGATTGTACGGATTCACCGACCGCATGGAGCCGATCTTTTGCATGTGGTCGGAGCCGCCGCCGGCGATGGCGCCCGCCTCGAACAAACTCTTGAGAGGTTGAAAGTAACGCAATCGATCATAACCAAACTGTTTCGCCAAGGTGTGGGTGTCCATGTAGAGCCAAGCGGGTTGAATATCCACCATCACCCCAAGACGCGCCGCTTCGAGAACCGCCTCGCGGCTCATGAAATTGGAGTGGCTGACGCACGGGCGAGTCGCGCGTAACGGCAGGTCCTTTTCCGCCTCCGAGTAGGCCTCCAGCAACGCGTGCACCGCGCCGTCTCCAACCGAATGCGCGGTGAATTGCAGCCCGCTTTCGACCGCCGTGCGGACCATCGAAACCAACCGTTCCCGCGGAATGAAACGAACCCCTCTATAATCCGGATCCTTGATGGAGTAGATGTCGCTCACGCCCCAAGGTTCGCGCATCAGCGCGCTGCCGGTCAGCATGCCTCCATCCAGATAGGTTTTAATTCCGATGATGCGAAGCCAGTCGTCCCGCTCCTTGAACAGGGAATCGCGACCCACCTCGCGAATGGATTCTTGGATCGCGGCCATGGAGCCGATGGATTCGATGTGGCGGGAGACCCGCACGCGAACGGTCAATTCACCGCGCCCGCGGGCCTCTCGATACACTTCGACGTCATCGAAGCCCGCGTCGCGATCGCACACGCTCGTGATGCCCACCGCATTGTAATCCGCGAACAGCTCCTTGAGCCGGCGCACTTTTTCCGAAAGCGGCAAGGGCCGGCGTGAGGATTGAACTTTCACATAACGGGAACAATTACGGAGAATGCCGGTCGGCTCGCCCGTGACGGGGTCCTTCTCGGCGAATCCGGAGCCGCCGTCCGTGACTTTGAAATCCCGGTCGATCCCGCTGAGCCTCAGCGCCGGGGAGTTCAGGGACGCGTCGGGTCCGGTCGCAAAAATGACGGGATGATTCGGCGAAACGCGGTCCATTTCGGCGCGCGTTGGGTATCGCTGCTCTCGAAGCCGCGTGATGAAGACCTGTCGCACCTCAATCCATCCGCCTTCCTTGACCGCCAGAGTTCTGGCCTTGATGTAATCGAGCACGTCCTGGATCGTCTCCATGGGGGGGATCTCATGGTCGGCTTCAAACAGGCAGGCGTCGGCCGGATGCGCGTGCGAATCCATCAGGCCGGGCAGCACCAGTTTCCCTTCCAAATCCACTACTTCCGTGCGCGGCCCGCGGCGCCGAAGCACTTCCGCGCTGCTCCCGACTTGGACAATTCGGCCATCCCGCACGGCGACGGCTTCGTGGATGGCAAACGTATCGTTCACTGAGGCGACTTTGCCGCCGTGCAGAATCAAGCTGGCGTCTCCCTCCTGTCCCTGGCAGAAGGCCGTCATCCCCCACAACGCCAAAGCCAGGACTACGATCGGGCGCCGAACCGGCGCCAGGGATTGAAGTGACCAAGGGTTGGCGTCTGAGTCCCTCATGTGGAGCCATGGGAGCCGCTCACACAGACCGCGGGAGCCCCAGTCTCTTGTCGTCAGCGTGCGCGAAGATGGATGCCTTGTGCAATTCTATCCGTTCGTAGGCGCCGCCGACCAGGTGCAGCCCATGGTAGCCCGCCTCCGCGAGCAGAGCGCACACGGTTTGCTGTTCTTCCTTGGAATGCATGGAACATTCCACGAAGGGACGAAAGCGCTTGAACAAATCAGCGCCTCCCGCCACCACTTGTCCTCCCGCTCCTTCCACGTCGATCTTGAGGAACGTCGGTGACAACTCGGGGTGGGATTTCATGAAGCTGTCGAGCGTGATTTGCTGAACCACTATCTCTTTCGCGCTGTCCCACATCATCGGATTCGGAGGCTTCGTCGCATCCAAGGAGGCCAGGCGCGAAAGCGCCCCATGCTCCAAATTGTCCCTGAAAGTGACTTCCCGGTTTTCGGCCCCCAGCGCGACCCCCATGATTTGTGTGCGGTCGCGAATGCAATGGCAATTCTTGCGCAGCAACTGGAGGTTTCTAGGAACGGGTTCGAAACACCAGATCGTGCACCGGCCCTTCAACAGCGAATAAAACCGGTGCGCGGTGAGGCCTATGTTGGCGCCGATGTCCAGGATCACCTCTCCAGGCTGCAGCAGCGCCGCCCATTCTTTGCGTTTGGAGGCTTCGAACCACCGATGGCCGAACAGCAGCCTGGGATACTCCGATGGCCGATACCAGAAAGGGGAACCGGCCTCTCCGATCATCGGCAAACAGACGCCGCGAAGGACAAACCTCAACGCCTTGCCCACGAACCGTTTGACCCGCTTGTTCACAATGGTTTGATTTCTCGGCCGCCCGCTTCGGGGATCGCGGGGTTCTCGCCCGCGCCAATCAATTCCAACTGCCTCGCCCAGTCTCTGACGAGAAACTTCCACGAGAACTCCCGCTCGGCGATCAGGCGTCCTTTCAAGCCCATTTCATGGCGCCTCGAGGGATCGTCCGCCAATTCGAGTATGGCCGCCGCCAACCGGTCGGGACGCTCCGGTTCGACCACCAGGCCGCATCCTTCGCGGCGGAGGATATCCGCGGACTCACCGTGGCCCGCGTAGATCACAGGCACCCCGCAGGCGAGCGGGGGAACGGTTTTCGAGAGGCGCATTTTCGAGGCGGCGGGCATGTTTTTGAGCACCACAAGCGAGGCGTAAGTGAGAGACATCAGTTTTGCCATCTCATCAAAGGGCGAATCCCGAAAAAGGATATTGTCCAGCCCACAGTCCGACGCCTCGCGCATCAGACTCTCTCGGACGGGACCTTGGCCGACCATCAGAAGGACGATGTCTTTTCGATCCTTCAGAAGTTTTGCGGTTTCCACAATGACTTCGAGCCCCTGATAATGAGCGTGAGTGCCCGCGTACGTAAAGACTTTGCGGCTCCCGGTTCCAAGTTTTTCGGCGTAGGCCTCGTCTCGTGGAAGCGGCCGCAAAGCCTCCAGATCCGCGCCATTGGGAAGAAAACTCATCTGGCCTCTGGGAACGCCCCGGTTGGCGATGAAATGTTCGATGAACGCGTGGGTGACGGTCGTGACCGAGAGACTGCGGCGCATCAGGAACCGCTCCATGGCCCTGGCGGCCTGGATCAGCCACTTGGCTCCGATCCACTGTCCTTCGGCCGCGATCTCCACTTGCAGATCCGGCGTGTTGTAAACATAGGGCACCCCTCGCAGCACCTTCAACATCCAAGCCGGGAAAGCGAGCGTCAAGGGCTGGGCTTCAACAAAGACCAGACGCGGCTTCCGGCCGAAGAGCAATCGCGGCATCACCGCCAGGGTGAAGGATGGGTGTGTGACGCCAATGTAACCTTGAGGTCAAGCGGCGACCTTGATTTTGAGATAATCGGAGTCGTTTAGGCGATTCCAACACTCATCCCAACGGTTTCCCTTCAGGGCGCAACGCAAGGTCAAAATGTTTGAGGCACCGGTCTCTGTCCAGAACA
>SYMW01000234.1 GCA_005805305.1 Verrucomicrobiales bacterium
GGTCCTTTCCCACCGCCCAAAAGGTTTCCAATACCCAAATGCGTCTCCTCAACCTCAAAACCCACTCCGTTCTACCCGTCTGGAACTACACACTTTCTCCCGACCAAAATCGGAATTAATTTCTGCACGGTTCCTTAGCCGTGCCCGGGCAATACTCGGTGAGGCGGCGCTGCCGCGCTGCCGAGATTGTGTTGAGTCGGATTGAACTCTAAATCGGCAGTTCAATCTTGTGGAGATTTGCAAAAGCCTGGATGAGGAAGGTTTGACGGAGAGCGAGGCATATCCCTTGTGGATCTGGTGAGTGGTTCGGAAAAACTTTATCGCCAGGATCTTGCGAAGATTCGCCAAGATCAACCGCCGTTTTAACGTTTAAGGATTAAGGTTCAGCCATGCTCGCCGAGAGTCAGCAGTAGTTGCTTGATCTCCGCGAGTCTCTCCTTTGGCTCTCGTCGGGTGAGGCGCGGATGCTTGCCTCCGGGCATAATCCAGTCTTTGTGCCCTTGGAGCATGAGCCGATCCCCTTTTGTTTCGATCGCCACAATTCGCTTGGACGCCCCGATGATTCGGAGTTCGTTGGCGAGGAACAGAAGTTCCACCGGCGCCGGCAACGGTCCAAATCGGTCGCGCACTTCGTTCCAAACGGCGTCCAGCCCGTCTTTGTCCGATGATTGGGCCAGTTTTCTGTGGATCTCGATGCGGTGTTGGGGTTCCGAGACGAAGTTCGCAGGAAGATAGGCCGCGGCGTGCCTGACCTTGTCCTCCGGAGCTTGATCCGCAGCTTCTGGCTGATCGGATTCGAGGCCTTTCCAAACCGCCACTTCCCGAGGGATCTCAATGCGCAACGAAGGCTCCGAGGCCGCCGAGGAGGCATGTGTGGGGGAAGCGAGCGGCGCCGGCGCCGGCACGGGCCCGAAACTCAGGAAGTCGAGGCGCAGAGCGACTTCAATCCGCGGTTTCACCTTCTCGCCGCGCAACGTGGCGATGCTTTGTTTCAGCAATTGGCAATAGAGTTCGAACCCGATAGCGGCGATATGGCCGCTTTGCTGGGGACCGAGCAGATTCCCAGCACCGCGAAGCTCCAGGTCGCGCATGGCAATTTTGAAGCCAGAACCGAGGGAAGAATATTGCTTGATCGCGCTCAACCGCTTTCGGGCATCGCTCAACAAGCCCGCATGCCGCGGCACCAACAGATAAGCGTAGGCTTGATGCTTGTATCGTCCCACCCGTCCTCGAAGTTGGTAGAGTTCGCTCAAGCCGAACCGGTCGGCCCGGTCAATGATGAGCGTGTTTGCGTTGGGGATGTCCAGGCCGCTTTCGATGATGGTGGTGCACAAGAGGACGTCAGCCTCGCCATTGACAAACCGGGTCATGACCTCTTCCAGTTGATCGTCTGGCATTTGGCCATGGCCCACCAGGACTCGGGCTTGAGGGAGGAGCGCTCGCAGTTTAACAGCGACCGTGTCGATGGTGGACACCCGGTTGTGCAGATAAAACACCTGGCCTTCCCGATTTAGCTCGCGTTGGATCGCATCGCGGATGAGGCGCTCGTCGTATTGGGCCAGAATCGTTTCAACCGGGAGACGGTCTTGCGGGGGAGTTTCGATCGTGCTGAGATCGCGCGCGCCTGACAGCGCCAAATAAAGTGTGCGCGGAATCGGCGTCGCGCTCAGAGTGAGCACCTCGACCAGCCGCCGCATGCGCTTGAATCGCTCCTTGTGCATCACGCCAAACCGCTGCTCTTCGTCGATGATCACCAATCCTAAGTCTTTGAACTCGACGTCTGATTGCACGAGTCGGTGGGTGCCGACGACGATATCCACCCCTCCTGACGCGAGGTCCGCCAATGTTTGCCGCTGTTGCTTGGCGGAGCGGAACCTCGACAGGAGATCGACTCGGACCGGATAATCCGCCAGACGCTCCCGTAGTGTGTTGAAGTGCTGCTGGGCAAGCACGGTGGTCGGAACGAGCAGCGCAACTTGCTTTCCTCCCATGACGGCTTTGAAGGCGGCGCGGACGGCCACTTCCGTTTTCCCGAAGCCCACGTCGCCGCACACGAGGCGATCCATGGGTTTGGTGGATTCCATGTCTTTCTTGGCCGCCTGGATCGCCCTCAATTGATCCGGAGTTTCTTCGTAAAGAAACGAGCTTTCGAACTCGCGTTGCCAGGGCGTGTCCACCCCGAACGCATGGCCGGATTGCGAGGCGCGCGCGGCTTGGATGCCAAGCAATTCCCCGGCCAGATCCCTGATGGCATTTTGGGCCTGTTCCTTCGCTTTTTGCCACCGCACGCCCCCCAATGCATTCAGTGGAGGTCGTGCCTTCGCGGCCCCAACATATTTGCTCACCAAATGGGCCTCGGTGACCGGCACATAAAGCTTGGGCGCGGGTTGAGCCGGATCCGATGGCGCGAATTCGATGACCAGGCATTCCTGCCCGCTCTCGTCCGGCGCGACGTTCTTGACGGGCTCTCGTCGCGATCGTTGAGGCGGGAGCAATTGCAATCCGAGATATTTCCCGATGCCGTGCTGGAGGTGAACGACAAAATCACCGGCTTCGAGATCGGAAAAGTTGACTTCCACCATGGGCCTCACGCCGGCCGCCTGGTGGAGTTTGAGCCGCCTCACCCGTTGCACTTTATATCGGCCAAAGATCTCGGCGTCAGTGATGATCACCGCCCTGGAGTCGTCGCTCAGAAATCCCCTGGCCAGGGGCGCGACGCGAGAATCCATCCCTTCGGGAAGGGCTGGGACACTGGACTGGGGATCCCTTTGTGCCAAGCCCGACAGGTCGGTGGATTGTTCCATCCAGATCTCGTGGAATCTCTGGCGTTCGCCTTCGTTGTTGCAAAACACATTGATGACATAGCCTTGCCTTAACCAACGATGGAGCTGTTCGAGGAACGTTTGTCGCTGACGTTCTGAGATTTGAGGATCGGGCGCCCGGTCGGAGATGGGGCGGTATGGGTCGAGGCCTCCAAGACGGAGATCGAAACAGGGGGGGGGCTGCCTCGGCAACGGATCGAGGCCGAGAGTTTCGCCGGATTCTTGCTCCGACATCGAGACGATGGAGAACCCGGATTGCTCCGCGGATTTTAAGAACCCGGCCCAGGGAAGGAACAGCCGGTCGCCTTCGGGGACTTGCTGGGAATAGCTCGTCGCATGCTCTTCGAGCGAGGCTGGCTCCAGCAGGATCAAGATCGAATTCGAGGGCAAGTAATCGAGCAACGTTCCAAAATAGGGGGCTTTCGTCAGGGCGCGGGACGGTGGCCGAAGCGGTCCTTCTTGCTCCATCAAAACAGCACGGCGGAGCAACCCCAATTCACCCGCTGGGCAAATGCAGGCTTCTTCCAATGTGCCCTCAGAAATTTGCGTGCCCGGATCAAAATGGCGCATGGATTCGACCTCGGTCCCGAAGAACTCGATCCGGATGGGAAGCTTGAATGGAGGCGGGTAAACATCCACGATGCCGCCGCGGAAAGCCACTTCGCCTTTCTTGGTCACTTGGACTTCGGGTTCGTAGCCTTGGTCTTCGAGCCATTCGATGAAATCCAGGGGTTCCATGGAGTCGCCCCTTCGGACCGTTCTGGCGCGCTGGGCGAGTTCCGATGGTTGGAATGTCTTTTGCATGAGCGCCGCGACGGTGGTGGTGAGGATCGGGCTCTCGGCGGGGGGGAGCGTCGGCGAGTCCGCTCGGCGCAGGAGTTCGCCGAGCGCCTCTAATCGTTCACTGATGACATCCACATGCGGCAGCTTTGTTTCGTGCGGCAAGACTTCCCAAGCGGGAAAGAATAGGAGCCTCCTCTCGCCCGTTCCGTTGTCGAACGGGGATAAAATCCGAGACCAAGTCTCCAAATCCTGGTGCACTTGTTCCTGTCGTTTGACGCCGTCGCACACCACGACGGCCGGCCGGCCGGACATGTTGGCAAACAAGGCGGCGACTGCGGACTGAGCCGCCTGTGTCACCGTCGAACAGCAAATGTGCTGATTGCTGGCGAGGGCATCCAAGGCCGCGCGGAAGGCGCGGGTGGATTTGAAACGATCCAGTGGATTGAGTGTTGCGCCGGTTGCTGACATTTGGCGCCTTGAACTCTGATGCCGCCGCTTCTGTCGTCAAGATCTTCACATCGCCCCGAAATCGACGGAGTCGCAACATGGTGTTGGCGTCATCGGTCCTTTCGTCTATGATTAAGGAGTGACGGAGTTCGCGTCCGGACTCGTCGGCTCGAAGTTGTATGCCCTACTACGAATACGAATTATCCGAAGGGGACTGCAAGGCTTGCGGCGGAAAGTTCACGCTGCGGCGCCCCATCAACGCTCCTGATTTGACGAAATGTCCGGCCTGCAAGAAGCCCGTGCGCAAACTGATCACCGCCTTTAGTTCTCCGCAGAAGTTGAAGCCTCTCTCTGTGAGTGACGCGAAGAAGGCCGGCTTTACCGTTTACAAGCGCCTTGGGAAGGGAGAATTCGAAAGACAGTAACCCCCTGCTCAGTCGGGCCTATGCCCAAGAAATTCAAGTCTCTAAAGGGCCAGTTATTGTTGGACGGCGGCGAGTTGCGGGGGTCCTTCTTTCACCGCACGGTGATTTTGATGTGCCAGCACGACGAGCAAGGCGCCCTGGGATTGGTGTTGAACCGCTTCATGGAGCGCACGCTGGAGGGGGCGCTGACCGAGGAAGTGCCCGAGAGCATGCTGCAGCAGCCGCTTTTCTTAGGGGGGCCGGTGCAACCCACCGCATTGAGCTTTCTGTACTCAGGGGCGTTTCTCTCCGACGCGATCGTTTTGGAGGACGTGGCCTTGGGGCATTCCCTGGAGATGTTGGTGGAATGCGCCCAATCCCATTCTCCTGAACGCCGTTTGCGCGTCTTTGCGGGTTACTCAGGCTGGGGGCCGGGCCAGTTGGAGGGCGAGCTCAAGCGGAATGCTTGGCTCACTCACTCCGCCACGGCCGAATTGGTGTTTCATCCGAGGCCGGAACAACTGTGGAGGATCATCCTGAAGATGAAGGGGTGGCCGTATCAAGTGCTCGCCGACGCCCCGGAGGACCTCTCCCGGAATTGATCGAGAACGCGAACGTTCGGCGGGGGGCCCCTGGGTGGCGCCTCGCCGCCCCGGCGCCAGGCCAAGACACGCCCCGAGGACGGATTAGCTTTGCAAGGAAGGTGAGAAAATCATACACGTAGCCGGTTCATGTGGCGGCTTGCGAAAGAGTTCGTGGTTTTTTTGAGGCAGGAAAAGAAATGGTGGCTCGTGCCGCTTTTCTTCCTGCTTCTGTGTCTCGCGGCATTGTTCGTGTTTGGTTCGAGTTCGGTTTTGGCGCCATTCATGTATCCGTTCATGTAGCCCGATGTCATGCGGTGCATTTTAGGCATCTCGGCTTACTATCACGACGCCGCCGCGGCCTTGATACGCGATGGGGAGATCGTGGCGGCGGCACAAGAAGAGCGGTTTACCCGTCGGAAGAACGACGAGCGATTTCCGTCGCTCGCAGTGGAGTTCTGCCTCCGCGCGGCCGAGCTGACGCCAGCGGACATCGATGCGGCGGTCTTCTATGACAAGCCTATCACGAAGTTCGCCCGTCTTTTAGAGAGTTATTTGGCCGTAGCTCCTTCAGGATTCGGCACCTTCACGAAAGTGCTCCCGTCTTGGCTCGGTGAAAAGCTGAATTTGCGGTCAACGATGGCGGCGGAACTGCCCGGACTGAAAAGCGGTTGCCCCATCCTGTTCACCGAGCACCACCAGGCGCACGCCGCAAGCGCTTTTTATCCGTCGCCTTTCGACGAGGCCGCGATTCTCACGGTGGACGGCGTGGGAGAGTTTGCGACTACTACCGTGGGCCGGGGAGCCCGGGACGAGTTGCGGTTGCTGGAAGAGCTTCGATTTCCGCATTCATTGGGGCTGCTTTATTCGGCGTTCACGGCGTATTGTGGTTTTCGGGTCAATTCGGGGGAGTACAAACTGATGGGGTTAGCCCCATACGGGGAGCCTCGATACGTGGGGGCCATTTATGATCACCTCCTGGACGTCAAACCGGATGGATCCTTCTGGATGAACATCGAATACTTTGATTTCCTGCGTGGCTGGGACATGACGAACCACAAGTTTCACCGGCTCTTTGGAGGGCCGCCACGCGCTCCTGAGGAAGTTATCCAAAGCCGGCACATGGATGTGGCCAGTTCCATTCAACGAGTGACCGAGGAACTCATGGAAGGACTGGCGCGCCGGGTTCGGGAGCTCACGGGACTTCCCAATCTTTGCATCGCGGGCGGCGTCGCTTTGAATTGCGTGGCCAATGGGCGCATCCTGAGGAAAAAGATCTTCGATCGGATTTGGATCCAACCCGCCGCTGGCGATGCCGGCGGCGCCCTGGGAGCCGCGCTGGCGGTGTGGCATGGGAGAGGAACCAAGGGCGCTCGCACGCGCGCTCGACAGTCCTCCCCAGGCGATTCGATGAAGAGCGCGTTATTGGGTCCGTGTTTCTCCGATGCCGAGATCGAGAGGGCGCTGGCTGCTCATGGAGCCGTTTACGAGCGCCTCGAAGAGAGTGCGCTTCTTCGACGCACGGCCGCTCTGCTGGCTCAAGAGAAGGTCGTTGGCTGGGTGCAAGGCCGGATGGAATTTGGCCCCAGGGCGCTCGGAAATCGGTCGATTTTGGGCGACGCCCGCTCGCCGCGAATGCAAAGCCAGTTGAATCTCAAAATCAAATTTCGTGAGTCCTTCCGGCCTTTCGCGCCCGTGGTCAGGCTCGAGCGTCTCCACGACTACTTCGACTTGGAAGCGGAGTCGCCCTACATGTTGCTGGTGGGATCCATCAAGCCGGAATTGCGCTTGAGCGTTTCGCAGGGCGCCCATGGGCTGAAACGAATAGGGGAGTCAAGAACCACCATCCCCGCCGTGACCCACGTCGATTACTCCGCCCGGATCCAGACCGTCACTGAGCGGCAAAACCGGCTGCTTTGGCTCTTGCTGCGGGCCTTCGAGACCGAAACGGGATGTGGCGTGTTGGTGAACACCTCCTTTAATGTTCGGGGCGAGCCGATTGTATGCACGCCGGATGACGCGTACCGCTGTTTCATGAATACTCAGATGGATTTTTTGGTGGTCGGATCTTTCATCATGGAACGTTCCGAACAGCCCAATGCATCAATCCCTCCCACCCACGAGCCGCAACTGGATTAACCATGAAGCTCAAGCTCAGCGAGGATCCAAAAGAATGGCGAAAATTCGCGGTGGCCGGAGCCGCGTTCGCATTCGCCGGGCTCGGCCTGATGTGGGTTCGGAAGCCCTCGATGCGAGATGAGTTGTCGCTCGCATTCGTGGCCGTGGGCGCGGTGCTTGTCGTTTCGGTTGTTTGGCCGCGCCTCATCCGGCCTGTTTACAGGCTTTTAATGACGGGCAGTTTTCACCTGGGCCAGGTGATGGGACGGCTCCTTCTCGGTGTGATGTTCTTGTTTGTGTTGACCCCTATTGCCTGTTTGCTCCGGGCTCTCGGAAAAGATGTGCTGGGGCTGCGGCGGAGTGCTCCGACGGATTCCTATTGGAAACCGGTCAAGGCAAGCGAAGACTTCGACCGCCAGTTTTGAGGAAAATGAATTGTCTGTCTTTCCTGATTCTTTAGATTTCCTTCCGCCGTGCCAATCCCACTCTCAATCCAGATTGCGCTTGGATGCTCGAATGCCCGGTTCGGCGATCGTTCCCGCGCGCTCCCGCTGCGATGCAGTTGGGGACTCCGTTGCCAAAATATTTCTCGATCCTGTGAATCGATCGTGGGGAGGCGATGGCTGCGAGATGATGTCTAGGTCCTCCAATGTTCCTTCAGGACCGGTCATTCCCGATGAGTGGCATGGATTAGGTTGGGGGGGGCCATTTGTGTGTTTGGCCCTGTTGTTATTCATGGCCATGGCGCCGCTTTGCCAGGCGCACCGGGCCAGCGATGGGTTTGTGAAGATGGCCATCGATGGCGCCGCCGCGCGCGGGCAGTGGGATTTGGCCTTGGCGGATCTTGATTTCGCGGTTGGCCTGGATGAAAACAGCGATGGGGCGATCACCTGGGGGGAGTTAAAGGCTCGCGAGCGATTAGTGAAGGCTTATGCGATCACTCATCTTGAGCTTTTGGCTGACGGCAAGCCCTATGAGTTGAGGGTTGAGGATGTGGCGGTGAGCCGGTTGGAGGATGCCACCTACGCGGCATTGAAAATCGCGGCCGATTTCTCCGCGCCGCCCGATCGCCTCAAGATTTGCTACCGGACCTTCGTGGATTTGGATCCGCTGCATCGAGGATTTGTGACCGTGGAGATCCGAGGCCAATCCGCCACGGCTGTTTTTTCGGGAATGTCCCCATGCCATGAATTCGATTTGTCGTCGATGGGACCCTGGCAGCAGGCCTGGACTTTTTTCAAGGACGGGGTTTGGCACATTTGGACAGGCTACGACCATGTGCTTTTTTTGGTGGCTTTGCTGCTGCCCTCTGTGGTGACAAGGCGCCCGGATGGGGGATGGGAAGGGGTGGCGGTGTTTCGCCAAGCCCTGTGGGAGGTGGTGAAGGTGGTGACTGCTTTCACAATCGCACACTCCATTACGCTTGGACTTGGGGTGATGGGTTGGGCTCGGTTTCCGTCGCGATGGGTCGAATCCACGATCGCGGCGTCGGTCGTGATCGCGGCCTGCAACAATTTGAAGCCCCTTTTTCGGGAGCGCGGATGGCTGGTCGCCTTCGGATTCGGGCTTGTCCACGGGTTTGGATTCGCGGGGGTGATGGCTGAAATGGAATTGGATCGTGAATCCGTTCTTTCTGCGCTTCTGAGCTTCAACCTAGGCGTCGAGTCGGGCCAACTCGCGATCGTGAGCGTGTTTTTGCCCGCCGCATTTTCAGCGAGAAGAGCTTGGTTTTATCAGAAGTTAATCCTTTTCGGAGGGTCGGTGTTGATTGCGGGTGTGGCGTTCTTGTGGATGATCGAGCGAGCCTGCGAGGTGACGCTTCTTGGAACTCAATGATCTCCTGCACGGGGGTTCAACTCGAGAGGACCACGAACGGCGTGGCCGGAAACTGTGGCACCCCGATGTGGCAACCACGACGCGCCTGCTTCGCGCAGGCGTGCTCGAGCCGATGCCGCACTTTGAAAACTCATGAGCTGAGGGGACACTGAAGTCTTGATCGCGAGTCTGCTCGCCTTCCTCTGGGCATGCGGACATTTCGCCCCCCCGGAGTGTGGGTGGATCGGGGTGTTTCGTTGCCGGAACAGGTGTTACTTCGTTGCGAAATGTCTCAACCGGTTTAAGATCAGCCCGTGTTGAGATGCTTCAGAATTTTTACTCTTAGGACGGTGGCCGCGTGTCTCGCGCTGCTGCCCATGATTTCCGCGAGAAGCGGTGGAGCTTCGTTCACGGCAGGTGAAGCTGATGATTCCGAAATATTGTTCCTTCGGGTGATCAGGGAAGAAAACGGCTCTCGGGGTCAGTTGGTCGAGGCGGTGCGCGTGCGTGGCCGATTAAAGGCCCCAAGGAGTTCACTCGAGAGGGGGGTCCACTTTGAGCTGCGCGATCCGGAAGGGAGAGAAGTTGGATCCGGCGTGGTTCAGCGCGAAGAGATTGGCTTGTCATTGGAGCACGAGGAGCTTGCGAGGCCTCGCGAGCTGGTGAGGAGACCTGTCGTCGATTTTCAGCGTGAGTTCACGGTTCGCATCCCTTTTGCCCCGGGCTCTTCACGCGTCGTCCTGCGGCACTCCACGGGCGGAGCGCCTGTCGCGAGCTTGGAAGAGGACGACTTGATCGGTGATTTTCCGATCGCTTCCGCGCGCGAAGAGAGGCCCGCGAACGTGGCTCCCGCCGGTCTAAATGAGCCGGTGTTCAAGCAACTTCTCAACAACGGTTCCAACTCGAACCGCATCAATATCGTGGTGCTTTCCGAAGGTTACCAGGTTTCGCAATTGGTGGACTTTGAGAAAGACGCGCAAAAAGCCGCGGATTACCTCCTCAGCACGCCGCCTTGGGCTGCATATCGAAATTACTGCAACGTTTTCCTCATCAAGGTTCCGTCCGCCGAATCCGGCTCGGACCATCCATCGGCGAACAAGTTCAAGGACACCTATTTCAACAGCACATTCGAGAGCTATGGCATTGAGAGGCTGCTGACGATCCCGCCGAATGACTTGAACGGCAACTACAACGCGGGTGCTGGGAAAGTGCAGACTCTATTGAGGCGTTTCCTCCCTGATTATGACTTGGCTTTGATGATCGTGAACGACACAACTTATGGCGGATCCGGCGGGACTCCCGCCATCGCGTCTGTGAACCAGTCTTCGGCGGAGATTTTGGTCCACGAGATCGGGCACTCCTTCGCGGGGCTCGGCGATGAATACGACACTCCCTTTCCTGGTTACCCCGACATCGAGGAGCCCAACACCACCAAGGAAATGCGGCGCGATTTCATTAAGTGGAAGAGCTGGATTTTGGAAAGCACTCCCATTCCCACCTCTGAGACCGCCGCGTATTCAGCGGTCGTGGGTTTGTTTGAAGGCGCGCATTTTCACAGCGTTGGCTGGTACCGTCCGAAACTGAACTGCTTGATGAATAGTCTGGGGGTGCCTTTCTGCGAAGTGTGCGCCGAGGCGCATGTGCTCCGAACCTATCGATTGATCCAACCCATCGATTCGCTGACGCCTCAGCCCGGCCTCATCACCCTCGCCGGGGGAGCATCCATGAGTTTCGAGGCGGTCTTGCTGAGACCTTCGACACACTCATTGCGGGTGTCGTGGGCTTTGAATGGCCTCCCGATTCCTTTGAACGATTCGCCTCAACTGACAGTGCGCGCGGATGATCTGGGGAACGGCGATCACTCGGTGCAGTTAGCGGTGACGGACACCACGGCGCTTGTCCGAAATGATCCTCAAAGTGTTTTGAAACAGACCCGAAATTGGACGATGCGGGTCTCGGGAGTGGTGCGGCCTTACAGACTGGGATCGGTGCTGCGAACTCCGGAGGGATCCATCGAATTTGATCTGACGGGCCAGGAAGTGTTCGGCGTCGTGGTCGAGGCTTCGCCGGATCTGGACACGTGGGCGCCGGTGTTCACCAGCACCGTTCGGGGGCAGACGGTGAGGATTGTGGATCGGGACGGCATCGGAAATGGCAGGCGTTATTATCGCGCGGTGAAGCGGTAGGGCGCCCGGCCGGGCTCGGCTCAGTCCTGGGTGATGGCGAGCATGGCTTGACGCAGGGATTCACGCAGGGCCGTTCGATCCTCTTCGGACGCATTTTTGGGTACCAGGATCGGCTTGCCCAGTTGGATTCGGCAGCGAGAAAAGGGGAGCGGAATCACGAATCGATCCCAGCTCCTGAGAGTGATTTTGGAAGCGCAGGAAAACGACACGGGAATGATAGGATGACCCGTGATTTGAGCCAGGGTCATGATGCCTCGCTGGATGGAATATCGGGGGCCTCGCGGGCCGTCCGGAGTGATAGCGAGATCGTATCCTTTTTCGCTCCAAGTGAGCAGCTCTAGCAGCGCCTGCTGCCCGCGCCTGCTGCTGGATCCGCGCACGGGTTGGGCGTTGAATCGTTCCAGGATCGCCGCCAGGAGGGCGCCGTCTTTGCTGGCGCTCACGAGCGCCGCCAGGTTTGGGTTGGGATGGCTTCGCCGAACATGCGTGCGATGCAGGTACATCGACAGAGCCAGGCGGTTATGCCAGATGCAGTAGATGATGGGGCGGTCGGCGGCGCGTCCCGATAATTCACTGTGATCGACCCACTCGAAGCGAAGGCTTTTTGTGAGCAACCATTCCAGTCCGAACAACACCGCCGCGATCGCGCGTTGGTGCCACTGGGGAGAGTGCGGCACGACAGGCCCCGAGGATCGGTTGGATTGTCGAGGCAAGTCGGGCACCTCAGGCATTTCCCTTTTTGAGCGAGGCTCGCACGAGTTCTTCGACCGTTGCTTGGGGGCCGAGCAGGGCTTGGGATGCTTTAACGCTGTCTTGGGCCTCGGGATGCTTGACGCCCAGCGCGAGGAGCGCGAGCACCGCGTCCATGAGGCGTCTTTCGGGGTCCGAAACGGCCCGGCCAGCGCTGCTCGCTTCCCATGCGCCTGAAGGGCCAATTTTATCCTTGAGCTCAACCACGATGCGCTCCGCGGTTTTCTTGCCCACTCCGGAAATGGCTGACAACGCCTTCACGTTGCCCTCGGCTACCGCGCCGCGAAATGCTTTCACGCTCATGCCACTGAGAACGTTCAGGGCAATTTTCGGGCCGATGCCGCTGACGGTGTGGATGAGCATGCGGAAGAGATCCCGCTCTTCTTCTGTCAGGAATCCATACAGCACATGCGCGTCCTCTCGAATCGAAAGGTGCGTCAGGATGCGGACGGGTAATCCTGGCTTTGGCAAGCGGTCATAGGAAGAGAGCGGAATCAGCACCTCGTAACCGATCCCGGCCACGTCGATGACGGCTAGGGTGGGGAGCGAAGAAACGACGGTGCCGTGCAGGAAAGTGATCATATCTTTCGGGGTCTGGACAAGGAAAAGCGGTTCTGTTCCTGAACCAAGGTGAGAGCAAGGGCGAGGGCGTCCGCGGCGTCGGGATCGGGGACTTCCGGGAGGTGGAGCATTCGTTGGACCATTTTCGCCACCGCATGCTTCTGGGCCGCTCCGTAGCCGACGATGGCTTGTTTCACCTTTCGAGGAGCGACCTCAAAAATCTCGAGCCCGGCCTCGGCCACCGTGGCAAGGACGGCCCCGCGGGCTTCGCCCATGATGAGGGCGGTCTGCAAATTCTGAGCGAAGAAGAGGCCTTCGATGGCGCATTTCGTGGGCTGGTGGGCTTTCAGCACGTCGCGCAGCGACTGGGCGATCTTGGCCAGGCAGCGCGATCGCTCCCAATTGGGAGGGCATTTGATCGTGCCAAACGCGAGGGATGTGGGTCGTGGTTTTCCGGCCCGAAGGACGCCGTAGCCGGTGCCGCGCAGGGATGGATCGACGCCAAGGATGACCTGGTTGAGCGCTGTGTGGGATTGATCCGGAGGCGAGGAATCGAACGCCGGCGTGGGCTCGCGTTTTCGACGCGTGAGCCGGTTCTGCATTTGTTCGAGTTGTCGCGGTGTGATGCCCACAGCCCTCTAAATGCCAGACTTTAGGGTGAGTGGCGAGGAGGATTCGTTCTTCGAGCATTCCAGCTTGCCAAGACCCATGAAATGCACAGGCTTGGCTTTGAAAGATTCGCATGTCAACTGCGCGCGGCAACACTTTGTTTTATCGGCGATCGCATTTCGTGACCCATTTGCCAATGGATTACCTTTACAGCCCCGCGCACTCATGGATTTCCGGGAATCCTGGCGGGCGTTGGAGAATCGGGCTGACTAGGTTTTCAACGCGAATGCTGGGGGAAATGGTGGATCACGGGTTTGAGATCGAGCCGGGCGCAGCCGTGCGACCTGGCCAAATCGTCGGATGGATTGAAGGATTCAAGGCCATCTCGGATCTTTATTGCATCGCCACGGGCCGTTTCCTGGGGGGGAATCCGGGTCTGAGACAAAAGATCGGGCTCGTGGACAAGGACCCGTACGGAGAAGGCTGGTTGTATGAAGTCGAAGGCAATCCCGACGCGCATTGCATGGGGGTGGAGGCGTATCGTGACTTGCTGGATGAAACGATAGATAGGATCCTGGAGAAACAAAAAGGAGAACGCATCGAATGAAATCGTCCCATTGGAAATCAACCGGCATCGAAGCAGACCTCCTCGGTGGCGCTGGATCGCTGAAACCGCGCTATATCATGGTCGGCGGATTCCTTGGAGCAGGCAAAACCACCGCGATTTCAAAGCTTGGCCAGTGGCTGGTGGATCGCGGAGTCAAGGTGGGGTTGATCACCAACGATCAGGGCAGAGGGTTAGTGGACACGGCTTTGCTTCGATCTCGAGGATTTCCCACGGAGGAAATCACCGGGGGCTGCTTTTGCTGCCGATTCGATTCGCTGATGGAGGCGACGAAGAATCTCACGGCCGCCACACAGGCGGATGTGTTCATCGCGGAACCTGTGGGAAGTTGCACCGATCTGATGGCCACGGTGGTTTATCCGTTGCGCCGAATTTACGGGGACAACTTCGAGATTTGTCCTCTAAGCGTGGTTTTGGACCCCATCCGGGCGATGCGTGTTTTTGGCTTGGAGGACGGGAGTTTGTTTTCGGACAAAGTGGTGTACATCTATCGCAAGCAGGTGGAGGAGGCGGACTTTGTGGTCATCAACAAGGTGGATCTTGTGGGGGAGGAGCGTGTGACTCTTCTCAAGGCTAAACTCATGGAGCTGTATCCGACGAAGCGCATTTTCGAGGTGTCCGCCCGAAACGGGCGGGGCATGGATGAATGGTTTGAGGCGGCCTCAGGATCCCGCCCCCTTGGAGGCCAGCCGATGGACGTCAACTACGAGGTTTACGCCCAAGGGGAAGCACTCTTGGGCTGGCTCAACAGCACTTTATCCCTCACCAGCATCGAGACGTTCGACCCGAATGAGCTGGTCCGTTGCTTCGGCGGGTTCATGCGTGATCGATTGGCGTCGACCGGGGCGGAAGTGGCGCATCTGAAGATGACGTTTTCGCCAGAGTCCGGCTTGGGTGGGATGGTGGCGATGAACTTAGTTCGAAATGATTATGTCTCCGAACTGACTCAGGAAATGGAAGATTGGGTTCTTGGCGGCGAGTTGGTGGTGAACCTGAGGGCGGAAGCAGGCCCCGAGACCCTCGAAGCCGCGCTCGACGATGGACTTCGAACATTACGGGAGGGGCAGCCCGGGCTCGCGATTCGAACGGTTCACAGAGAAGCCTTCAGGCCGGGGAAACCAACGCCGACTCACCGCTTCGACAGCCAGTCGATCCCAGTGATTTGACCTCGGGTTTTTGTGGGAGCACCGCCCACGGGCCGAGAGATCAGCCAGGCGCCCCCTCGAATTGTCTTTTCGCTGACCCTTTGTTGCTGGGTGAGCGAGGTTCTCATTGCGGGGTTCAGGTGCTGAGGGTTAATCTCAGGGCGGAACACTTAGACAAACGATGACCAGACCCCGAGTTTTATACTGCCACTGTGCCTACGCTCAAGTCATCCCCAAGGATGTGAAGGAGTCCGTCCTGCGCAGTTTGTGCGATTCGGGCCTGCCGTTCGATGCGGTGGCGGACTTATGCGAGATGTCGGCGAGGCGCGATCCGAGCTTGAAAACGCTGGCTGGCGATGGAACATTAAAAATTGCCGCATGCTATCCCCGTGCTGTGAAGTGGTTATTTAACGCCGCGGGCGCTCCCTTGGAGATTCAGCATTGCGAGGTCGTCAATATGCGGATTGAGACAGCCGCCGACGCGTCGCTGAAGCTCGTTGCGGACACGCTGAGCCCGAATTTGCCTCCTGACAAATCGGGTCCCTCGGGAAGCTAGTTCCGGACCGGGAGACCGATGGGGATTGGTGGCTTGGAGTTGTCAGGGGCAGGCGGCAGATTTTTTGATTATGAGCTTGAAAGATGAACAAACGCTCCGAGTGGTGCTTTACGAAGGCGGCGGCAGCCAGTCATTCGAGAACGATCGCCGATACCAGGCGATGTCCGCGCTGCTTGACCGCGGCTATTCCGTGACGAGGACGACTGTGGGCGGGCGGGTGGCGGAGGATGGGGAGCAGCCGATGTTGGTTTTGGGCTGTTTTGGCGAAGAAGCGGCGGGAGATCTCCAGGCAAGAGCCGAACCGCGGGTGCGTCTCAAGAACGCGAGCCGGCTCGACGTTGTAGCCATGGTGGCGGAAGCGGACTCGTTCCGGGGCGAAACCGGCGCCGCAGCCCAGGGGGCTTGGAAGCCGTGGTTTCCTGTCATCGACTACGATCGATGCACCAATTGCATGCAGTGCCTGAGTTTTTGTTTGTTCGGCGTGTATGGAGTGGATGCCGGACAGAGGATCCAGGTTCAGAACAACGATCAATGCAAGACCAATTGTCCCGCGTGTTCGCGCGTGTGCCCGGAGGCGGCGATCATGTTCCCAAAGTACAAGGCCGGACCGATCAATGGCGACGTCGTGAGCGAGTCGGACCTGAACCGCGAGAAGATGAAAATCGACATCTCCGCGCTCCTGGGCGGTGATGTGTATCAAATGCTCCGGGAGCGGAGCGATAAAGCCAAGTCCCGGTTTTCCAAGGAACGGGATTCGGAAAAAGCCCTGAAGGAGCGGCAGAAATGTTTGGTGAAGCTGGCTCAAGCAGGAGATATTCCCGCCGAGGTGTTGATGTCACTGCCCTCTCCCGAGGAGATCGCAAAACGGGCTCTCGAGGCAAAGGCGAAAGCTGAGGCGGCGCTCAAGGCGCAGGGAAACACTCCATGAACAATCTGGATCCAACGAAGTCCTGGATTCAGGTTTCCCGAGGATTGAAACGGCCAGCCGTTCCTGGGAAGGGGTGAAGAATATGTTTCCTCAACTTGCCGCTCGCATCGTCCGCACGACCGCTCCTCGGCTGCTTTGGAAGTTCGTGTGGAATTTCGGGATCAAGGGTCTGATTTCCGTAGAGAAGTTCAAGCGGCGGATCAAGCGAGGCGAGTATTTTCCCCCGTTCCTCTACCTGTCGATCTTGAATTCGTGCAACCTGCGGTGCCAAGGGTGTTGGGTTGATGTGGAGGCGCCGCGGTCGCAGTTGGATTTGGGCACTGTGAACCGGGTTATTGAAGATGCCAAAGCGCATGGAAACAGCTTTTTCGGATTGCTAGGCGGGGAGCCTTTCATGCATCCCGAGTTGTTGGATATCTTGGAGGCACATCCAGATTGTTATTTTCAAATATTTACAAATGGCCAATTCATCACCGAGAAGGTGGCGAGGGCCCTTCGTCAGCTTGGGAATGCAACCCCTTTGGTGAGCATTGAGGGGAGGGAGGTCGTGAGCGACGAACGGCGCGGGCGGAAGGATGTTTACAACAAGACCCTGCGGGGGCTGAGGCATTGCTTGGACGCCAAAGTCCTGACGGGCGTGGCGACGAGCGTGTGCCAGACGAATATTCGAGAGTTGTTGACTGAGAAATGGTTGCGTGAGTTGGTGGCGTTTGGCGCCCATTATGTTTGGTACCATACCTATCGTCCGGTCGGGCCGAAGATGAACCCCGAGCTTGCTCTCAGGCCGGAGCAATTGGTGGAGGTCCGAAAATTCGTCGTGGCCATGCGCTCGGTTGTGCCCATTGGAATCGTGGACGCCTATTATGATCATTCCGGAAATTCCTTGTGTCCGATGTCAACCGGCGCGAGTCATCATATTGGACCGACAGGCGGCATTGAGCCGTGCCCGATCATTCAATTCGCGGTTGAAGACGCGACTGACCCGCGAGGGATTTACGAGACGATCCGGGACTCGAGTTTTTTGCGTGATTTCCGAGAATTGTCGGCCAAGGCAACCCGCGGGTGCGTCGTGTTGGAGCGCCCGGATTTGGTTGGAGATCTAGTGCGGAAACATGGCGCCCGGGACACGACGTTGCGAGGAACCGCGATGGCAGAGTTGAACGCAATGACCCCGCGCTTCAGCCAGTGGCTGCCTGGGGAGGAGATCCCCGAGAGTCATTGGATGTACCGATGGTCGAAAAGATTTTGGTTCAACGACTTTGACGCCTATCAAAACGCGGGGCATGATTTGGCCCGAAAGAGTGGTGAGCTCGGTCATCAAGCGGCGCCCAGAGTTCCGGAACTGGAGGCGGAGAGCCACGCCGCATCGACTAGACCGAGGTGAGCATCCACCGAAGGCAGCGCGTCCCGAGTGCTAAAATTTAGTTCAGCAAGTCACAGTGCATGAGCGGTTGGCATACCAAGAATTTTGATTCGCGGTGGGGCCTGTTTCCATATTTGGAGGCGGGGGTAGCATCGTTTGTGCACTGGAGGCATGAAAGCTAGTTGAATAAGTCGAATTGCAAAGTCACGTTACGAACAGCCGAGATCAATCCAGGATTATGAGCGCCCCGAGCACCCTTTCGTTTACGCCCTTGACTCTCCCGCGTCCTGTGCCGCAACAACGCATCCGAACACCGAAGAAGAATATTCCGCAGACGTTCGGCGAGCGGAGCCACATCCTCCAGGCGGTGAGGCATTACGTTGCTGAGTTCAATCCCGTCCCCCCCATTCCTCTGGATCAACTGGCCGAGCACGCGGATAGGGTTGTCGAGATGCTGAAGTGCGACAAGATTTACCGAGATTACATCGGTATTCTGATCAACAACGAGATATGGAGGGAGACGTTGGCCACGGTTCCGTTCGAACGTCGGCTGCTGCTTCTCCCCAAGTGTCTGCGCGTGGAAAGCAAATGCCCCGCTCCCTTCGACGAGTTCGGGCTGCTGTGCAAACAGTGCGGCCTCTGTTCCATCCAGGATCTGCAAGCCGAAGCCGAACGCCTCGGTTACGCCGTTTTGGTCGCCGAAGGGTCCGCGATTGTGATGTCCTTGATTCAAACGGGCAAGATCGAGGCGATTGTGGGCGTGAGTTGCTTGAGCGTGTTAGAACGAGCGTTTCCCTACATGGAAGCGGCGGCAGTGCCCGGCGTGGCGGTTCCGCTGCTTCAAGACGATTGCATCGACACGACGGTCGATATCGATTGGGTTTGGGATTACATCCACCTCACGAGCGACGATCAAACTCGACGATTGGATTTGGGCGCGCTCAGGGACGATGTCGATTTCTGGTTCACTCCGGCTTCCTTGGACTTGGTCATGGGCAGCGCCGAGGGGGAAACGGAGCTGATAGCGCGCGAGTGGCTGATGCGGGATGGCAAGCGATGGCGCCCATTTCTCACAACCGCGGCATTTCAAGCGCTGCGGGACACCCCCGGTGAAAAAATGCCGGACGATCTCAGAAAACTGGCGGTCGCGGTCGAATGTTTTCACAAGGCCTCGTTGATCCATGACGACATCGAGGACAACGATGACATCCGGTATGGGAAAAAGACGTTGCACTCAGAGCACGGCGTGGCGGTGGCGCTCAATGTGGGTGATTTGCTCATCGGCGAAGGCTACCGGCTGATCGCGTCTTGCAAAGTAAGCCCAGGCCAGGTCCTTCGAATGATCAACGTCGCGGCGGAAGGGCAGCGGGAGTTGTGTCGAGGCCAAGGCGCGGAATTATCTTGGGCACGGACGCCAGGGCCCCTGACATCGCTTCAAGTGCTGGACATTTTTAGGAGAAAAACCGCCCCTGCATTCGAAGTTGCTCTCAAGCTGGGGGCGCTTTATGCGGGAACGAACGCCTACGACGAGGTGGAAGAAGTTCTGAGCGCCTACAGCGAGGCGTTGGGCATTGCCTATCAAATCAAGGATGATTTGAGCGATTTGGGGAAGGGCGGCGACACGAACGACATCGAGGCCATGCGCCCGAGCCTTCTGCTCGCCGTAGCGCATGAGAGATCCCATGACGAAGCCCGAGAGTTGACCGAGAGCTTGTGGCGCCGCCAGATTCCTGCGGCAACCGACTCAAGCCGGGTTGAAGAGTTGTACCGAACCTTGAAGGCCGACGAGCGAGCAACAACACTGTTGGAGACCTACAAGGAAGAGGCTATTCGTTCCCTCCGCGATTTGGAGAACCCAAACTTGAAAGGGTTGTTGAGGCGGGTGATCGGCAAGATATTCAACGACACGGAGATCAAAGGTTGGTGCAAGGAATTTGAAACCAAGAACGCCGCAGCGAGGCTCGGTTCCGAGCCTCAGTAACGGGGTCCTTTGGATTCAACGCCCGCAGCTCCGCAGCAGGGTCGTTTTTACTGCCGCCGACCCATGTCGATTCTCACCGTGGGATCAATCAGACTTCGCGACTCGGAGCCGCTCACGCCAGAATCTGTCGATGCGGGCTCCGGTTTTGGTTGATATCGCGCCCACCAAGAAGTTCTGGCCGCTCTGTCCCACTCTGCGGCTCGAGGCAGCTTTGAGAGCTTGTCGCGAAGTTCTGCGGCACTCTGCGGCCTCAGGTTCGGATCCCGCCTGAGGCATTGCAGGATGATCGACTCGAGTTCGACGCTGATCAGGTTGGCGGTGCGTTGGCTGGGTGGAATCGGTGTTTCTGTGAGATGTTTCTCGTACAGTTCCAGCGTCGAGTCGGCTTCGAATGCATTTAGTCCCGTGAGCAGGTGGTAGCCCAGTGCTCCCACTGAATAGAGGTCGCTTCGGGGATCATTTCGAGCCGCGCTTTTGAACGCCTCGAGGGGCATGAAGAGGGGAGTTCCCAGCATTGTTTCCTCTCCCGTTTGGTCGAGTTCGCCCGTAGCGGTGGCGGCAGCGTACTCTCGCACCAGCCCAAAGTCCAGCACCTTCACGGAGTCCGGGATGCCGCCTCGGGCGCACAGGAACACGTTGGCGGGCTTGATGTCGCGGTGGACCAACCCGAGACCGTGTGCCTCCGAGAGGGAGTCACAGATCTGGATCAGCAGATGAATGACCCGCGGCTCGGGTTGGGATCCGTAGCGGAGGACCAAATCGCTTAAGTTCAACCCTCGCAGATACTCCATCGCGTAATAGAAAATGCCTTCCGGAGTGTGTCCATAATCATAGACCTGGATCGTGTTTGGATGAGTCAACTGGCAGGTCATCTGCACCTCGCGCTCGAATCGCTGAATCGCGGAGGCGTTGGCGCGAGCGGGCAGCAGAAGTTTCACCGCGGTCTCGCGGCGCAACAACGCGTGATGGGCGCGATAGACGATCCCCATGCCTCCCTCGCCGATCTTTTCCTGAAGGGTGTACTGTCCTAGCTGTTTGAGCTTCAGTTCGGCCTCCTTCAGACGCTGGCGCCAGGCAACGTTGCGATACGTAAAGAGGAACAGACTGGTCGCGCAAACCGTGAGCAGCAAAACGAGGGCGGCAAAGACGCGCGTCAACACTCGGAGAGGTTGATAAGCCTCTTCCGAGTCGATTTGGGTGGCGACTCCGAACCCGTGCTGCGGCAGCCAGCGCCAGGCGCCGACCACCGGCGTGCCTCGATAATCACGGGTGGGTTTTGTTTCCACCCCCGACCGCCCCTCGATGGCCTCCGCCACCAGACGGATCAGCGGACGCGATTGAGATTTCGAGTCTTTGGGGTTGAACTTCGAGGCATTCGATTGCCCGGGATCCCCTAGCCGGAGATTCAGCGCTGAGCTGGATCCGGGTCGGTCTTCGATGAGCCCAAGGGCTCGAAGCGACTCGTCGAACCGGCTCCTAGAGATCATGAGCCCGTGTTGATCGAAAGCGTAGGTTTCCCCGGAATTGCCGGATCGAGCGATCGATAGGATTCGCGTGAATTCGTGGTCCGGGTTGATGATCAACGACAGCGCGCCTTTCACGACCCCTGTTTGGTCGCGTATCGGCGCGGCCACTTGCATGAGCGTCAGATCGCCACGCCGATCGCGTGCATCCCCCATGGCACCGCTTCCGATTGGCCGTGGGAAGGGGGTTCGATCTCGGTCAATTCCTGCAGGGGTTGAAGGGTTCCCATCGCTCGAGGAGCCGGTTTTCGAAAACGAATTGGTGGCCACCCTGACCGCGCCTCCAGTGCCACGCCACCTGTCGAACTGAGAAGGCCGACCGCCTTGCGCGCGGTTCGGGGGTTTGAATGGCGTGATAATGACTGGTTCCGCGGCGGCGAATAGCTCGGAATATTTGGCTTTGTGTTCCTCCAAGACTGGGTGCGCAGACCGCTCCCGTCCTCGACCAAAGCTTGCAACCACGAGCAAGTTCGTGGACACCAACTGGGCCGTGCTGTAGCCCACTCTGGCGAGTCGCGCTCGCAAATGCTCCGCGAGCTCGGCGGAGCCGGGCACTGAACCGGGGCGCATCGGCTCTTGTGAGTTGTTCGTGTTCCGGCCCTGTGACAAGACCCGGAGTGCGAGGTCGGAGAACTTCGAGTCTTCGGACAAAGAAATGGCCAATTTCATCTGGTTTGTGGTCCAGATTTCGAGGGCCGTCACATTGGCGTCGAGGGTGGCCTTGAGTTCGCTCCTCAAACGGGCTTCGACCGTGCTATGAAGCCAGATCTTGCCCCACCACCCGAAGGCCGCCACGAGCGCCACGATGGCGAATGGAACGATCCAGATCGTGTTCGAAGGTCTTCCTGGAATCGAGCTCATAAGTTGGGTGACGTTCGACGATCGTCAACCTACTTCGAGCACGAGGAAAACTCACATCAATTCTGAATGGTCCAAAAGTGCTCCAGGGTGTCGTGTGCTGGCACCGTCATCCGGCGAGTCCCTCAAAAAACTCGAGGAGCATGGGAAGAGTCCGAAACCATCCAGCGGTGGAAGCAGCATTTTGAGTGATGCAGAGGATCGAGGTGCCAATGAGGACTAAGAACAGGAGACCCTCAGCGGCATCGAAGGGAGGAGAGTAAAGTTCCGTGCCTGACCGAGTGAGGTTGCGGGCCGTGGCTGCGGACTCAGGCGCTTGGGTTTGCCGTGCTGTTTGCCACGTAATTTTGGCTGCGACTGGAGATGCTGCCTCGTAGGATGGGGGACACTCACCACGCAGCGCGGGAACGGTGCTCGAAGCTGGCCTGGCCTGAGTGCGCTGCTTGCATGGAAGCTCTGAGGGGTCGGAAGGAGGGCGGGTGGAGGAGGTTTTTGCCGGGCTCAACTGTGATTCCGAGTAGAATGTCGTCTTCATCAGTGATGGGGAACACGGCGAAGAAACCCAGAGTTGCAGAAAGTTATGTTCTATTTCATGGCCATTACTTTTTCTTTGTAAAATCGATGCCTCTCCTGGACTTGGCGGATATATTGCCGCGTGGACGGGAAGGAAATATTCTTGATGAATTCCAGATTATTAGTTTCGGCTGCACCCGTTTTCCAGCGGATGACGTGGGATCTTCCCGCGTTGTAATCCGCCAGGGCGTAGGGGATCGGATTGTCGGTGTGGCGATAGCGCTTCAGCAGTTTGCCGAGATACCACGATCCCGCGAGTGTATTGGTGGACGGATCGATGAGACTCGCATCCACAAAGAACCGAATCCTCTCGCTTTCAGCCCATTCTTGGGCTGCGAGGCTGCGGATTTGCATGAGCCCAATTTCGCCCGCGCGACCCCGGGCCGTTGAGTTGAATCCGCTTTCCTTCCAGATCACGGCTTTGATCAGCGCCGGATCCATCTGATACCGTCGCGAGGCGTTGATGATGAGAGAATCGTATCGGCGGTCCTTCTTCGAATACCACCACCAACCTCCCACGAAGAGGTCAATGACAATCAGAAAGAGGATCGCGGCTGGCCAAAACCGGAACACGACTTGAGATCCTAATGCCTAGAAACGGAGAAGGCGAGACCGTATAGTTGGATAGGACCAGAAGACGGGAGGACCGAGGCAAGCGGTCATGAGACTTCACAACAAATGGAGGTTCTGGTTGAATTGGGTGTGTGATGACTCCCATGCTTTGGATTATGTGTTTGTCCGCTTTGTCCATGATCGCCCGCGGCGGCGATCGGCCCTCTGGCCTAGCGTTTGCGTCGCGATCCGAAGTGATAGCGAGAAATGGAATGGCGGCAACCAGCCAGCCTCTCGCGACTCAGGCCGCGCTTGAGATATTGAAGCTGGGCGGGACCGCAGTGGATGCCGCCATCGCGGCAAACGCGGTCTTGGGATTGGTCGAGCCCGTGAGCAACGGGATTGGCGGGGATTTGTTCGCCATTGTTTGGGACTCCACTTCCGCTCGGCTACACGGACTCAACGCCAGCGGCCGTTCGCCGGCCACGCTGACCTTAGAGCATTTTAAGAAGCAAGGATTCACCAAGATCCCCCCCTACGGCCCATTGCCTGTCACGGTTCCCGGATGTGTGGACGGATGGGTCGAACTTCACAAGAGATTTGGCCGTTTGAGCTTTGAAGTGATCTTGGGGCCCGCGATTCGTTACGCCGAGGATGGATTTCCACTGAGTGAAATCATCGCGGACGATTGGCGCGGGAACGCGGCGCGGCTAGAACTGTATCCCGGGTTCAAGGAGGTCTTCATGCCGGGAGGCCGGGCTCCGAGAAAGGGTGAGATTTTTCGGAACCCCGCGCTGGCTGGAACTCTTCGAAAAATCGCGGCCGGCGGGCGCGACGCATTTTATCGGGGGCTAGTCGCAAGAACAATCGCGGACTACCTCAAAAAGCAGGGAGGTTTTCTATCCGAAGAAGACCTCGCGTCTCACACATCCGAATGGGTTGATCCGGTTTCCACGAACTACCGCGGTTACGATGTATGGGAGTTGCCGCCTAACACCCAAGGGATCGCGGCGCTGCAGATGCTCAATATTTTGGAGGCCTACGATCTCAAGAGCCTGGGATTTGGGAGCGCGGGTTATGTGCATTTGTTCGTCGAGGCCAAAAAGCTTGCCTTTGAGGATCGAGCCCGATTTTACGCGGATCCTGAGTTTTCAAAAGTGCCTGTAAAAGAACTAATCTCCAAGCCCTATGCGGAGGCGCGGCGGAAATTGCTTAATCCTAATAAGGCGTCCACGACCGTGGAGGCGGGGAACCCCGCCTTGGGAATCAGCGACACGATCTACCTGACGACGGCAGACAAGGAGGGGAACATGGTGAGTTTCATACAGAGCAACTTCAGGGGAATGGGGTCGGGGATGACTCCAGAAGGTCTGGGATTCGTGCTCCAGGATCGTGGGGAACTTTTTTCGCTGAAAGAGGGAGAGGCAAATGTGTATGCGCCCCGGAAGCGCCCCTTTCACACTATTATTCCCGCCTTCATCACAAAAGAAGGCAAGCCGTTCGTGAGTTTCGGCGTGATGGGAGGGGATATGCAACCTCAAGGGCATGTTCAAATTGTCGTGAATCTGGTCGATTTCGGCATGAACCTCCAAGAGGCCGGAGACGCGCCGCGCATTTA
>SYMW01000235.1 GCA_005805305.1 Verrucomicrobiales bacterium
CCTCCCGGTCTGTGACGAATGAGTAACAAAGCCACAATGTCATGAGGCCCCAGCCCTCCGGGGCGGGGCGGTGCCAGGCCATCTGCCGCGTTGCTCGTCAGTTACAGCCCCACCTTGGGGGACCCGCCTTCGCCGAGGCTTCGGCGGGCGGGTGCGCCCCTGTCCTCCGAAGCCTTGGCGGAGGAGGGTTCCTCGCGTCTTGCATCTTGCCTGGCAGCGCTCCCGCCAAAATCCGAAGTTATTTTTGCACGGACCCTTAGCAGAAGTCCCCCTGGTATTGTGATGAACACTGGGGATGAAACTTCAGCCGCGCGACCGCAACTCAGGGACCCCCAATTCGTCCAACAACCAATCCAGGCTGAGTTGTGTTCCTTCTCTTTGGTTGGTTTCTTCGATCCCTTGGATGTGGATCTTCATTAATTCGATTAAACGTGGGCGCAGATCCTTCCGCCGAGATGCCTCGCGCGGTGTTGCATTGTCCAGCATTGGCACGGGTTCGTCCGCAAACTTCCTCCTGTAGCGGTCGTCATAAAATGCTTGGATCGCCCCTCTCGCAAGTTCTGGAGGTATTGGAGTGGATTGGGGCACCTGCCTTGCATCGGGAGTCTTGCTGCCACTGGCAAGAATCGCATAGGGCGAAACTGTAGTTGCAGCGCCAGGCGTCCGACTCTCCTCGATACCTTTTTTCGCCATCATCTTGGCTACATCTTCAATGGACTCGGATTGAAAACTCAGTTTGGTTCCAAACCACTGTTCTAAAAGGCCCCGCGCAAAATCATATTTCTGTCGACTGAATGTTTCCAAAACCATGCGATCAGCATAAACCCTCAAGGTGGCTAGACCCCCCACGGATTCATCGGAGTCCGAGTGTTGAAACTGGGCGATCATCTCCTTTTCCAGCGCCTTGGATTCACCGCGTCGCACCCAGGCGAACTCCAGCAAAGGCTTGTCAAATCCATCCCCAGCTTTCGGCTCCGTGGGTTGCATTTCCGGTTTGCTTGCCAAAGCAGCCGCGATTTCGCCGTAGGGTGCATTCATCTTGAACTGGGCAATCGCCCGGCAAAAATCAAGACCCCTGATCATTGACATTTGACGTTCCTTCCCAATGTCCGTGATTCGCTGAATTTGCAAATGAAGCGTGCTGGCCAGGTGCTCCTCCCGCGTCAGCCCACGGCGCTTCAATCGCGCCGATTTCCAAGAGCGCGCCAGCTCGGCCTTCCAGGTCTCAACCGTCTCCCTGTCCACTCGGACTACGGTCACTCCAGAGATCCGGGTGTAATGTGGAAGCGGCAAAAACCACGACAACAGCAGCGAGAACCTGCTGACCGACGAGGCTGTCGTCCGGTCAATCACGAGAAGCCGATCCTCTCCTGCACGGAATATATCTTTCATCCACAGTTTGCCGTCGGGCGCGATGTCCTGAACCTCCAACAACGAGACGTAACTCCTCCCGTATCCAGCCACCGCCACCTGCTCGTCATTGGACAGACCGATGAAGCTCTTCTCGCGCCATCGGTCGGTCAACGTTCGACCTGACGCATCTCGAAAAAAGGCCAACCCAAAGTGGATCAGATGCTGGAAGAACTCTTCAGGATCCGATGGAGCATTCCTTCCGTTGAGATGGGCCTCTTGCGTCAGCAACTGCATCTCCTCCTTGCTGACTTCGGTTTTGATGAAATGCAGAATTTTATGTCCAATCTTCTGAGTCAGAACGAGACCCCTGTCGTAGTTGGGGATCGCGTAGGGGAAATGGGGGCAGCTCGACGGACAAGCAATTTTGGTTCCTCGTTCAGAGCCGCACCGTTGTGTGGAGATGAACTCATTCAGGGCGGGACAATGGCGGTCGCTCTTTGACTTCGGGATGGGAGGCATGAGTTTTTGTTAGGTTGCACCATTGCTGGTTTTGGGCAAGTGACAACCCCACGCGGGATGTCAGAAAGCGCAATCTTCCAGGGTGGACTGTTCCCAATTTTCCAAGAAGATTTATTCTTCAATTGCCGCAATGGAATTTGAAATCCTCGGCATTGACTTTCTGGACTTCGCCGCGGCAAGTTCGCGAAATTACCAGCATTAACCTTAAAACGGCAGTGGCCCATGGCAAATCTTCGCAAGATCCTACCGATAAAGTTTTCCGAATCGCTCACCCAGATTTACAAGGGATATGCCTCGCTCTTCGTCACCCCTTTCTCATCCAGGCTTTAGCAAATCTGCACGATGTTCAGCTGCCGTTTGAAGATTTGAGGTTCAAGGTTCAAGCAGGCTCAGGTGGAAAAAAATTACCAACGGAACGTCCGTCAAATGGAAAAGATGAAGGTTCAGGCGCAGCACGCTCGCACGGCCGTGATGGAGCGTTGGCATGACATCACCTGTTTCTGGAATCTCTGCTTCGCCAGTCAAATGTCTCTTTCAATCGCCATCGCGATGCCCATGCCTCCACCAACACAGAGCGAGGCGATGCCGCGATTCAGATCGTGGTCTTCCAGAATGTGGAGGAGTGTCACCAACACTCTCGCGCCGCTGCACCCCAAAGGATGCCCCAGGGCGATCGCGCCGCCGCGCCTGTTCAGCTTTTCCCTGTCGAGTCGAAGCCCCCGGGCGCACGCGAGGGTCTGAACCGCGAAGGCCTCGTTGATTTCAATGGCGCCGACTTTGTCGAGTTCCCACCCGGTCCTCGCGCACAGGCTTTCGATCGCATGGATCGGCCCGAGCCCCATTGCCGATGGATCGCACCCCACGGCGGCGCTCGCGACGATGCGGGCGCGCGGCTTCAAACTGTGGTCACGAATGGCGCGCTCCGAGCCCACCAGCAGCAGCGCCGCGCCATCGTTCATGCCGGACGCATTGCCCGGAGTGACTGTGCCGTTTTCGCGAAACGCGGGCTTGAGCGTCGCGAGGGTTTGTATTGTGGTGTCCGGCCGAGGATGTTCATCGCTCACCAAGCGGCCCTCACGCGTCTCCATCGTCACGAGCTCTCTTCGAAAGGCTTCGCGCGAGGCGGCGGCTCGTTGTTGGCTTGCGAGGGCGAAGGCGTCCTGCTCTTCCCGGGTGATATTGTAATCGATCGCCAGCCGCTCCGCAGTTTCGCCCATGGCCACTTGGAGCACCGGATCCGTCAGGGCATCGGCATGGATTGAATCCACGAGGACGCTGTCTCCGAGCTTGCGGCCGCCGCGCATTTCCCGGGCGTAGTGCGGGGCGCGGCTCATGGATTCCGTCCCTCCGGCCAGCGCGAGGCTTGATTCCCCAGAAGCCACGGCTTCCGCGGCGAGGGCCACGGCTTTTAGTCCCGAGGCGCAGGCCATGTTCAGCGTGAATCCGGGAGATCGTTGCGGCAGACCCAGGCGCAATCCGAGTTGGCGGGCGACATTCATCCCGGAGCCCGCAGCCAGCACCTGTCCCAATATGACTTGATCCACGTGTGGTTTGAGCTCTTCTGGGATTATTGCTTGCGCCACTTGCAACGCCACATCGGCCGCGTCGAGCGATTTGAGGGCGCCTCGAAAGCGGCCGATGGGAGAGCGGCGAGCATCGGCGATGAACACGGGAATTGGGTGGATCATGGGAGGTTTTGAAGAAAACATTCGCGGGGCATGGGGGCTGGATGGAGAGACGCGGGCGCGAACTCCATTTGATCCAGAACGTGGCGTTGCAGGTCGACGCCCGGGGCTGCTTCGAGGAGGGACAAACCTCCGGTTGTGAGCGTGAACACGGCACGTTCCGTCACAAAAAGAACCTGCTGACCTCGCGCCAACGCCGACGGTCCATGGAAGCAAATCTGGGGCAGGTGACGCACGAATTTGGCGTGCGCCCCTTCTTGAATGATTTCCAGGCCTTCCGGTTTGGGGCCGACCCGCAGCCCGCCCGCTCTGAAGGTGCAGCAAAACACCAGTTTTCGAGCGCTCTGCGCGATGTTCACAAACCCGCCCACGCCGGCGAAGCGGCCTCCGACCGTGCTCACGTTGACACTGCCTTGCGCGTCCACTTGCGCGGCGCCGAGGATGGCTATATCGACGCCGCCGCCATCGTAGAAATCGAATTGCGCAGGCTGGTCCACAACCGCCTCTGGAAAATGGGAGCACCCAAAACTAAGGCCGAAAGCAGGGATGCCGCCGATCGGGCCGCTCTCCAACGTCAGGGTGAAGTCATTCAGGCGATCTGTCTCGGCCGCCACGGCGGCCACGGTCTCCGGCAGCCCAATGCCAAGGTTCACCATTTCGCCAGAGGCGATTTCCATTAGCGCCCGCCGTCCAATGATCTTGCGCTCCGAAAAGGGCAGGGGAGGGATGGAGGGCGACCCGTCTCCCGATCCCACGTAAGCGCCATTGAACCGTTCCCCGAATGTTTGATCATGATGGTCTCCGTCGGAAACGACGACGAAATCCACCAGCGCGCCCGGCACACGTACTGACTTCGGGTCCGCAACGTGGTTCACGAGCCTTTCCACTTGCGCGATGACGATGCCGCCATGATTCCGCGCGGCCTGGGCGATGGGCAGGACATCGCCGATCAATCCCTCCCGTTCCATGCTGAGGTTTCCCAGGCCATCGGCGCTGGTGGCCCGGATGAGGGCCACGTGAATTGGAAAAGCCTTGTAACGAAGCCATTCTTCACCATCCAGTTGAATCCGTCCCACGAGGGGCTCGGTGGTGCGATCGTTGAGGCGGCCGCCGCATTGGCGGGGGTCGATGAAAGTGTGCAAACCCACCTTGGTGATGACGCCGGGGCGTTTCGCGGCGATTTCACGGAACAGCGCGCAGAGGACGCCTTGGGGGAGGTTGTACGCCTCAATCAGGTTTTCCAGCGCGAGTTGGCCGAGTTTGGGAGCCAGGTTCCAATGGCCGCCGATGACCCGCTTGAGGAGCCCCGAATGCGCGAGGTGATTCAGGCCGCGTTCGCCCCGGTCCCCTTGCCCGGCCGCATAGACCAGGGTGAGATCGCGCGGAGAGCTGGTTCGGAGAAAATGCCGCTCCAGCGTGGACGTCAATTGTTCGGGGTGGCCCGCGCCGATGAATCCACTCACGGCGACCGTGGCGCCGCTTGGGATCGCGGCGATGGCCTCCTCCGCCGCGACGACTCGCGCTTTGGCTCTCATCCTCGCCAGCCTCCGTTGACTTCAAGCGTCTGTCCCGTCACGTACGAGGCCAGAGGGGAGCAGAGGAAGAGAGCCACATGCGCGATTTCCGCCTTGGTGCCCCAACGCCCGAGCGGGATGTTCTGCAGCATTTCGGCGCGCACTTTGTCCGGGATTGTGGCGGCCATCGCGGTGTCGATGACTCCGGGCGCGATCGCATTGGCACGGATCCCGCGCTTTGCCCCTTCGCGGCTGAGCACGCGCATCATGGCTTGCACGCCGGCCTTGGCGGCCGCGTAATTTGCCTGGCCGTAAAACCCTTGGATTGCCGCGATGCTGCCCAAACTCACGATCGCGCCGCCGTCGCGCATGATCTCCATCCCAAATTTGCAACAATAAAACACGCCGGAAAGATCGACATCGATGACGGATTTCCAGTCCTCCAGCGACATTTTTGACAACGTGCGGTCCCGGATGATCGCGGCGTTGTTGATCACTATGTCGAGGCCGCCCCGCGATTGCTGGATGCGCCGCATCATCGATTGGACGGCCTCCGGGGAGGAGACATCCGCCGCCACGGCCTCGGCGCTTCCCGGGCGCGATCCGTTAAGTTCCTCGACGAGCCTCTCCGTGTCGCGCTGAGTCGCGGCCGTGCCGGGATGATTCGCGACCACTTGGGCGTTGGCAGCGTGGAAGGTCCTGGCGATTTGCTCTCCAATTCCCTGGGAGGCGCCAGTGATGAGCGCGACTTTGCCGGTGAGGTCTAATGAAATGCTCATGTGTGTGGGGGCATGAAAAGCCAATGCCGCGGATTGCGCAAGTTTGTCAACGCCCCATCAACGAGGCCACGGCTTCACGCTGCTGGACCAGGGCTCGCGAGTTTCAAAACTCGGCGCTTCCAGGCGTGCGGGCGAAGGGGATCACATCGCGGATGTTCGAGACGCCGGTGAGGAGCATGAGCAGCCGCTCAAAACCAAGCCCGAAACCCGCGTGCGGCACCGTGCCGTATCTGCGGAGATCGCAGTACCACCAGTAATCCTCTGGCCGAAGGTTGTGGCGCCGCATGTTTTCGAGGAGTTGATCGAGGCGCTCCTCACGCTGGGCCCCGCCAATGATCTCGCCGATGCCGGGGACCAGGACATCCATCGCCGTCACGGTTTTACCGTCGTCGTTTTGCCGCATGTAGAATGGCTTTATTTCGCGCGGATAATTGAAGAGAGTCGTGGGGGCTTTGAAATGTTCTTCGGTCAGAAATCGCTCGTGCTCTGACTGCAGGTTCTGGCCGTCATCCACTGGGAACTCAAACTTCTTGCCGGATGCCTTGAGGATCCCCACGGCTTCGGTGTAGGGAATGCGCACAAACGGGCGATCCACCACGAACCCCAGCCTCTCGTGAACCCCCTTGTCCACGAATTTCCCGAAGAACGCGAGGTCCTCCGCGCAGTGTTCGAGGGCGTAGCGAGCCATCGACTGGATGAACTCCTCCGCCAGGTCCATGTTGGCCTCCAAATCAAAGAAAGCCATTTCCGGCTCGATCATCCAAAACTCCGCGGCGTGGCGCGCCGTGTTCGAGTTCTCCGCCCGAAACGTGGGGCCAAACGTGTAGACATTCGACAGCGCGCACGCGAATGTCTCGGCCTCAAGCTGCCCGCTCACGGTCAAGTAAGTGGACTTGCCGAAAAAGTCGGCTTCTGGCCGCTGTTCCTCTTTGCCTTTGAGCGTCGTGACTCGGAACATCTCCCCCGCGCCCTCGCAATCGCTGGCCGTGATGATAGGCGTGTGGACAAAAATAAAATCGCGCTTTTGGAAAAACTCGTGGATGGCGAAAGCGATCTTGCCGCGCATGCGGAACATGGCTCCGAAAAGATTCGAACGAGGGCGCAAGTGGGCGACGGTCCGCAAAAACTCCATGGAGTGCCCCTTTTTCTGAAGCGGGTAACTGGCGTCCGCCAGGCCGATCAACTCGATGCGCGTGGCTCGCAACTCGAGCTTTTGTCCTTGAGCCGGAGACGGCACCAAGCTGCCGTCGACCATCACCGAAGCGCCTGTTGTGCAGTCGGAGATCCGCTCGTACCCCGGAGTGGCCGAATCCACGACTACCTGCAAGTTTGCCAGGCAAGAGCCGTCGGTGAGCTCGATGAAAGAAAAGCCTTTCGAATCCCGGCGTGTCCGGATCCAGCCCTTGACCGTGACGCCGTCCTTGGGCTCGGATGTGGCGAGGATATGTTTGATCAGGTGACGCATGAGTTCAATGAGTTCCGCGTGATTCTTCGGTGATCCTTAAAACGACAGTTGAATATAGTGGAGATTTGCAAAAGCCTGGATGAGAAAGGCGTGACGAAGAGGGAAGCATATCCCTGGTGGATTTGGTGAGCGATTCGGAACAACCTTATCGCCAGGATCTTGCGGAGATTCGCCATGGGCAATTGCCGTTTTAAGGGTGATAGTACTTGCCGGCCGGACTGGAAGCGACGTTGATTCTATTTGAGGATTCCATCGAGTGTGCCCGTGGAAACCGCGTGGTATCGGGGCCGTGCTTTGGCGTAGAGAGCTCGGGCCCGGGCGAGTCCTTCGGGTGTTTTTGCCAGCTCTGAGTAGATTGGCTTGAGAAATTTCCTGCGCCCGACATTCATGAGAAATGCTTCGAGGCGCGCGTCAGCCTGGGTGTATCGATTTCGTATAGCGGCCAGGAGCCACTGGCTGAGGATCTCCGAGTTGCCGCTTTGGGTGAATTGAAAGGCGTTGTCCAAGGCCCGCATCTGGCCGGCCAATAATGGCTCGGGCAACCCTTGGATGAAATGCAGCCATTGATGAGTCACCCACCCTGAAGTTGCGAGTTCGCCAGGGGTGACGCCGGATTTCCATCGCGCCAGTTCGGTGTCCACCTGCCGGAGCAACTCCGACGTGACGGCCTGGGCATCCGGCGGAAGCCCTGGCTGACGGACCCACGAGTCGATGTCGAGTTTTTTCGCGGCGACTGGATGATCGGCGAGCAAAATTTCATTCAGACTGGCCAGAAAGTCAGAGGTGGTGATGCTTTGGAATTGGAATTGTTTAAAGTAGCGGTTCAGGAATTTATCAAAAGCCTTGCGGCCGACGAGTTCCTCGATACGGCGCAAGAACAAGGCTCCTTTTTCATAAGGCACCTGGCTGAAGCCTTCATCGGGATGTCGTCCTTGGAGATTACATTCCAGCACCTGCTGCCATGGTTCCAGGGTCTTGAGCTCTTCCTCAAGATCACGCCTTCCGAGCTGTTTCTCCATGTTGCTGCGCTCCGGCCCGTAGATCTGCTCCATGATTCTCTGCTCCAGATAAACGGTGAAGCCTTCGTTGAGCCAAAAATCCGACCACCGGGCGTTGGTTACCAGGTTGCCGGACCAGGAGTGAGACAGTTCATGCGCGACGAGACCGACGAGTGATTTGTCCCCGGCGAGGATCGTTGGCGTCGCGAAAGTGAGGCGTGGGTTCTCCATGCCGCCAAACGGAAATGAAGGGGGCAGCACGAGGATATCGTAGCGGCCCCAGCGATATGGGCCGAAGAGCTTTTCCGCGCTTTGGATCATTCGCTCGGCGTCGAACAGTTCGTCACGCGCTTTACGCGCGACCGGCGGCTCGGCCCAAACGCCGCAGCGCCCGCTGATCGGCTGAAATTCGAGCTCGCCGCACGCGAGCGCGATCAAGTAAGGCGGAATGGGTCGATCCATCCGGAATCTGTGGGCGCCACTGCGATCGCGGCCGAGTTGTTCGGCACTCATGAGAGGGGTCAGCCCCTGTGGAGCCTGGATGCGCGCCTCGTAGGTGATGCGGACGCCCGGCGAGTCCTGCAGCGGAATCCAGGAACGCGTGAGGATGGATTGACCTTGGGTGAACAAGAACGCGTGTTTGCCGCCCGCCGTTTGTTCGGGCCCGAGCCATTGCATCGCTTCGGCCGCGGGCGTGGTGCGGTAGTGAATCGTGACGGCTTGGTCGGCGGGGTTTAGGGTGATGGACAACGCCGAGCCGAGCCGGGCGTCCCTCGGCCCCGTTTGGAATGGCCGCTCGCCTTCGCCGTCTCCGGTGACTCGGATGATTTCAAGATCCTTCGCATCCAGGACGAGCGGGGCTTGCCTGTCGAGGCGCCGGAGGTGGAGGCGCGCCGTGCCTTCAGCGCGTTTCATCGCGAAGTCAAGGGTCAGGTCGAGGTTCAGATGCGTCACTCGAACCCGGTTAGGCTCGGCGCGGGAGTGGATGTCGAGCGGAATCGAGCGCTGTGACGTCATTGAGCCCGTCTCGCGAACCGTCTCGCATCCCGGGGATGTCAAGAGAGTCACAGCCGCTAACAACACGCTTCGCTGAACTTTTCGGCGTTGATTTGCCACAGTGGATTCCAAGCGTATGCAGGCGGTGATTGGGACACAAGAACAACGGCGCATCCCCAACTTGTCTGTGGAAAATGGGCTGTATCCCGGGAGCAGGGCACCCTGGCGGAATGGAGCCCCCCCCGCGTTGGATTTGGTTTTCTTTCGATGTCGCTTGCCTCGCGGGAAGGCCCGGCTTACAAACTGAGAATGATCCACGCGCCGGCCAAGCCCAAGTTTCTCTCGTGGCGCCTTGGGGTGCTTATTGCCGGAATCATTTTTCCGGGCTCACCGGTTCGATGTCAAAGCGCCGGGGCTGTCGTGGCCGTCGCAGAGAGGCTGGAGACTGCGGCATTGCGGGTGGTTGTGGTCGATAATGAGGCGCATCCGCCTCATCACCGGGCTGGCTACAACGGGGTGTCGGAATTGCGTCTCGTCTCAGGTTCTTCATCGAATCTTTTTGTTCCTGCTTATGCCGGCTTGAATTTCGAGCACATTTTCAGTGGGGACCAGGCTTCTTATGGTTGGAATATCTTCGAACCGCGGCGCTCCCCGATGCAACTGGTCCGTCTCACGGATCGAAGCGTGGAATTGAGGCAAGAACGGACGGCGAACTGGCCTTTGCGCAGCCGTGTTTTCTATGAGGCGAATGGCGACGCGATTGATTTTGTATTTCGAGCCACGCCGCTTTCCGACGCGTGGCGGAAGCACGGCTACATCGGGATCTTTTTTGCCTCTTACATCCAATCGCCAGAGGACATGTCTATTCTATTCATCGGGCGATCCCGGACGGGTCGAGGGGACCCGCGGCCGCGATGGATCAAACACCTACCTCTGAGTCATGGAGTGGCCGCGAACCATCGCCCGGCAGGCAGCGTCTGGGATCCGCCCATGGATCCTGGGTTCAACATCGATTTGGTGAAGGGAATATCCGATTTCGAATATCTGTATCCGTTTTACTTCGGGCGATCGGGGGAGAATGTCTTCGTCCAGATGTTCGAGCCGGCGCGCGGGGACGGAGAGTTGCGTTTCGCCCACTCGCCTTCGGGCGGTGGCAACGGGAACCCGGCGTGGGATTTTGTGTATTTTCAGCGCGACTACAAGGTGGGTCGCGAATTCACATTTCGCGCCCGTGCCGTTTACCGGAAACACACCAGCGACGAAGAGGTTGTCAAACTCTACGAGAAGTGGTCTGGCGTGACAGTGAATCGCCCAAGTCCCTAAGCCGCATACACCCATCGTCATGCCAGAATTCTTCTCACTCTCAACGGATCGCCGCACATTCATTCGCCAGGCATCCCTCGCTGGAGTTGCGGTCGTCGTGTCGGGGTGCTCCACGACACGGCAGTCTCGAAGCGCCGGAGGTGAGTTGCATCTGGCGCTGCTTTCCGACACCCACATCCCCTCGGATCCGAACAACGAGTATCGCGGGTTCAAGCCGTGGAGCAATCTGCAACGAGTCATTCCCGGCGTTGTCGACAGCCGACCGGCAGGCGTTCTTTTGAATGGCGACGCCGCGCGTCTGGCGGGCTTGACGGAGGACTATGCCCAATTGCGGCATTTGCTGGCGCCTGTCGCCGCCGTGTCGCCGGTTTACATCGGCATGGGCAACCACGATGATCGCGCGAATTTTCTCAAGGCGTTCTCCGACCGCCCTGGACTCTCCGCGGGAGTTCAGGGGAAACACGTGACGATCCTTGACCATCCCGTGGCGCGCATCGTGCAGTTGGATTCCCTGCTCTACGTGGACAAGGTTGCGGGTCTCCTGGGCAAGGCGCAAAGGGCATGGCTGGCGTCGTTTCTCGCCAGTCCAGACACCCGTCCGGTGGTGTTGGTGGTGCATCATACCTTGGGGGATGGCGATGGAGATCTTTTGGACGTGAATCAACTCTTCGACATTGTGCGTCCGCACCGCAAAGTGAAGGCGATCTTTTACGGGCACTCGCACGTGTGGGCCTTCGGCGAGCGCGATGGCGTCCGTCTCATCAACCTACCCGCGGTCGGCTATAACTTTCGGGACGTCGACCCCGTCGGATGGGTGGAATCTCGCTTCCGTCCCGACGGCGTGGAACTCACGCTGCGCAGCATCGGCGGGAACCAGGCGGACAACGGCAAATCAACGCAAATGACCTGGTTGCGTTGATGGCTATGTCGTCGCCAGCCCCAGCAGTTCGCCGATGTTGAACAGCGCCACGACCCGATGTCCCAACGCCTCGATCTTGTCGCGGCCGCCCTCCTGGCGATCCACCAAGACGGCCACGAAGGCGACTTTGCCGCCTTCCTTTTCAACCGCATTAATCGCGGCGATGGTGGATTCTCCCCGCGTCACGACGTCGTCAATGACCACGACCGAATCCCCTTTCTTGAAGTTCCCTTCGACGAGCTTCGTTTGGCCGTAAGCCTTGGGAGATTTCCGCACGGAAAACACCTGCCATGGTGGCGCTCCAATCGTCCGGTGGGCATGCATGCCGACGGCGAGCGCAATGGGGTCCGCTCCCATTGTGAGGCCTCCCACGGCATCCACGGGCACTTTGGCGGCAAGGTGTTCTTGGAGGATCAGCGCGTGCATCGACTGGCCCGTGAGGCAGGCGCCTTCGGGGTCGAGCGTCGTGAGTTTGCAATCGACATAATACGGGCTCTTAACCCCGGACGAAAGCGTGAACTCTCCCCGAAACACGGACCTCGTCTGGAGCAGGGTGAGCAACCTCTTCCTGGCGGCGTCATCGTTTAACATGGCCGGCAACTCTATCCTTAGCCCCAGCCACTGAAACGGAAAGTTGTTCTTTGTTATTCACAGGATATTCGCACCCGCGCGTTTCCCAATGGTGACCATGCACCTTTTTCCTTCCGCCGGGTTGCTGCCGCGGCGCTTTCCAGGAGGGAAAGCCTTGGATTGGCGCTCCGCACATCCCCCAAGGGGCTTTGTGACGGGATCGGGATGGGTTTGATTCTTGGCCTCCGCGTTGGGTGGGCTCCGAAAGTCTTTGTTTTTGGCCTTGTTCGCCGCGGCCAAGGCCGCCTATATTGGGGCTCACTCCTAAAACACCATTCGTGTGAGACCTTCCTTCAATCATCATTCGGCGTCCACGCACCCACAGGCGCATTCCGTTCCCTGTCGTGGAGGAATCGCTGGGTTTACGCTCATCGAGCTGCTCGTCGTGATTGCCATCATCGCCATTCTCGCGGGCATGCTTCTGCCCGCGCTTGGCAAAGCGAAGGAAAAGGCCAGACGGATCGCGTGCCTTAACAACCTGAAGACGCAAGCTTTGTGTTTCATCATGTACGCCGATGATTTCAACAATTCGTTTCCCACCGCGGACCAGCAGACCTCGTGGCAGTTGGAAGCGCTTTATGTCATGAGCAGCAACCAGGGTGTCACGCTCATGACGTACGGAATGAATGGCGGCCGCGGGCGCGCCAGCGCGGCGGATTTCGATTTGGATATCAAAACCGCTCAGCCCCCGACCGCCTGGAAATGCCCCGCGCGCTCCGATTCCCCAAGGTTATTCGATCAAAAGGGCCTGTTGCATGTGGATCATTTCATGATTTTGACCGGCTTGCGGGGGGATACTAAGGGACGTTTCAAAGGCACGAATTCACCCAGCAAATCGAGCGATCCAATAGGGCCGCTCACCGGGGATCACACGATGGTTTTTCTGGATAAAAAGTCTTGGATCTCCAACCACGGGATCAAAGGGCCGCAGCCGAGGACGGGGCCTGTGAATTACGCGAATACGCCGGCGGGCCACAATCAGTCTTGGAGTGATGGCCATGTGGAGTGGGTCTCCGAGAAGCGTTTCGCCCGAGCCACGCCCACCTCGCTCTATCCAAAATCCATGTGGGCCTCCGGTTGGCCTTGGGACTGGACCTGGGTCGAGTGACGGAGGAAAATCACTCCTCGCCGTCGTAGTAATCCAGTGGCTCCGAACGCAGGATCCGCCTCTCAGGAGAACGGACCAGCCACTTCTTGCTGTCAGGATAATAGCCCGACTCCCCGACCGGATTGTCGGCGATGATGCACACGATCAAATCCTCGGTTCCGTCGTTGATAAGTTGATGGGGCTCTTCCGGAGGGAACAGGAATGCGTCTCCTGGTTCAATAGGCGTCAGTCCGTCCTTGTGACGCACCGATCCACGCCCGGACAGCACATGGTAAAACTCCCACTGAGCGCTGTGTGAATGGTAGGGCCACGGCTTTTTGCCGGGGGGTATAGTGCAGAGTTCCACGTCAAATGGATGCCGTTTTTGGAGATCGGTGGACGTCGGATCTCGTCCCAACGCGATCGAAAGTTCCTTGCTCGATCCCGCGTAAGTCCCTTTTGGGGAGGTCCAAGGATCGGCGGCGATATCCCGAACATTAATCTTCTTCATTTTAGAAACGTCAATTGACGTTTGGCATTGCACCAGAAGTGCGGGCAAAAATCAAAAACAGATGGAGTCGAGATGCGGTGTGGCATCGGAATCGCGCGTGGGATTGGCCCAACGAAGAGCATTCTGGGAGCGGTTTCAAGGGCGCGACATCCACACCCAATCGCCCGGGGCGAATTCGGATTGGGTGGCCTGCCTCTTCGGGGCGAGGGGAACTCCGCCGTCATCCTTCTCGTCCCAGGCGATGCCATAAAGCAAGTAATGACTGGGCCCCTGTTTGATGTAACGCAGGGGTTTTCCATCCATGACGTCGTTGGGAATCCCGCTTATGTATTCGGGCGCTAATCCGCTCAGTTCTTGGGGATATTCTTCTTTCGCGAGGCGATAACGTTCTAGCGCGCAGGCGATGGCCAGGCAATCCAACGTGGTCTGTGCCCGGGCGACCTTGGATGAAAACTTGGTGAGCGCTGGGAAGAGCATTTTGGCCATCACGTTGTAAGGGGTCTTTCGCATGCCCTGGAGCCGCTTTTCGACGGCATCGGTCACATTTGGATAGAAACGGCGGAGCTTGAGATCGATGGCCGGCAGCGTTCCTTCCTGGTGCAGACGGTTGATGGTGATTTGATTTTGATACAGCAAACCGCGGGGAACAATGCCGAGCGAGCCCTGGATTTCGAACAGCTCGGACTCGCTGTTCTCGCCGAGTCCCCCAGGAAACTCTCCCCGGCGCATTTTTTCGAACCACTCGTTGCCGAAGGCGCGTTCCCCACGAATCCCCTCGGTGTATGTGGGCAGGAGGTCCAGGCTCGTGGCCATCCGCTGAAGTTCTTGCAGATGCGGCGCGCGCCATTGGTTCTGGGCGAGTCCCTCCCAGATGGAATCAATGGTGATCTGGAGCATCGCGATTCTGACGAGTTGCGAAATCATGAGCGGCTCACGGCGGATCGACTCGGCCAGTCTCCAAGCTAACTGGACATCGGCCAGCGCCTCCTCCTGTTTCCCGGCTTGCAGCAGGGCGGTGACGCGGAGCCGCAAGACCTGGGTGAGGGACTTCAACAAGGAGAGGTGCGGCAGAAGCGCGATGGTGGTTTCCTCAAAATGTATCGGAAAAAAACTATGCGGCCGGGCGCTGACACCACGAAGTTCATCCAGTGCCGGTTGGGCAATCTGGAGAGCCGCGAGCACCGTGGTGGGCGCGTCGGCAGTCGGCTCGGCTTGGGGGTAATGACTGTTGCCGCGATAGAAGTCCCGCATAGCTTCCATGTCCGTCAACGTGCCTTTGCTCGCGCTTCCAAAAGGCGGAAACGCGGGGCCTTTGGACTTCTTCGGGGTGCTCGCGGCTCCGGTGTCGCCTTCGGCAGACTTCGCTCGCTTGTCGTCCTTTTTGAACATGTCAAAACTCTGAGCGCGGGTGAGCGTGTTGGTGTCTTCCCATTCAATGTGGCGGGACGCCGATTTAGCCCGGCTTCCAAGGCTGGCATTTGTGGAGGCCACATACGAATACTGAAAAAGCGGCTTAAAAAGGGGTGTCGCGGTAAAATTTTGATCGTCTGGGACTGGCGCTGGAACGTGGTCCTTGAAGTCGAGCTTCTCTCCCTTGGCCTCCAATTCTTTTTTGAACGCCTCCCACGCCCGCTTGCCGCGCCAGTTCTCGAAGTTGAAAGCCACAGCTACGATCGTGACGAGGATCGCCGTGCCCTTCAGCGCGAACTTGACGGAGCGCCAGCTAAAGAGCCATCGGAACCCTCGGCGGAACAGGGAGGGATTATCGACCTGAGGTGGAGGCGGGAGTGGTGTGGATTCAGAATTCATAATTTAGGTTTGAATGAAACAGTTTATGTCTTGCCGTCTCGCGGTGTCCCTCGTGATCGATGGCGGTGGTTGGCGGTGGTGAAACAGCGCCTTCCCTCGAGAGCGCACGGGATTCTGGGGGGCGGCATCCGTCCTCGTGAGTTCTACGGTTTGACACGGCACTCTCATGGTTCAGGCGTGCTGTTGTTGGAGAGAGGCCTCGTGAATCCCTTGAAAGGAGCTGGGTTTCAACTGGGTTCGCGGCCGAGGAAGAACGGCCGGCCTTTGGGAATTGTCTGGAACAAGGTCAAGATTGTCGAGGTCGGCCATCAGCCTCTGTTGTTCCGCGTGCAACGCGCCCCAAGAAAAAGGGTGGGACTGCCCGGTGTGAACTCGAGGCGAGCCGCCGCCGGAAGTCACCCGCTGGAGATTCAGGATTAGAAGCAGGCTCCAAATAGCCGCCATGCCGATCCAAAAACGGCGGCTGGACCAGACCACTTCGTTCCAAAATCCCAGTGCCTTGGCTCGCAGCCATCGTTGCCAAGAAAAGGGTGTCGGCGCCAGGGCGAACCACGGCTCTGAATCATTTCGTTCAGCAGGGTGGGTTGACAGGCTCACGTCAGTGGAGCCATCCATCTTGGAGAGGACGGCGGCACGCACGGCGTCCAACTTTTGGAGTTGTCCGCGGTGTCGCTCGAGAAGGAGGTCACGAGGTGTCATTTTCATAATGGATGCCTTTCTTCGAATCGGCGGCGAAGCGCCTTCTTGGCATAATGCAGCCGGGATTTCACGGTGCCCACGGGGGTTTGTGTGATGTCGGCTATTTCTTCGAGGGAGAAATCCTCCAAAAAATGCAGGGTGATGACGCATCGGTGAGCCGGTGGAAGAGTCTCAAGCGCCTCGTGGAGAGCCTCTGCGTGCTCTTGCCGGATCAGCCAGGCGTCCGGTGGCGGTGTGTCGTCGACCCACTCCTCGATGGTTTCGGCGTCCAACGCTTGCTCGCGATGTGATTTGCGGCCATGCCTCGCGCATTGTTGATGGGCGATGCTGAACAGCCACGATCCGAACTTCGAGTCATCCAGGAGAGTGTGGAGGTGTTTTGCGGCGCGGACGAAGGTTTCCTGGACGATATCCAGCGCTGGTTGCTCTTGCCGGACGAGTTCGAATACGAACGCATAGAGTGGCAGTTGGTAACGGCGGAAGAGTTGATCCCAGGCCTGGGAATCATGGGTCCGAGCCTGGGCGACAGGCAACTGTTCTGTTGGAGCCACCGCAATCATTTACACCCAGTGGAATGCAACCCGCGAGAAAAGGTTCAATTGGAAATGGCTGAAATTCGAGGTCAGAGACTATCGGTTCCTATCGCATTCGACGATTTTCCACGACACATTCCGCTGGCAAGCTTACACTGAGTGCCTTTGAGTCCACTAGAGAGAAAGATTCAAGTCGTGAGCCATCGAGCCCCCGTATCCTCCCTCCTCATGGTCGCATTCGCGCTCTTTACCCCCGGGGTTGGGGCGAACGCGCAATCCAACTGGCCCCTGTTCCGCGGCCCCAACGGTGCTGGACTTGGTTTCCATCCCAACTTGCCTCATAAATGGTCGGCATCAGAAAACGTTGCCTGGAAAACCGAACTTCCCGGGCGGAGTTGGTCTTCTCCCATTGTTTGGGGCCATCGAATCTTTGTCACCGCCGTGGTGAACTCAGGGGATTCTGAGCCGCCGAAAAAGGGTCTCTATTTTGGCGGGGACCGTCCCGAGCCGCCGAAGTCCGAGCATCATTGGAAAGTGTTCTGCCTCGAACTGACGACAGGCAAGGTGCTGTGGGAAAAGACGGCTCATCGTGGTGCACCTGAGACGCCCATTCATCTTAAGAGCAGCTATGGCGCGGAAACTCCGGTGACAGATGGAGAGCGGGTTTACGCCTTGTTTGGAGGCGTTGGGTTGTTTGCCTACTCGCTTGATGGCAAAGAGGCCTGGTCGAAGCGCCTTCCGCCGCGCAAAACGAGGCACGGCTGGGGCAGCGCGGCTTCACCCGTTCTCCACGGGAATCGGTTGTTCATCGTGGACGATAACGACGAAAGCTCGCAACTGTTTGCCCTCAATACCAAGACTGGAGAGCAGTTGTGGCGTGTCGATAGAGACGAGAAAAGCAACTGGGCCACGCCATTCATTTGGGAGGCTGGAACGCGCGCCGAAGTGATCACGCCCGGCACGAACGCCGTCCGAAGCTACGGTTTGGACGGCCAATTGCAGTGGTTTTTGAGTGGGATGTCGACGATCGCCATTCCGACCCCTCTGACTGGAGAAGGGCTGCTCTTCGTGACGTCCGGATATGTGGGGGACAAGTTTCGCCCGCTCTACGCGATTCGTCCCGGTGCTCAAGGCGACATTTCCCTCAAGACAGGGGAAACGAACAATGCTTCGATTGCCTGGTCGGATCCGGTGGGAGGGCCTTACAACCCTTCGCCTCTCTATTACGAAGGGCGTCTTTATATTCTGTTCGATCGTGGTCTGCTCACTTGTCGCGACGCGAAATCAGGAAAGGTTTTTTACGACCGGGAGCGTTTGCCGAACGGGTTCGCATTCACGTCGTCGCCGTGGGCGGCGGGCGGGCGCATTTTCTTTCTGAATGAAGACGGCCTCTGCTTTGTGGTCCGCGCGGGTGACAAATTCGAGGTCTTGCACACAAACAAACTGTCCGATGATGACATGTGCATGGCCACTCCAGCGATCGCCGGGGACCGGCTGCTGCTCCGGACGGCGGCGCGCCTGTATTGCATCCAAACCGTAGCCGGGCTCTAACGATCGTCCACCGACACAGAATGAATTGGCACTCGCCCTACCACTGGGCCGCGATGAGATTTTTTTTCCAACCGTTCCTTGTGGCGGCGGGCTTGGCTGCCGCGGAGATGCCCCGCGACGCCGTGCCCGTGGACGCCGCTGAGTTGCCGGCAGATTTCAGGTTGCACTTCGAGTTTGAATCCTCGGGCGGCGGGGTGGTGCGTTTGGGAGACCATGTGACTGTGACGGTCGGCGACGCCGCTGGACACGATGTGGCGGTCGAGCATCCTTTGAAGGGTTCGCCATTGCTGCGGGTGTGGTCCGGCGGCAAGCTGGTCCGGGGTCCTGAGGAAGTGCCCGCGCTCCGCTTGGCCGGAGCGAGTGATTTTCCCAAGGCGGCGCTGGACTTGGGCGAGGATTTCACGGCGATGGTGAAGTTCGAGTCTACTGGGGAGGGCGTTTTGTTCTCAAAATGCGCGCCCATTGGCAAATGGTCTCCGGATGCCAAGGCCTTGTTCATTCGGGGCGGACGGCTGGTGTATGACATTGGATGGCTGGGGTCGATGACTGGAGGGTCGAAAGTGAGCGACGGCACACCACACGTCGCCGTGGTCTCTGCGCGCGAAGGAATGGTGCGGCTCTGGCTGGATGGCAAAGTCGTCGCGGAACGAAAAGAGTTCAGCAGGCCCGACGTGCCAGGTCATGTGTTTAAGCTGGGGCGTGCGGCGGATGATTTTGGCGGGGAGCTCGCGAACGGGAATGTCACGCAGGCATTGGTCTGGAAACGAGCCCTTCCGGATTCGGAGCTGGCGCTGCTGCTCAAGGACAACAGCGCGGGTGCCAGCACGCCGGACTTCACCCATGCTCGGAGCCGGGGCGGCACGCGTCCGCGCATCGAGCCGGCGGCCGGGGTGTCGCTCAAGACCGCCTGGGTGCAGCCTCTCCAGCAGGCGGATTTCGGGGAACTCGTGGGCGGCTGGAACGAGGAAACGATGAAGGAGGGGGCACAGATCTACAACACTCTGTGCGTCGTGTGCCACGGCACCAAGGACCAGCTTGGCTCTCTGCCGACCGCTCTGCGATTCGCGGAAGGGCCTTTTAAGAACGGCTCGGATCCGTGGTCCATGCACCTGACGCTCACGAAAGGCTTCGGCCAGATGGTGCCACAGCCTCAATACACGACGGCTCAGAAGTTCGCCGTGATCCATTATATTCGCGAGACCTTCTTGCGCGGCCACAATCCCTCTCAATACAACGCGCTCACGCCGGCTTACATCGCGTCGCTGCCAAAAGGTCTCGCGCTCGCCGAAGCGGAAAAGGAAGACCGCTCCCCGCCTCCCTATGAACGCATGGACCTGGGGTCTGCACTGATGTGGACCTATCAAATCGCGCCTGGGAATATTGCGCAGAAGGGCATCGCCATCCGTCTCGATGAAGGACCCGGAGGCGTGAGTCGTGGACGCGCGTGGATGATTTACGACCACGATACGATGCGCGTGGCCGCCGCAACATCGGGCGCCTTCATTGATTGGAAGGGCATCGCTTTCGACGGGAGCCACGGGACTCACACCACGCTCGCGGGGGAGCGGCATTTCGTCAATCCCCCGGCCCCTGGCTGGGCATCACCCGATGGAACATGGGACGACACTCGCCTCCTCGGCCGCGATGGGAAACGATACGGCCCGTTGCCAAAAGCCTGGGCTGTTTTTGAAGGTTTGTATCGGCACGGAAGCCACGTCGTGTTGACGTCAAAAATCGGCGGAGTGCGAGTGCTCGAATCCCCGAGTTGGATAGATTACGGGGCTTCGCCAGTTTTCATTCGAACCTTGAACATCGCCGCTTCCTCAAGGCCGCTCCTGTTGCGCGTGGCCCCTCACACGATCAACGTGACCCTGGTAGGGGAGGGGCAGTTACGGCAAGAAGCTGGCTTTTGGACCGCGGAACTCAAGGGCGGTTCGAAAGCCCGGCTGTTCATCTCGAGAGCCGACCCAGCATCGATCGAGGTGCTCTCTCGAACCGTGACGACACCGCTCGATTTAGATCGCTTCACCCACGGCGGACCTGTCCAGTGGCCGCAGGAGGTTGAGACAATCTCCGAGGCGGGCGCCGCGGATGGGGCCTTCGTTGCGGACACCTTTCCGCTTCCCGTCGATAATCCATGGCAAAGCTGGATGCGCCCCGGCGGTTTTGATTTTACGCCCGATGGCACTGCGGCGGTCGTGGCGATGTGGAACGGAGACGTGTGGCGCGTAGAAGGAATCACCCTGCCCGCGCCCTCGACGCTTCGGTGGCGGCGGATCGCGAGCGGACTTTTCCAGCCGCTTGGCGTGAAATACCGCGGACAGGAGCTCTTCATCATGTGTCGTGACCAGCTCGCTCTCTTGAAAGACCTCAACGTCGACGGCGAGATCGATTTCATCGAGTGCTTCAACAACGACCACCAAGTCACAGAGCATTTTCACGAGTTCGCCATGGGATTGCAGACCGATTCGGCGGGGAATTTCTACTACGCGAAATCAGGCCGGCATGCGCTTGATTCCGTGGTGCCTCACCACGGCACCCTGTTGCGGATTAGCGCCGACGGAGCGCGCACGTCCATCCTGGCGACTGGGTTTCGCGCGGCCAACGGGGTGTGCTTGAATGACGATGGAACGTTTTTTATCACGGACCAGGAGGGCTTTTGGACCCCTAAGAATCGCATCAATCGCGTCAAGCCGGATGGGTTCTATGGCAACATGTTTGGTTTCACAAGCGTGACGAATACAGCCGACTCCTCGATGGAGCCGCCCATGGTGTGGATTACGAACGCCAAGGATCGCAGTCCTGCCGAATTGCTATGGGTGCCACGGGGCGTGTGGGGGTCTCTCGGGGGTGCGTTGCTCAACCTGAGCTATGGGACCGGCCGCATCTTCGTCGTGCCGCATGAACTGTCCGATGGTGTCTGGCAGGGCGCCGTGTGTGAGTTGCCGATGCCCGCCTTCGAGACGGGGATCATGCGCGGGCGTTTCGGGGCGGACAGAGCGCTCTACACGTGCGGGATGTTTGCGTGGGCGGGGAACGCGACCGCTCCCGGCGGTTTCCACCGCGTCCGGCGCGGTGGGAGGGCCGCGCATATACCGCTCGCGGTCCAGGCCAAGAAAGCTCAGTTGCGTATCACGTTCAGCGAACCGTTGGACTTGAGCAGTGTGAAAGCTGGGGCGTTCGCCCTTAAAGTGTGGTCGCTCCGCCGCAGCGCCAATTATGGCTCGAAACATTTAAACGAGCGTCCGCTGGAGATCACGATGGCGCGGCTTGCTGAAGACCAGCGCGTGGTGACTCTCACAATTCCCGATTTGGCCCCTACCGACAGCTATGAGCTGGTGGCGAAGGTCCGAGGGGCTGATGGCGCTCCGATCGAACGTTCGTTGCATGGTACTATTCTTCGACTCCCCAGCCGGTGAGGGTAGTCCCTTTCGCTCATGGCAATCGCTAATCGAGACATCACTAAGATCTCCGCTCCTAGACTTCCACCGCGCACCACCCGGAGAGAGCCGACCAACAAAAGTGCCTGACCCGTTTTCCAAAGGACTCCTTCCCGATTCAACCTTAAACCTAAACTTTGAACCGGCAGTTGAATCTCGTGGAGATTTGCAACTGGTGCATCCGCAAGTTGTCGGTGGAGCGCGACTGTGCTGAAAGCCAGTCGCAGCAGTATCTCAGGCTCGCAGCCACGCCGAACCTGCTGCGGCTGGTGCTTCGCACACAACCGCGCTCCGGGCTGCCAGCCAAATTCACCGACAACTTGTGGATGCACTGATTTGCAAAAGCCTGGATGAGAAAGCCTGGATGAGAAAGGCTTGACGAAGAGCGAGGCGTATCCCTCAGACCTCAGAAATTCTGAGATTTCGAGACAAGCAGGGTCCTTCCGAGGCGGCTTTGTTGAGGCCCGGTGATCAAATCTCGGAGAGTGTAGCGATCAAGGCTCGCATAGAATTCGTTCAAAGCTCCCGCCAGAACGCTCTTGAGCCGGCAAGCGCCGATAACCGGGCAGGTGTTGGTGACCGGGTTGAAGCACTCGACAAACACAGGTTGGTCTTCAGTCTCCCTGACGAGTTTTCCTAGACGAACCTCCGCGGGCAGAACCGCCAGCCTCACGCCGCCTCCACGACCCCTTTGAGTTCGTAGATAGCCCAGCTTCGCGAGGTGATGAATCACTTGGGCCACATGATTTCGCGAAACACCGTACGCGGCCGCGGCGTCGTCGAGTTGGAACAGCCCGTCCTTCAACGCCGCGTACATGAGGACCCGAAGAGAATAATCGCTAAACAGGCTGAGTTTCATGGCTCGCTCGTGGAAATCACTCCCGCACCGTAGCTCGCTTCGCCGAACCTTACCCGAGCCCGCCGCCCCAGGGCAACTGGCAACAATTCCCTTGACCTAAAGATGCACAGACAATACATGTTTTGACCGATGGAAACTGGCGCGAACTGCCGCGCTGATTAAAAGAAAACCCGAAACCAACCTCCCATGACTTCTCTCCTCTCCTCGTTGTGCGCCACTCTGGGGCTTGCTGTCACTTTGATCTCCGCCACCGTTCATGCGGCTGAATCCGACTCAAAAGCCGCGACGAATGAACTCAACAAGGTGTGCCCGATCAGCGGCAAGCCGGCCGATGGCAGGATCACGGTTATTTACGAGGAGATCAAGTATGCGTTCGCCGACGCGGAGTGTCGCGCGAAGTTCAACGAGGCCCGAGCGAACAGCCTGTATCACAAACTGGGGGGCAAGGCGGCGATCGATGCCGCCGTGGAAGCGTTCTACGTGAAAGTGCTGGCTGACGCGCGGATCAAGCATTACTTCGAGGACATCAACATGAACAAACAGCGGCGGAAGCAGAAGGAGTTTCTCTCTGCCGCTTTCGGTGGACCGATCCCATGGCAAGGCAAGGATCTTCGGAAAGCTCACGAGAATCTCCCCGGGCTAAACGAATCCCACTTCAACGCGGTTGCCGAGAATTTACAGAAAACCCTTGAGGAACTGAAAATCAGGAAGGAACTCATCGATCAGGTCATGGCGATCGCCGCCAGCACCAAAGACAGCGTCTTGAACCGCAAGCCCGGGGCGAAATAGCCGTTCTGCGGCGCTGCTTTTGACTGGAGGAAGCCGCCATCCGGTTGGGCGCCGTATGGTCGAGCAATGAATCCCCATCTGTCCGAACGAGCGGCGGGCCAACTGGGGGGCTTCTGTGGTCTCATGTGCTGCCTCCACGTCAATATCGCCCTTCTACTCGCCATCTCCTTCGATCCTTGCTGGTGACGTGGTTCGTGATTCATCGAGACAATGAAGCGCAATCCATGAGATGACTCTTGATCTTTGCCCTTCCTCTGACCATAGTTTTCTGGATTTTCAAATCTCATTTATGGCTGACATCGCAAACAAATACGCCGAAAATACGGGCGGCAAATTCTACGTCGACAACCAGTGCATCGATTGTGACTTATGCCGGGAGACGGCGCCTGAAAATTTCACTCGGAATGATGACGGCGGTTACTCTTACGTGTTTAAACAACCTTCCACCCCCGAAGAAGAAGCCCAATGCAAAGAGGCCAAGGAAGGCTGCCCCGTCGAGGCCATCGGCGATGATGGCGGCTAGTGTGCCGTTCACGAATTGGGTGGACATTTGCGGCAATGGATTTTTGATTCAGACGAGGCGAGAACGATGAACATACCCTTCGTTGGTCTGAGAGGAGCGAACAACGCAGTCTGAATCAAAAAGACGTGACGCCCATCGGGTTGTGCCACAGTGAACCTTTGGCTGCGTGGCTCCTCGGTCACAGATCCATGTCCGGATAGGCTCCGTCGTCGCGCCTTGCCAGAGATTCACTGTGGCACAACAAATGCCCACCGAATTCGTGAACGGCACACTAGAGCCAACCGTTTCGGTGACATTTAAAGACCGCGCCACGCTCGCAGCGTCCCGCGGTCTTTTGTTTTCCTTCCATCTGGCTCAACTTCAACTCGAAGGCTCGTCGCGCCCGATATTCGCCAATTCGCGCCTCAGCAAATCCAATGCTTGGCTCGACGTCACTTCCTTAAAGGTCAATCGGTCGTAGGGATTAAACCGCTTGATCACCCGCGTGCCTGACTGCCAGGCTATTGCCAGGAATACCGTGCCGACAGGTTTACCGTCCGTGCCGCCCCCAGGCCCCGCGATCCCGGTTATGCTGAGCCCGTAATCCGCCCCCAGCCGGTGCCGGACCCCCTCAGCCATCGACGCCGCCACTTCGCGGCTCACCGCTCCATGCGCCTCGATCAACTCTTCAGGAACGCCAAGGATAGCCGACTTGGCCGCATTGGCGTAAGAAACGACGCCGGCGATCACGACATCCGACGCCCCTGGGATGTTGGTGAGCCGATGGGTCAACAATCCGCCTGTGCAAGATTCGGATATGGCCAGCTTGTTTCCGCTCGCGCGCAGCGCCTCCAACACTCCCCCCTCCAGGGACTCTGTTCCTTCTCCGAAAATCCATTCTTTCAATAGTTTGCCCGCTTTCCGGGATGCCTCCTCGACCAATTGCTGCGATCCCTCGCCCTCGCGCGAGAATCGGACATCCACCTGGCCGACATGCGCGCAGTAGCCGATTCGCAAGCCCAGTTCCACAAGTCCTTGGAGCGGGCCTTCAATGATCTCTTCCGCCATGGATTCGCCCAAACCCACGGTCCGCAACGTGCGACAAGCCCATTCCGTGGCCAGCGGCGCACGACGTTGCAACCACGGCATCAAATACCGGTCGAACATCGGGCGGAGTTCCCGGGGCGGTCCCGGCAACAATGCCAGGAATGACCGGCTCCTGCCAGAGCCCAAGGGATGCGCCACCAACTCGAACGCAAGCCCCGGGGCAGTGCCGAAGTCATTCAGCAAAATCTCGGCCCCTTCAGGCGCCATCGCCTGAACTCGGGTCCGGGCTGGCATCGGCTTTTGGCGCTGCGCGAAAAACGCCTCAATGCGTCTCACCGTCTCGGCGTCTTCTAGCAGCCGAAGCCCCAGCATCGCCGCCACCCTGTCGCGGGTCAAATCATCCGAAGTAGGCCCCAAGCCACCCGTCATCACCACCACGTCGACTCGCGATAACGCTTCCCTCAATGCCTCCTCGATGGCCTTCGCGGTGTCCGGGATGCTCGTTTGGCGCACCACGGTGTAGCCTGAGTCGGATAGTCGCCGCGCAAGCCACTGCGCGTGCGTGTTCAATGTGGCGCCCAGGAGCAGTTCGCTCCCCGTGTTGATCAGTTCCACCGATATCATACAATTACCGGGTTCATTGAAGGGCAGAAGCCGCAAAGCAGAAAGAAGAAATTCACTTCCAACCCATTCCCGGCTGGTTTCGCGGATGAACCTCGAAACGGCAGTTGCCCAAGGCGAATCTTCTCAAGATCCTGGCGATAACGCTTTTCCGAATCACTCACTAGATCTACATGGGAACAGCCTCCCTCTTCGTCAAGCCTTTATCATCCAGACTTTTACGAATCTTCACGAGGTTCAACTGTCGTTTTAAGGATGAAAACTTTGGGAGCCCGCGATATTTGGGGGCTATGGCTCAGGCTGGCATGGAAGTCGGCGCCGCTTCAGGGCGAGGAAGATTGGGCGCCTTGAAGGGTTGCGCTTCCATTTTCGAGCGATGCTTTGCGCGGGGCTTGAAACGCGTCGTGCAAGCGATATAAATTCAGCCCATGCCCCGGCCAGACAGGCAGCGTCTCAGGCAACGATTCATCGAGTTCCTCACCAAGAAGGATCTCCGTATGACGGCTCAGCGCCATGCCATCATCGACAGCGTGTTCAACACGGAAGAGCATTTCACTGCGGACCAGCTCCTGGAATGGTCTCGGCGAGTCGATAAATCAGTTTCGCGCGCCACGGTGTACAGAACGTTGCCGCTCCTCACAGAATGCGGCCTCCTGCGCGAAATGGATTTCGGTAAAGATCACAAATTCTACGATCCAAATTACGCGGAGCACCCCAATCACAACCACATCATCTGCCAAGATTGCGAGCGGATCGTCGAATTTGAGAGTGAGAAGATCGAGGAACTCGAGGACGAAATCACCAATCGACTGGGTTTCAAGGTCAAATCCCAACGTCTTCAAATCACCGCGAGCTGCGAAGAGTTCAAACGTAAGGGCGCCTGCACCAAGAAACAGGGCTGAAGACCCGCGCCATGCGGCTGCTTGAAATCAGAAATCTGGGTCTGGAATTTGGCCGCCGAGGCGGCGCGGTGCAGGCCCTTCAAGATGTTTCCCTGTCCGTTTCCAGCGGCGAAACCGTTTGTCTCGTGGGGGAAAGCGGCTCTGGAAAAAGCATTACCGGACTCTCAATCGCCCGTCTGATTCCCACTCCTCCGGCCCGTTACATCGCGGGACAAATTTTGCTGGAAGGCAAAGACACACTGCGCATGCCGGAGAAAGAGATCAGAAAAATCCGAGGCGCCACCGTCAGCTACGTGTTCCAAGACCCCGGTGCCGCGCTTAATCCGGTGATGTCCATTGGATCGCAAATCAAGGAAGTGCTCGCCTTGCATCGCCCGCGCGACGCGACTAGAGCCGAGATCATTAGGTTGCTCGAACTCGTCGGCATTCCCGCGCCGGCATCTCGAATGGATGCTTGCTCGCATGAATTATCGGGAGGCATGCAGCAGCGCGCCATGATTGCGATGGCCATCGCCTCCCGCCCGAAACTCCTCGTCGCGGACGAGCCGACTACCGCCCTCGACGTCACGGTCCAAGCCCAGATCGTAGAGTTGCTTCGGGATCTACAGCGCGAACTTGGAATGGCCATCCTCCTGATCACGCATAATCTGGGCCTGGTAGGAGATATCGCG
>SYMW01000002.1 GCA_005805305.1 Verrucomicrobiales bacterium
GCGGATCGGAATTTGAATCCGAAACGGTATGAGTGGAAAGCGGACGGGAAAACGATTCTGGAGAAGATTCAGCGGGCCCGTGAAACTCTGGCACGCCAAGTCGGACTTAGTAAAGACAGTTCAGAGACACTACACTAGGATCGCCCCATCCTCGCGTTGGATGATGGTGATGATCCGTGCATCTCCATCAAATTTCGCCGAAAATCTTTCATCCACCACGCCGTTCTCTTTTAGTCGCACCAGCTTCGCATCAGGAAAAGCGTCATTCCCGCGAATAGCAGTAAAGTCACCCCCCACGAGAATTTTTCCATCCCTCTGCAGCTTGACGACGCTGGCAAAACCATCAAATCGAGACCAACGTGGCCCGAATTCGTCCAAACTGCCATCGGCATTTAAGCGGGCGACCAAAGGTGTGAACCTGTCCCCTACAGTGAGGAAACTTCCCGCGATAACGATTTTTCCGTCCGGTTGGCGGTCCAGGGAAAACACTTTGCCATTGACTGGTCCTGGTGGAGCAAAGGCTGGACTGACATGCCCCAATCGAGCCACCATGCCACTGACTTCAATTGTGGTTGACGGGCTTGAGACAGCACCGGCGGAGTTCCTTGCCAACAAACGAATCGATCCACTCGGCGTTGTCGTGAAGTTGTTGATCCTGAAAACAGGATTGGTAGCGCCGGGCACATTGACTCCGCCGATCTGCCATTGATATTCACAGGGCTCAAAACTGACGACGAGGGTGCTTAAGATAATGTCCTGACCGGTTTGGATCGAGATTGCATTTTGCGACAATGACGAGCGTCCACTGGGTGCGGGTGGTAGAGCGATGTTGAATGGTCGCACGTTGATCCGGGGTGGCGCCAAAGATGGTGATCCGCTAAAAATGCCAGCGAGACCATTGCGTGACAAGCCCCCGGCAATACTAAAATTTCCCCCAACGAGAATATTTCCGCTAGACAACCGTACGAGTGCGGTGGCGCTTGTTCCGGAGTTGCCGAATGACGTGCCTTGAAAGTCTGACGTGAAACTGCGATCGAGTGATCCGTCCGAGTTCAAACGGGCCATTACTTGTTGACGCTCGCCGTTTACTTCTAAAATTAGCCCCGCAATGACGACGCGCCCGTCAGGCTCCAAGGCGATTCCAGAAATCGTGTGGGTTCCACCAATAGCAAATACTCCACTGACGGCGAAGAATGAAGAATCCACACCGCCGTTTGGCAAGAGGCGGACGATGCCTTCCCTTCGCTGATCATTGCCCCGGGAGAATCCTCCCCCGATGTACACACGACCGTCATCCATTGGTACGATCGTTCGCACCGTGTCCTGGGCAAATGTTGGCGTGGTGAAGGGAGCATAACCGCCCAACCCCCATCCAGGATTAAAATCTTGATCCACTTTTCCGTCCGAATGGAGTCTTGCAATGCCAATCCGAGTTGAATTGGCGACCACACCAAATGTTCCACCAATGAGAATGCGCCCATCCCTCTGAAGAGCAATCGCTGATACGAGTCCGTTGGGTGAACCATTCTCAAAATTGGGATCCATGGTGCCATCCGTGTTGAGGCGGACTAATCGAGGAAAAGCACGATTCGAGAAGTCCCTGAACTGACCGCCAATCAGAATTTTGCCATCCGGCTGAAGCGCAAGTGCCCATACAGCGGCTGAGGGGCCCGTGCCCGGGTTGAAGGTCTTGTCAAGGGAGCCGTCAGAATTCAGTCGAAATAGATTTGACCGGATTTGGCCATCAATGCCCGAGAAGGCTCCGCCCACAATTAGTTTGTCGTCGGGTTGAAGAAGCAAAGTATTCACTCTGCCGTTGACGCCTCCGCCAGGATCGAACGTCCGATCCAATTCACCGTTCCCGGTCAGACGAACAAGGCCTTTTCGTCCTATTCCGTCAAAAGTCGTAAAGCTGCCGCCCGCAATGATGTGGCCATCCTTGCGCACCGCCAATGCGAGCACTTCGCCACCCCCAAATCCTTGACCAATTCGAAACAAGGGATCGCCCGTGCCAGGCAACGCTGGCGACTCTCGCACGGCAAGTACGGCGGCATTACTGGTAGAAGCCCCATCCGCGTTCAACGCTGTGGCGTAGTACGCGCCAGTATGGTCCAATTGGACATTCCTTATGGTAATGGTGGCGTTCGTTTCTCCAGGAAGCACGGTTCCGTTCATGTGCCACTGGTACCACGCTGTTGAAGCACTGGAAGCGGCGATGGTGAAGCTAACGTCTTGGCCAACCTGAACGCGCTGGCTGACCGGCTGATGCACGATGCGTGGCGGACCGGGCGGCAATTCTCCGCCTCGGAGTCTAGCAACGAATTGAGATGGAAGGCCACCCTGCGGATTGCCATAACCGACGACCAGCAAACTGTCGTCCGGCAACAAGGCCAGACCTTCGATCCTAACAGAACTCGGAAGCTCGCTAACATAAGACAGATCCAAGCGTCCGTCTGTATGCAATCGTGCGATGCCATTCCGCGCTTGACCTTGGACACGATCGAAGCTTCCAGCGATCAGGATTTTCCCATTCCGCTCTGGCGCGGCGAAACCAATCGTGTGGGACGCCGGCCCCTCAATAAGCCCGGCATCGAACGTTGGATCCAACTTACCATCGGCTCGGAGTCGCGCCACATCAATTCGTGGCACGGCACCGACATGATCAAACGATCCGGCCACCAACACCTTTCCTTCTGACAGAGTTTCCAACCAATCCAGCGTGGCGTATTGATTATCTCTTGTCCTCGCAAACTCAGGCACAAAAGCCGTGCTGAGTGTGCCGTCGTTTGCGAGAAGAGCGATGCCATCCCGGGCTTGTCCGTTTACCCGATAGAATTGGTTACCGATGAGAATTTCACCGTTGGTCTTTGGAACAATTATGTCCCACAAAAAACCTTCAACGTTTGCCTGAAATGTTCGATCCAGGGTGCCGTCCGAATTAAGTCGAGCAAAACCTCGCCGCGCGATTCCACCTATCGCCCCAAAACCACCGACAATCAAAATCTTTCCATCCGCTTGGACAGTGATCGCGCGTATCGAATTGACAGGCACTGGCGCCGTGAATTCAGGGTCTATCGTGCCATCTATTTTGAGCCGAACCAGCCCGGTTCTCGAGCCCATGGAAGCACCCGCGAAAGTGCCTGTGACTAGGATTCGGCCATCTGATAATACAGCCCCTTCAGTTAAGTATATCGCATTTTCATTGAAGGTTTTGTCTTCAGATCCATCCTCATTGTATCGTCGAAGGCGTGAGCTGGACGAGTATCCAGCTAATAAATAAAACTTCCCATCCGGAGCGATTAGGATCTTTTTCAAGTCAATGCTGACACTCGACACGAACACCGCCGTGCCGGGAATTCCGTCTTGGGAATAGACAGGAAAGATCGAGAACAGGAGGAAAACCAAACAGGGGAACAATCCGAATCGAAACCATCGGGTTACACTCATCGTTGCGGACACTATCGGTGGGCTTCATATTGTCAAGGCGTAGTCTTCAACCCTGAACAAACCCACTTCATCGAACCCAGACCTGGCCGATTGACGGTGGGAAATGATAAATCACACACTGGCTAGCTTAACAGTTCCCGCATTTCGTCCCACGTCAACGACTCGACCAAACTCTCCTCCCCAGCGAGCATTCCTTGGATCATCTCCTTCTTGCGCGCTTGAAGACTGAGTATCTTTTCCTCGACCGTTCCCCGTGTGATGAGCTTGTAGCTGGTGACGACCTTGGACTGCCCAATCCGATGGGCGCGATCAGTCGCTTGCTCCTCCACCGCCGGATTCCACCAAGGATCAAAATGAATCACCGTGTCCGCGCCAGTTAAGTTCAACCCCACGCCTCCGGCCTTTAGCGAAATCAGAAAGACGGGAATGGATTCATCCTTTTGAAATCGACCAACCACTTCGCCCCGGTTGACCGTTCCGCCATCCAGGTAACAATAAGGCACCGAATCCTCTTCAAGTCTCTCGCGCAAGAGCGTGAGCATGGAGACAAACTGGCTGAACACAAGAACTCGATGCCCTCCGTCCACCACTTCATCAAGCAACTCCTCGAACATTGTCACTTTGCCCGAACTTACGGAAGGATCAATTCCCTCGACTTTCAGCAAACGCGGATCGCAGCAAGCTTGCCGCAATCGAAGCAGGGCGTTCAGCGCGGCGATGCGTCCTTTTCCACCAGCTTCACCACCCCGGGCGTCGAACACCTCCTTTCGCCCCGCCTCCAAGATTTGACGGTAGATGGCGGCCTGGTCCGCGGTCATATCGCAAAACGCGGTTTGCTCGATCTTCTCGGGCAAATCGGCGACGACATCCCGCTTCAAGCGCCGCAGCATGAAGGGCCGCAAACGCCGCGCCAACCGCGCCTGGACAGCCACATCCTTTTCCCGCGTGATCGGAATTTCGTATCGATCCTTAAAATCGGACACAGGCCCCAGGTATCCCGGCATCAAGAAATCAAAAATCGACCAGACATCCAACACCGAGTTTTCGAGCGGCGTGCCGGTGAGCACGAAACGATGCGAGCAGCGAATGGCCTTCACAGCCTGGGCGTTCTGCGTCTGCCGGTTCTTGATGTGCTGCGCTTCGTCGAGGATGACAGTGTCGAAAGCAATGTCGTTGTATCGCGCCGCATCCCGCCGCAAGAGGGCATAACTCGTGACAACCACATCATGGGTTCGCAAGGTATCAAAAAGCGCCTGCCGGGCTGGCCCGTTGATCGCCAACACTCGGATCTCGGGAGTAAATCGAGCCGCCTCCGCGACCCAGTTGAACACAAGACTGCTGGGACACACGATCAAAGCGGGACAAACCGACGCGCCGGACGCCGGATCGCCGGCTCTTTTGCCGGTATTGCCCGTCATCACCCGCACGAGCAACCGCAGAAATGCCAAAGTTTGCACGGTCTTTCCGAGGCCCATCTCGTCAGCAAGAATTCCCCCATAACCGCCTTCATGGAGAAATCGCAGCCATGCCACGCCCTTGTTTTGATAGGGTCGCAGCACTTGGCCTAAATCTCCCAATTCCCCAGCCTCCACCGACTCGCCGCCGCCGTGCTTTCCAACCTTGTCCAGCCATTCCTTAGGCGCCTTCAGCCGCCAAGATTCCTGCACCCTCAAGCTCGCATCCAGAAATCCCGCGTGCGACTTGGAGATTCTATAAGCCCCCGCGTGCTGCTCCGGAGCACAATCTTGAAGCATTTCGTGTAATTCATCCACCGCACCCATGTCGAGCAGGGCCATCTTCCCATTTTTCAGCCGGGTATGGCTTTGTCCTGACCTCAGCAATCGTTGCACTTCAGAGACTGCCAGTCTGTCCCCTCCTTCAGTTGAGTACGAGATGTGCAGGTCAAACCATTGTTCCCCGGATGGAGTGACCTCAAAGCGAGGAGTCACGCGATCCAACCCCGACGCCGCGGCTTTCTCCAGCCGTTGTTCAAGGGTGACTTCCCATTCCTTCAGCAACCGTGGATAAGTGCTCGCGAGGAAGCGCAGCACACCGTTCTCGCCCGAAAGAATGAAATAGCCTCGAGTGTCCGGGCCTGCGAATCCGGAGCGTGTCAAACGGTCCAAAGCCCGCTGCTCGGATCCCAGATCACGCGTCGAATAGCGGGTGGGATCAACCGGATCAGGAATCCAAAGGCTCTCCACGCCGGACGCCAATCCCAAGGTCAACACCCGGGGGCCGTAAGCGCATTGAAGTCGCGCCTGAAGCCGGGCAAGCCCTCCCGCCAGCTCCAAAATATAGCGCGGTTGAACCGGGTCCAGCCTGAATTGCTCGAGGCTGAAGTTCGCCTCGGCGCCCGCGCTTCGCGATAACGAAGGCCAATCATGGCTCAAAAACGACGGCACCTGACCGCGTTTTAGGCGCACCGGCCCTTTCATGATCTCGGTGAGCATCGGGCTCGCCAGCACGGGTTGAAGCGTGCGGTCGGAGAACGCCCAAGTGGTTTCCCCCTTGAACAGTGCGGGCCGTGATGCCATGGCACCCATTTCCAGAGAAATTTCGCCGTCCACCTCGAGGCGGGCCCGTATTGGGGGAGCCCATGGAACATCTAGAACGTTCACAGACTGGCCTTTGCCCAGCGTCACTCTCGGATGGCCCACCATGGCTCGAAGGAGTCGATTGAAATCGGCGACGGAAACTTGCATCACGCCGGGGGCTCCCCCTCCGCTGAGAAGCGCAATTTCATCAAGCAAGCGTGAATCCGCCGCGTCGAACCGCCACTCCTTATCGCGGGGCAAGGCGTCCAGGGGCCTACGCAGGGCTCCGTATCCCGCCTCGAAGTAGATCATGACAACGCCCCGGGGAGCTCCCTGAATCAATAGGGGAGGCAAGATCACGAACATGACCGCGGACTCTCCATCGGCCGGAGCGTCCGTTGCGACGCGCCGCAAACCTCGCACTGAACCCAGTCCCGGGTGGATCTGGGCGTTCGGCGATATTCTTGGCGCCCCTGGGGCGGCCGTGCCGGCGGTTCTTCCAACCTCCCCGGGCATCGCGTGGGCCGGGCCCGCGAGCTGGCGCAGATGATGCACGCCCACCGCGACGGAATGAGCGCAGATTGATCCCCATTGACGAGATTGGCGGCAAGGGCAGAGGTTCTCGATCTCGAGAGCCCCCTTGATAACAAGACCCGCGCGGTAAGAGTTTTGCCCCTCTTGAACCACGCCTTTCAAAACCGGAGGAGTCCAGTTGGAGCTCAGCACACGATCCGCGGACACGAGTCCACGCGCGCTTTTCATGGCTTCCCATCCGGCGGCTTTCGCCAAAAATGATTCTGTGAGTTCCACGCTCATGCCCGCATTGCCCAAACCGCGGAAGACTAAGATCCAATCCCCGGCGTGTCAGCCGATTTCAACGGCTGTTGACTAGGATCCATTTGAAACCACAAATCTTCAGGATTGTTTGGACAACGCCCGGTTTCCTGATTCCAATGCATGAAGTTGAACCTAATCTCCCAGCCATGCCCCTGAAAACACGGGTTGCCGTGATCGGAACAGGATCTCTCGGCAAAGAACACGCCCGCCTCTACGCCGATTTAGCCGCCAGCGGCGAAGTCACTTTCCAGGGCGTCTTCGACACGTCGTTGGAGTCGGCCCGCAAAGTCGCCGAAAGACATGGCGTGCCCGCCTTCCCGTCCTTGGACGCGGCGGCGGCGGCGGCGGATGCCTTCAGTGTGGTCACCCCCACCACCACGCATTTTGATGTGGCCCAAAAACTTTTGCGCGAGCGAAAGCATGTCTTGGTGGAAAAGCCCATGACGGACACTTCCAGCCAGGCAGCCGAACTCGTCTCCCTCGCGGCGGCCAACCTTTGCGCACTTCAAGTGGGCCACGTGGAGCGGTTCAATCCCGTTTTCACCACCCTCAAGGAAGTGGCCACTCTGCCCCGATTCATCGAGTCGCACCGATTGTCCCCCTACCCCGCCCGAAGCACGGACATCGGCGTGGTCCTGGACCTCATGATCCACGACCTTGACATCTTGCTGGCTTTCGTGGGCTCACCGGTCGTCAGCGTCGACGCCGTGGGGATTCCCGTGCTCAGCCGCAGTGAAGACATCGCCAACGCCCGCATACGCTTCGCGAACGGGTGCGTCGCAAACTTGACCGCCAGCCGCATCAGCCCGGAGCGGCTCCGCAAAATCCGCGTCTTTAGTGGCGGAGACAAGCCTGTCTATATTTCCCTGGATTACCGCGCTCAAGAGGGTTTTATTTACCGTCTGGCCCGAGGTGACGAATCGGAGTCTTCCCTGCTGCAAAAACTCCTGAGCGGCAAGGATTCCGCCGTCGTCAGCGAGTTTGGAGGGAAACGAATCGTCCGGGAACCCGTTCCGATCAATAAGGAGGAACCGTTGAAGCTGGAGCTGAAAAGTTTCATCCAGTGCGTCGTTCAAAGACTGTCTCCAGTGGTCTCGGGAGAATCAGCCAAGCGTGCGCTGGATCTTGCGATCGAGATAACCGAGCAAATCAAGCAGGCGTGACCCCGATCTCCAGATGCATGATCGTCGCCGGGGAAGCCAGCGGCGACGCGCTCGCGGCCGAGCTGGTGACGGCGCTCCGGGATCATCCCAAAGTTCGCGAACAACCGTGGCCCATCGAGTTTTTTGGGGCGGGCGGACCGCGTCTCGCCGCTTCAGGGGTGACTTTGCACTGCGACCTCACCCAGCATTCAGTGGTCGGTTTGACGGAGGTCGTCAGGAAGATCCGCGACTTCAAACGACTCTTCGACGAGATCCTCCAGATCGCCTTCAACCGGTTGCCCGACCTCATTGTGCTTGTGGATTTCTCGGGCTTCAATCGGCGGCTCGCCGCGGCGATGCGCCGCCGGCAACGGGCTCGAAAGGGTGAATTCTTCAACTGGAATCCCAAACTGGTCTATTTTGTGTCGCCACAAGTTTGGGCCTCTCGAGCCGGGCGGGCCAGAACTCTCGAAAGAGATCTGGACTTGCTGTTGAGCATCTTTCCATTCGAAAAAGCCTGGTATGCCCGCGAGACGCCCAAGCTCCGGGTCGAATTCATCGGCCATCCCCTGCTGGATCGTTACCGCGGCGATTTTGGGAACCGCTCCAAGACCGAAAAACATCCCAGCCCAAGCCCGACCGACACGCCTTCGACACGCCACGGAGTGCTGTTGCCTGGAAGCCGGCCCGCGGAACTTCGGCGCCACTTGCCGGCCATGTTGGACGCCGTGCGCATCCTGCAAAGCAAAGCGCCTCTCAACTGGCACATGGTGCTGCCGTCCGAAGGGCTGCTTGAACTCGCTTCTAAAATGGCAGCCAACAGCGGCCTCCCCATCGTATGCAGCTCCGGCGATCTGGCAAAAACCCTCACAGGCGCGCAGTTAGCCATAGCCTCCACGGGAACCGTGACTCTCGAGCTGGCCTATTTTAGGGTGCCTTCGATTGCCATCTACAAAACGTCATGGACAACCTTCCAAATCGGAAGGCGCATCATTCAAGTGCCGTTCCTCGCCATGCCAAACCTGCTGGCGGAAAAGTCGATTTTTCCCGAGCTGATTCAAGACCATGCCACGGGTGAATCGATCGCGATGGCGGCTCTCCCGATCATCCTCCAAGAGGATCGTCGGCGACGGATCCGGGAGGCGTTGGATGCCGTGATCGCCAGTCTTGGCGAACCAGGCGCATGTGGTCGAGGCGCGAACGCCATCCTCAGCCTCTTCGAGGATGGGAAGGCACCCGATTAGCTAGTGATGTATCTCACAAATGGGTGGAGTTATGTTGCGCCCAAAATGGCCTGGGGCAAGACGCGAAGGAGGGAGTGTATCCGCAGCGATACTCGACTGACTGAGCAACGCCGCCCCAGGCCATTTTCGGCGCAACCCTCCGGGCCGCAGTTCTTTTGGCCTCCCGCTTCGTTGCTCGCTCCTCACAGACCCACGAAGGGTATGCTCGTCGTTCGCGCCTCGCAAGAGGCCAAAATCCCTTGCGGCATAACTCCGCCCATTTGTGAGACACATCACTAGTGATCCTGCACCACGTCATTGAAACCCACGTGGAGTCGCGGCTTAAGCCCGTTTCAGCAGAGTAGGCAAAACGACATCAGCGCCCAACACGTGAATCGCGAGCCTCTCGATCCTCATTCTTCATCCACGAAACATTGCTCCACCGTCCCGTCCGGCCGGCGGTAAATTAAAACCACGAGCTTGATGGAGGAACATTGCAAGCTGGTGCGCGTCACTTCCATCCCTCCCCTTTCCGCTCGGCTGAGAAGCTCAGTCTTGAGCGCCTTGCCGTGCGGGGCGAGGCGGGCCGCCGCCCGGCGGACCTTTTCGTCCGTCAAAAAGAGGTTGAAGTCGTCGCTGAATTTCTTTCGATCCACTTTGCCCGATTGCAGGGCTTCAAACATCTCAAGGGCCAGCCGGTCGGCGCTTGGTCCCGCCACTTTTGGAATCTGCGCTTCATCCTGGGTCAAAATGGCGAGCAACTTGCCAGGCAAACCCGCGAGACCGTTCTCCTTGTTGGCCATCAGGATGACGGCAGACCGGGTTGAAGGCACCATCGAGCTGGCTGCCGCGAAGCCGCTCACGGCCCCGTTGTGAGCCCAAACCCTCCTGCCGTTCCTCAAGCTGACGCTCAATCCGCACCCATAATCCGTGAGCTTTCCGTCCGCCAACTCGCGCTGCGTGGTCATCAGCTTCAAGCTCCCCGGTTGGAGCACTTTGCCGCTCATGAGCGCCATGCTCCATGCAGCCATGTCGGTGGGGGTAGAATACACCCCTCCAGCTCCCTCGAGCCAGCCGCGCCCTTCCGGGTCGATCCGCTCAGGGCCGCCTGTCGCGAAGGCCGTATATCCCTTCGCGAGCCGCTCGTCCCCCGCCTCAGGCTCGTACACCGTGCGCGTCATGCCCAGAGGCTTGAAGAGCCGTTGCTCCATGAAACGGCCCAAAGGCAGACCGCTCACCTTCTCGACAACCCGGCCCAAAATGATGTAGCCCGTGTTGCTGTAAGACCACTTCGTGCCCGGCGCGAAATCAAGCTTTCCCCCCGCGTATTGGCGGATCAATTCGTCCGGCGCGATGCCCCGCCGCATCCGGCGGTCGACGAAATCGAGCGGGTAATAGTCGGGATATCCCGACGTGTGATGCATGAGGTCCAAGAGCGTGATCTCATCAGCCTTGGTCAGCCCAGGGTAATACTTCGAAACCTTGTCTGCCGGGCTCAGTTTCCCCTCATCTGCCAGCATCAGGACGCTGGCGCATGTGAGCTGTTTCGTGACTGAACCAATCGCGAAAAGGGTGTTCCCATCCGCCGCTGCCCCGGTCTCCAAGGATCGCTTGCCATAAGCCTTCGCCAACACCAAATGGCCATCTTTGACAACGGCCACGGAAAGCCCTACCCGGCCCTTTTTCTCGGCTTCCGCCCTTAAGAAGGCGTCTATGGCCGCGGCATCGGATCGATCCAGGGCCGCTTCCGCCGCCTGAACCCCAGAGCTCAAGACAATAAAGTCCACGACTGGAATCAGCACGCACGCGGACAAGGCAAGGTGAAGAATTGGAAGTGGGCGGTGCCGGCGAGCAGTTCGTGAGTTCATGGTCATTCCTCAAATTTCAGCTTTCTGGTGTCGCACTCCAAGCCAGTGGGAACCGTCAGAGGTCCGTAGAGCTCGGGGCGTCGCGCGCGAATCCAATTCCGGCCTGTCGCGTCCCTCAGCAGACTTGGATCCAAGTCGGCCACCACCAGCGCGTCGTCCGCCTTCCACGTCTCCACTAGGATGCGGCCATAGGGGTCCAGAATCATCGCGTTCCCCGTCCGAATCTCATCGTCATCGACCCCCACCCCATTGCTAAAGATCAGGAACATGCCGTTGTCATGCGCCCGGCTCGGCAGCCAACGCATCAACCATCCCCGGCCCTTGTCTCCACGAAACTCCCGCTCGATCTCCTCAGGCGCCACAGCCCGGTTTTCCCACAAACGGCGGTCGATCACTCCCATCAGGTGCGGGTTTCGGCTGCGCACGGCGCCGGTTTGATGCGGCGCCAAAAGAATCTCGGCGCCACGAAGCGCGGTCATCCGCACGTTCTCGATCAGGTTGCAATCATAACAAATCAGGACGCCTGCGCGAAATCCATCGGGCAGATCGAACACGGTCAATTCAGATCCTGGACGAACAGCCGTGTGCTCGAAAGAATGAATCTTTCGATGGCGATGGAAGTCGCCGTTTGGCATTGCCACGATGTAGGAGTTATGAAAGGCGCCGCCATCGCCAGCCTCCACCAATCCAGCACCGATGGTGATCCCATGGCGGTGAGCCAATTCGAGTAGCCGGCGGGTGCTGGGTCCGTCCGGGATTTTCTCCGCGAGGTCGGAAAGTTGTTGGACGGAAAGGTTTCGGATGTGCCAATAGCCCGTGATCCCGCACTCGGGAAACACGATCAAACGGACCCCTTTTGCCGCTGCTTGAGAGACGAACGCCTCCGTTTTTGCGAAGTTGAATTCCTTGTCGCCCGGCGCGCTTTCCATTTGAACAGACGCGACGCGAAACAACGGCCGATCGGATTCATGATTCACGGCAAGAGTTTAGTGGTTCCAAATCCGCCCGTCACGTTTGGAAAACGGCGCTCCGATGGCCAGCCGCCGCGCGGTCCTTCTCTCACGTCCTCGGTAACGCGCGCGGCTCCCAGCTCACCGCTCACCGCTCGATCCGCAGAATTCTGTGGTTGTAGGTGTCCGTTATGTACAGCAGCCCGTCCGGGCCGATGGTCACGCCGTGCGGACGGGCGAGCTCCGCTTGCTCCGGAGGACCGCCGAGGCCCGCGCTCCCCTGTCTGCCCGTGCCGGCGACTCGTTGGATTCGACCCTCCTTTGGAATAAACTTCCTGATGAGATGATTCTCCGCATCCGCAATGATCACGTCGTCGTTCGCGTCGACACAAAGATGTTTGGGGCCATTGAGCGTGGCTTCGAAAGCGGGCCCCCCATCACCTGAGGAACCCTTGAGCCCTCTGGCGTTCACAACGGTGCGGATTCGGCCCTGGGAGTCGACGACGCGAAGCGCATGCCCGCCCCGCTCGAGGATATAAACATTGCCTTGCTTGTCTGCCGCCGCCGCCCTTGGATCGACCAACGGCGCCTCAGTCGCCAGGGCGCCATCTTTGGGAGGGCCTTTTTCCCCGTTCCCGGCGACGACCCTGGCTTTTCCAGTCCGCAGATCCAGGAGATGGACGCGCCGAAGATCCGCGATGTAAAGCAACGTGCCGGCGGGATCCAGCGTCACGCAGTAGGGCCCGGATTCCCGAGCGCTTTCAAGAGGCGCCACGAATCCGGCCAGAGTGGCCACCACGTCGAGGTTCGGATCCAATCGCCGAATGCGGCCGTTCCACGTATCGCTAATGAGAATGACTCCGTCGGGGCTGATCGCCAAATTGTGCGGACCGTTGAACCGGGCGCCTTTCATAGGTCCGCCATCCCCTGCCCATTCACTCGGACCACCGCCAGCTAATTGGAAAATCTTTCCGTTCCGATCACGTTTCAACAGCCGGTTGCCTAGCGCCATCTCGATGATGAACAATTCGCCCTCGCGGTTAAACGCGACGCCAAAAGGCTCCTTCAACTTCACTTCGAGGGAAGGTGCTCCCAAGGGTTCCTTGACGCCGGTGCCCACGACCAGAACAACCCGGTCGGCACCGTGAACAGGGGACTCGACCCCTGCCAAGGCAAGGCCGGCGACGAGGAGGACCAAGGCTTTCATGATGCGCAGAACAGTAAGCCGCGAAACCCTGGAACGAAATAAGAATCAAAAGGGAATTGTTCCGGCTTGAGAAGGCACGAGACAGCATCGGTCAGGTCATATGGCAAATGCTGAACGACAAATAGCCCTAACGGCCGGATGACAAGATCATCAAAGCGTTCAACGACGCTGCATGCCGCCCTTCGACCCCCATTTTCTGAAAAACGCTGCTGAGATGATTCTTCACGGTCTTCTCCGCCATGCCCAAAATGCAGGCGATGTCCGCGTTGGTCTTGCCTTGCGCAGTCCAAAGCAAGACTTCGGCTTCCCTCGCGGTCAGGCCCAATTGCTCCAGAGGTTTAGAGGAAGTAAAGTCAGGCGTGAACTTATTCTGACTCGAGGCGGCGACCGCCGCCTGTTTGGCGAGACAGGACCGGACCATTCCCAGCAATTCATTCCTGGTGAACGGTTTCGTCAAGTAATCGTAGGCTCCCAGTTCCATGCCTTTCCGGGTATCGGCTCGGTCAGTTCTTGCCGTGAGAAAAACAAAGGGCAACGATTTCAACAACGGGTGCGCCCGGATCCTTTCAATCAATTCAAACCCGTCCATGGACGGCATGGCCACATCACACACCACCAAGTCCACGGGCTCTTTAGACAAAATCTCCCATCCCTCAAGACCGTTGCTGGCAGTCACGACTGTAAAACCTTCCAACCGGAGAATTGTCGAAACGTTCTTGAGCAACTGGGGCTGGTCGTCGATGACTAGGATGGCGCCCATGGTTTCGTCCCTCAAAATGTCAGGAGCCTTTGGAGACGCCAGGGGGCGGCCCCAACGGGAGACTCACACGGGCGAGCGTGCCTCGGCCGACATCGCTTTCCAAAGAAATGGTGCCTCCGTGCATTGCGGCGCATCGCTTGACGATCACCAAACCGAGGCCTGAGCCCGGCCTCTCGCCCACGTTGCTCGCTCGGGAGAAAGGCTCGAACAACCTGGCGATTTCTGATGCGGGAATGCCGATGCCTTGGTCCTGAATCTCGAACACGACTTCATCCGCTCGTCGATTCAACCGCAGTTGAACGGGACTTCCCTTGGGAGAATACTTGATGGCGTTGGAGACCAAATTGGCAAGGATGTGCCTCAGCAGCGTGGGGTCTGCAGGAACTCGAAATCTTCCCCGGCCTTTCTTAAGTATTACCGGGCACCGATGCCCTGTTGCCCCCGCGAGTTCATTCGCCAGAGTTCGGAAAAACTCCACCAGATCCAGCTCCGTGGCGTTGAGTTTGAGTCGCCCCGAATCCGCTTTCCCCAAGAACAACACTTCGTCCATCAGACGAGTCATGCCGCGGGTGGCGTTGGCAATATCCCGGAGGTGGTCTTGCCGCTGCGAAGTCGTTAATCGTTCGAAATAATGATCCAATATCTCGCATGAAGATAGGATCACACCCAAGGGGGTGCGGAACTCATGAGAGACGAGGTTGACAAACTCGCTCTTGATTCGCTGCAAGTCCTGCTCCCTTTCGAGCGCGGCCCTGAGCTCTGTTTCCGCGCGCTTCAGGGAGGTGATAATGAGTCCCGCCGAGATCGCATGAGGCTGGTCGTGCCAGGAAACTCTTTCCGCCGAGATCAACAGAATGTCCTTCTGCCCAGAACGAGTTCGCATGAGGCATTCACGATGACGAATGCTCCCTTGATTTCGAAGGTCGGCGAGGAATTTGGCCCGTTCGGCATCCTCAACCCAGAGTTTAAGGTCCATCGTGGTCCGCCCAACAGCGTCCTGCCTCGTCCAGCCTGACCATTCCGTGAATTTTTCGTTGACCTCCACAAACGCCTCATCCGCCAATCGCACGATGGCCACAAACACTGGCGCGGATTGAAAGACCTTTCGAAACAACTCCTCTGACTCATGCAGCCGGGTCTCGCTCTCCGCGAGCTTCTTGCGCGCTTGAAAGAAGCGTGTTTCATGGGCCTCGGCTCGGTCCGCCACATCGCGCAGGTTCCTCTCCAAATCAGACTGCCGCGCCTTGACCTCAGAAATATCCCTGACCTGGAGGCAAAACCAACCTTCCAATCCAGGCGCCGCGAGCCATGACACTGCCAGTTCCGCCGGAAATTCCATGCCCATGGCGCCGATGGCAACCGTCTCGATCCGGAACGATCCGATTCCCGCTTCAGCCGCCCTCAACGACGCGCCAATTCTCGACTGCGCGGCTGAACGCTCCTCGGTGTGGAGAAACATCTCGGCCCATGATTGTCCAACCACTCCTTCGATGTTATAATTAAACAATCTCAGGGCGGCGACATTGACTTCGCGCGTCAACCCCTTCGCATCCACCACGATCATTGCGTCCATGTTCGAAGCGAACACGGATTGTGCCCACGGAGCGGGTGCTTCGCTAGGTGCTTCTGCTGGGGTCCGAGAGGGGCGTTTCATGAAAGATGATCGAATCTTGCCTCTCCGATTTGGGCTGTCCCTGAAGAAGGCATGTCGTTTTGCCGCTCCACACTAAAACGCCAATTGCCTCTCGTGAACCTTCCCATGATCCCGGCGAGACAGGTATTCCGAATCGCCCAAAAGCATCCATAAAGGAGTTGCCTCGTTCTTCGTCATGTCATTCTTATGCCATTTTCAACTTCCGTTGTAAGAATTTATCATGAACTCCGTGCCGCCGGGGGTAAAGGCGTATCGAACTAGGCGAAAGTGCAAAAACGCGATCCAGACTGCCGCAAAAAGCCACAACCCTCCCCCGGTCGGCCTGTGTTCAGATTCGGAGGATTCTGGAAACAAGAGTCACGGGACAACATTCAACGCCGGAAGCCTGCCGAAGACCATCTCTCGGTTTGATTGAGGGCGGAAGCGGCTCTTAAAGCCGCTGAGCCACGTGGCGGGTTTTGTCGCGTAGTTGGCGGTGGGCAGGCTCCATGTGTGGCCTAGCACTTCAAAATTCCCATTGACGAGCACTCCCATCCGACCGACCCCGGCGCCGCTAGTGATCACTTTGGTGTTGTTGGCCAAAGTAACGGTGCGCGTGTCCGAACTGTGCTGACCGCTGGAGCTGTCGAGGACTTCCACCTCGTAATAGGTGCTGCCGGCCAGAGTTCCATCAGCGCCCGGGAGCTGGGACGGGTACGCTTTGCCGCTCAGCCAATCCACTTGAACCACAATGGTCGTGTGCCCGGTATTTGCACCGACATCCTGAAGAGCCATGATGTCGCCAGGTTGCACGAGGTTCAAGGTCGGCAGTTGCGCCACAAATCCCGCGTTCTGCTTGATCATCGCCACATAGCGGTAAGAACTTGGGCTCTCGCAGCTATGATTGCTGTTCAGGATCGGGTCGAAGAATACGACGTTTCCCCAATTCCAATTATAAGTGGCCAACAGGAGATGGGTGACGAAAGGGGCGCAAGTCGTGTTGTTCCCGGGCATCACGCCTTGGATGGGGTTCCCAAAGCGAATAAACGAGGGGTCGGCGTCATCTTCCCACGAGCCTCCGTAGCGGTTGATCTGCGCCCCTTCGGAATCAGTAAATATTCCCTGGGACTGCTGGCTGTAGATCTGGGTAACCAGCGTTAATCCGTTCAGCAAGTGAGCGGGTTGCGCGACTGAGGCCTGAGCCCCCGCGATCAAAGCAGCTCCCGCGAGTAGAAGACTCTTCAACGGGGTGGCGTGTGGTCGGCCTGTCGGATGGGTGAAATTCGGCTTCATGGTTGTCAGATCTCGATTTAATAGTTTGGTTGTCTTGCCCACCAGTGCCCCCAGGACTTTTTCCGTTGCTGCACCGGAGTTGCGTGGCTGCTGATGAAGTATTCACACGGATTCCAAGAAACCGCTATGGGACCCTGGGCCCAAAAAGCGCGACGGCGAGTGCGGCACGCATGGGACTTTAGTCGCATAGTCTTAAAAAGCACCAGGGCATCTGTTCCTCGAAGGTTTCCCCTATTTTCTGTGAAATAAGGAGTTAGACCCAAGAAAACGCCACTCTGCACGTCCTCAAATAGGAGGGCGAGAATGCTCTAGAACCTCTAATTCCGATGTGCTTTCAAGATGAGTCTAATTAGGGGGTTCTTTCGAACTCTGGTGTCGTTGCTCACTCGCTACAGATCTTTCAGGATGTGGGCCTCCTTTGCGCCTAGCCTGAGGTCAGCCCTCAGAATTTATGAGGCAATTTCTGAAAAAGAATTGAGTGTTCGTTTGAAGTAAAACATCCCCTCTCCCCGTGCCTTTCCCCATCGGATGGGGCAAGGGAGTTGGTTGCAGTGAGGAATTCAAGGGAATGGAAATCGATTTGTTGGCAACGAATTCCCCCCTTCTTTTGCGAGGTCTGGAAAGCGAACCCCCTTCGCCACTCAAGCTCATCTTGAAAGCACGTTGGAGTAAATTGTCTCGGATGGGGTTGCGCTGAGGCGGTTGACCGTGTGGTGGGAGGAAAGCCCGGCTCGACGGAGTCTTGCCCTGCCTTTTTGACCGATTTCGCCGATTCTTATCTTGCGGGATTGTGGTTAGTCACATCCGTCATGGCTAAGATTTTGCCAGCAACGCCATAGCCGCATTGTGGCCGGCAATGCCGCTGACGCCGCCACCGCGCCTGGCTCCCGCACCCGCAAGGTAGAGATGAGGATCATCCGTTTCGGCACCCCAAAGCTGGCGGTTCCCCCTCTCCGCATCGTCGTCGAGGAAGGGGAAATCCAGATCACGATGGAAAATGTTTCCGCGGGGCAGGGAAATGTCCTTCTCCAGATCAAGCGGGGATTTCCCTTCGATCGCGAGCGATCCATCGCGGCAGGGAGCCAGGACGGATTCAATCGGATCGAGCAGGTATTCATTCAGACTGGCGATGGCGCGCGCTGTGGCGAGTGCTTTGGCGCCTTCGGGATCGGCATCGAAGAGCTTTGCTGGCGTATGCAGGCCGAAGAGGGTGAGTGTGTGGAAGCCTTTCGCGATCAGATCTGGCGACAGGATCGAGGGATCAGTCAGAGTATGGCAGTACATTTCCAGCGGAAGCGGCCGCGGCAGTTCACCGCCGTATGCTTGGTGGTAGGCGGCGTCGAACTGGGTGAAACTCTCGTTCGAATGGAAGGTGCCGGCAAAGGCGAGCCGCGGGTCCACGCCAGATTTGAGGCGCGGCAGGCGCGTCAGCAGCATGTTGATCTTCAATTGCGACCCTTCGAGGGACTTCGGCTCGGGCCGTCCGCGCAGACGGGCAAGATGCTGCGGCGCGGCGGCAAAGAGGAGATCCTGAGCGACATAGGCACCGCCGGAATCTGTTTCCACTCGGACGCCTGCCGGGCTGCTCTCCAGCGCGGCGACCTTGGATTGGAGTTTGATCTCCACACCCGCGGACGTCGCGACGCGAAGCAACTCACTGACGAGCGCCCCCATTCCGCCTTGCGGCACGCGCCATTGGCCGGTGCCGTTGCCGATCAGGTGGTAGAGAAAGCAGCGGTTTGCCTGCATGTCATCCGCCGAGACGAAGGTCCCGATCAGCGCGTCAGTCAGAACCACGCCCCTCACGGTGTCGTCACTGAAACGTTTGCGGATGACTTCCCCGATGGGGACCTCCATGAGATCGCGCCACAACCCGGGCAATGCCAACTCGGCCTTGAGTTCCGCTGCGGTCTTAAGGGGTTGGAGCAAGGTGGGTGCAAGGCGTCTTGCCAGTTCGGCAATCTCGCCGTAAAACTCCCGCCACGCGGCGCCTTCCCGATCCGATCCCGTAAGCCTCCGGAAACTATTCGCGGTCGCTTCATCCCATTCCGCCGCGACCAACAGCCCGTCTTCCAGACCCGCTCGGTGATACGGGGTGTAGGAAGAGACCGAACGCCCGAGCGTTCTGAAGTTGATTCCCAAATCGGCGACAATCTGATCCGGCAGGAGCGAAACCAGATAGGAATACCGTGAGAGCCGCGCATCGTAATCGTCAAAGGGCCTCACGCTCGTGGTGGCGCCACCAAATTCGTCTCGTGCTTCGAGCAGAACAACGGTTTTTCCAGCTTTGGCCAGGTAAGTCGCCGCCACGAGTCCATTGTGGCCGCCACCGACGACGATGGCATCATAAAGTCTGTGATGATTCTTCACTCGCAACTCGCTCCTTCCCTACGTTTTCGCGCACCCAGCGCCGGTTTTAGGGCGATGGCAAGCCCTTCGTCCCGGATTCTCCGGATAACCCTTGAAACGGCAGTTGAACCGCGTGGAAATTTGCTAAGGGTCCGTGCAAAAATAACTTCCTATTTTGCTGGCGGCCCAATGAGTCGTTGGCTAGGCGCGAATGACGAGCATATCCTTAGATCTGTGAGGA
>SYMW01000236.1 GCA_005805305.1 Verrucomicrobiales bacterium
CGTTCCTGCAAGCGCGCCATTCGACAACCTGTCAGCGGTTGGCCTCGCCTCATCGAGCCCTCCTATGAAACCGGTGACTTTATATATGTCGTCAATCAAGTTCTGCAGACTACTTGATTTCTATTTCTTAACGGCATTGAGCTTAGCAAGATCTCCGTGCAGGTGCGCCAAAGGACATGAGGCGCAGGAACACCGGCAGGGAGGTGTTCAGCGGGCCAGCCGCGAAGGCTTGAGTTTCGTGAGGCTTTGCCTGATGATGGCGATATGAACGATGCTCTTGATTCTTTTTTTTCTCTCTTTCGTTTCCCGCGCAGCCCCCTTGTTGCCCTGTTGGCAGCTTGGCTTACGGTCGGCGCGTCCGCGCGAGTGGTAGACAATTTCGACGACAACACCAAGTCCAACTGGACTGACTTCAGCTTTGCTCCTCCCTTGGGGCATCCCACCGAAAAGGGGGGGCAATTCGTTTTCACGATGCCTCCCGCCGGCCAAGCAATTTTTAGCGCTTCGACCAAGACGAGTGAGAGCTTCGTTCTAAAGGATGGGAGGACTGTCGAGTTTCGCGTGGACTTGATCAATGGCAATGGGAAGGACGCCTTCGCTGTGCTCGCGTTTATTCCAACCGCGAATTCTCCCGGCACACTCGCCGGCTATGGCTTTGCGAAATCAACGACCGACATCCTGATCACCAAAGGCATTGGAAAGTATTTCTATAATGAGGACCCGACGGAACCCGTGAAGAACGACAACATCACGATGGTTCTGACGATGACGGGCATCGGATCGAATGTTTCAATCACGGCGAAGGTGCTCGACAAAGCCAACAACAACGCCGTGTTATTCGAGAAGACAGTGTTGGACACACCCGCCGCGGATGTTTTGGCCGACGGCACGGACAACCCGGCGGCGCCCTACTTCGCCGAAGGCAAGTTTGTCCTCTATCTTTACCAGGATTTCGACAAAGCCGCACCCCAAGAAAGCTACGAAGTCATTTACGACAACGCCACCGCGTTCGTGCAGGATCGAACCGTGGTGGACGATTTCAACGACAACACGAAGACTGGCTGGACGGATTTTAGTTTTCAACCGCCTCTTGGCGTGCCTAAGGAATCGGGGGGGCAATTCGTGTTCAACATGCCCCCGGTAGGGCAGGCGATCTTCAGCGGCAGCGCAAAAACGTCCCAAAGTTTCGATCTGGTGGATGGAGAGCGCCTCGATTTCAGCGTGGATTTGGTGAACGGGAACGGGAAAGATTCATTTGCCATACTGGTCTTCGCCCCCAAAGGCGCCTCACCCGCCGGCTTGACAGGTTATGGAATCGCCAAATCCACGACCGACATTCTTATCACGAAAGGATTGGGAAAATATTTCTACAATGAAAATCCAACTCCCGCCCTGAAGAACGAGAATGTCACCCTGACGCTTTCGCTGACCGGAGTTGGCAAGAACGTGCTCATCACCGGGCGAGTGCTTGATAAAGACAACAACAACGCGGTCATCTTCGAAAAAACATTTTTGGACACTCCCGCGTCCGATGTGTTGTCGGACGGAACGGACAACCCGGCGGCCCCTTGGACCGGGGCCGGGAATTTGGTGCTCTATCTGTATGAAGACTTCGACCGCGCTGCGGCTCAGGAGAGTTACGACGTCGTTTATGACAATCTCATCGCGTGGAGCCCTCCGGCCGCCGCAAACACAGCGCCCATTATTTCGGACATCCTGCCGCCCGAGTACGCCAACTTCCTCCCCGCTTCGACGCGCATTTCGTTCAAGGTCGCCGACGACAAACCGCTCGTCTCAAGCAAGATTTCCGTCACGCTCAACGGCAAGAAATTCGATAGCAACACGGGTTTAACCGTCGCGGGTTCGGGTTCGGCACTGACCGCCTCGTTAGATGGCCTGGTGGCAAATCAAAACTACATTGCGGTTCTTCAGGCCGAGGACAGCGAAGGGGTCGTGGCATCCTCGACCATTTACTTGGATACGTTCGATCCAGCCAGTTACGTTGTGGAAATCGAGGATTACAACTTCGGCGGGGGCGGATTCATCGATGGCGCCTTGCCTGTTCCCGAAGGAATCACGGCAGCAAACGCTTACGCGAATCAGATCGGCATCCAAGGAGTGGATTTCAACGAAACGCGGACTGCGCCACGCAATTCGCCCTACAGAGAGTCGGATCCAGCTTGGCAACAGCGATCGTTCGACAACGTCCGCCAGAAGCACAAGAACGCCGGGGGAGCGGAAGCTGGGGTTTACGATTACGACATTACCGAAATCACGAAGGACGAGTACATGAACTACACTCGCCAGTTCCCAGCCGGCACTTACGAAGTGTATTTGAGGCAATCGTTGGCCAATGTGGCGCAATCCGAAGTGCTCCTGGAGCGCGTGGTCGGGCCTGCCAACCAGGCGAATCAGAAGACGATTGTGCTGGGTTCCTTTTTAGGGACGAAGTCTGGGTTCCAATATCGGAACACTCCCCTGACGGATGGTCTCGGAAAAGAGAGGATTCTGGTCGCTTTTTCCGGCTTGGATACGCTGCGACTGCGGCAAGTGACGACTCAGCCAGGTGACGGAATCATAGCGCAAAATTATTTGGTGTTCATTCCCGCCGCCGGCTCGGGATTGCAACCCGCAACCATCGCGGGCGTGTTCCCCGCCGATGGCGCCGTGGCGGAGACCGTCACGCCGGAGATCCGAGTGACGTTCCAAAATCGAGACACCAAAGTCGACGAGGGCAGCATCAAACTTTTCTTGAATGGCGCGGCCGTCACGCCCGGGATCACTTCCGAGCCCAACGGCCCGGTGCTGGGTTATGTGTTCAGCGCGTTGCCAACGTCGGGATCCGTCAATAAAGCCCGTGTGATTTTCTCGGATAACCAAGGGGTGGCGAAAACGAACGACTGGTCGTTCGTGGTTCAGTACTCGGCCTTGGACCCCGCCAACAGGCGTGCCGGGCCGGGCAAAACCCCGGGCTTCGCTGTTCGCGTCGTTCAAGCTCCGATTGGTTCCGGCTTGGAAAACAGCCTGGGCCGGGCTGAAGATCAATTGGCCGCCAATTCAAAAATTCCGGCCACGATCTCCACCAGCAAGGTTTCCTTGGTGGTCAACTTCACCCAGAACGAGCTCCCCAGCAACGATGGCTATTTCGAGGATGCGGAGACGGTCCCAGGACTCTCCGGCTCGGATAACGGAACCGATGATATCGCGATGGAGATACAGACCTACCTGAATCTCAGCGCGGGCGTTCACCGGTTCGGAGTGCGCTCTGATGACGGGTTCAAAGTCACCTCGGGCAATTCAACCACGGATCAGTCCGTAACGCCCCTCGGATTTAGGAACGGAGGCACGGCGGACATGACGTTTGATTTTGTCGTGCCGCAGGCGGGCTTTTATCCGTTCCGAATGGTTTGGTATGAGCGGGGGGGCGGAGCGCACGTCGAGTGGTTTTCCCTGAACGTGGCCACGGGAGCTCGAACGCTCATCAACGATCCAGAATCCCCGGCTTCGATCAAGGCGTTCGTGGATCTCGCGCCGGAAACCCTAAAGCCTTCGAGGTTGTTTTCATCCGCCACTGTGACAGGTCCTTTTCAAGAGGAGGCCGAGGCTAAGTTCGACGCAAGCTCGCGTTCCGTCTCGTTAAGAATCAAAGATAGTTCCCGTTTTTACATCATCGAAGGCCAAACGCGAATCATCCAAATTCGAATCTCCGGAGACCAGGTGGTGTTGAATTACTAGTCATTCCACCATGTCTTCGCAACACTCGGCGGGGCTGCCGCGCAGCCGTGATTGTCTTGCGTCAAATTGAAGATCTGCCCGGTTTTCGAGGTTCAGGCTTCCCGCAGCCGTCGAACCGTGGACGCGTTTAGATTTTCGCCACCTTGACACAGGCGAGTCGTTAGCCAAAACTCCCGGCCCGATATGGCCGCCCCAAAGACCAACGAATTCATGGAAAAAGTCGTGTCGCTGTGCAAGCGGCGCGGGTTCATCTTTCAATCATCGGAAATCTATGGTGGCATCAACGGATTTTGGGATTATGGCCCGCTCGGAGCGGAGCTGAAACGCAACGTCAAGGATCTCTGGTGGCGTTCGATGACAAGATTGCGGGATGATATCGCGGGCCTCGAGGCGACGATCATCATGCATCCGAAAATCTGGGAGGCAAGCGGCCACGTTGCCACGTTCACGGATCCGATGATCGACTGCAAAACCTGCAAAGGCCGTTTCCGGGCGGATCAAATCAACGAGATTCCCTGCCCTCAGCGTCCCAGCAAGACGGTCTCGGAATGCGCCGGGGAAAAGACGGAGCCGCGCCCCTTCAATCTGATGTTCAAGACGCATGTGGGCCCCGTCGAGAGCGATGAGAACGCGGCTTATTTGAGGCCTGAAACAGCGCAGGCCATCTTTGCGCAATTCAAGAATGTGCTGGAAGTCTCCCGCCAGAAAGTCCCATTCGGCATCGCTCAGATTGGGAAGGCGTTTAGGAACGAGGTGACCCCCAGGAATTTCACCTTTCGCTCCCGGGAGTTCGAACAGATGGAGCTGGAATTCTTCATCAGGCCGGACGATGCCGTAGCCAAGCTCGCGGGCGCCGTCGCCAAACTGGATGCCGGCACGAATCTTTCAGAGCCAAAGACTGATTGGGGGTGGGAAGTGTGGCACAAGTACTGGGTCGAACAGCGCCTGAGCTGGTATGAAAGCATCGGCCTTCCAAGGACGTCACTGGAGGAATACTGGCAAAGGAAGGACGAATTGGCGCACTACGCAAAAGCCACCGTGGACATCCTTTACAAATTCCCGTTTGGCGCCCAAGAGCTCGAGGGAATCGCCGCCCGGGGGGATTTTGACCTGACTCAGCATCAGAAGCACTCGGGCAAATCCATGGAGTACTTCGACGAGGAAACTAAGTCCCGCTACGTGCCCCATGTGATCGAGCCTTCTGCGGGCGTGGATCGGTTGATTCTTGCGCTTCTCTGCAATGCCTATCACGAGGAAGAGGTCGTGGATGAAAAGGGGAACAAGGAGGTGCGGGTGGTGCTCCGATTTCACCCGCGCGTGGCCCCTGTCAAGGCCGGGGTGTTTCCGCTGCTCAAGAACAAACCGGATCTGGTTAGAAAAGCCCTGGAAGTTCGCGACCTGCTGCGGCCCCACATGAACGTATTTTACGACGAGGCGGGAGCTATCGGACGGCGCTATCGGCGTCAAGACGAGGCCGGCACTCCGTTCGGGGTCACCATCGACTTCGAAACCCTGGGCGAGGCGGGTCCTGGCATGGCCGATACGGTCACGCTTCGCCATCGGGATTCGATGCTTCAGGAGCGCGTGCCCATATCCGATCTCGCGGCCAGGCTCTTGGATCAAGTCCGATGACTCACGGGCCGTTTGGTGCATCCGCGAGTTGTCGGTGGAGGGCGACTGTGCTGAAAGCCAGTCGCAGCAGCATCTCAGGCTCGCTATCACGCCAAACCTGCTGCGGCTGGTGCTTCGGACACAACCGCGCTCCGGGCTGCCAGCCACATTCACCGTCAACCTGCGGATGCACTGCGGGCCGTTTCCCGGGAAACTTTCACGTTGACAGTTTGATGTTGGAGCGGTGTCATTCGTCGCATTCAACCCGTGCTCGAACAAAATTGTTCCGAGGCAAAACACAGAGATGCTGTGTCTTTGTGCCGCTTGACGAATCACCGGCAAATTGTTGCGAAGCGTTGCTAGCTGAAACCTGCGATCATCCATGAGTCAGATTAATGTTGCGATTGTGGGCCTTGGTTTTGGAGCCGAGTTCATTCCCATCTACCAGCGTCACCCGCTGGCCAGGATGCACGCGATCTGCCAGAGATCGCGAAAAAAGCTGGATGCGATTGGGGACGCCTTCGAGATCGAGAAGCGTTATGAGAATTATGATGATTTGCTCCGGGATCCAGAGGTCCATGCGGTGCATATCAACACGCCGATTCCTGATCACGCCGCGATGTCGATCGCCGCTTTGAAGGCGGGCAAGCACGTCGCGTGCACCGTCCCCATGGCCACTTCGATCGAGGATTGCAAAAGCATCGTGGCATTGCAGAAGCGGACGGGCTTGAAATACATGATGATGGAAACCGTGGTTTACGCCCGCGAGTTTCTCTACATGAAGGAATTGTATGAGAGGGGAGTTTTGGGAAAGATCCAATTTCTGCAAGCGAGTCATCAGCAGGACATGGATGGGTGGCCAAATTATTGGCCTGGGTTGCCTCCGATGTGGTACGCCACTCATTGCGTCGGGCCCGTGTGCGCGCTGACCAACGCGGTGGCCGAGTACGTCTCCTGCTTCGGTTCCGGAACCATCCGCGAAGAGTTGGTCAGGCATTACAACTCGCCCTTTGCCGTAGAGACCACCCACATCAAATTCAAAGATTCAGACTTGAGCGCGCGCATTCATCGGTCCCTGTTCGATGTGGCGAGGCAATATCGGGAGAGCATCGATGTCTATGGATCCAAGGCCTCCGTCGAATGGCCACTCATCGAGCACGAGCCTCTCGTGATGCATCGCGCTAAACTGCCAGAGCCCAAGATTCCAAAGAAAGTGACCGCGCCGGACTATGCAAAACGATTGCCGAAAGGCATTCGACCGTTCACGACCCAGGGGGTGTATGACTTGGGCAAAAAGACTCATCTCAGCTTCACCCAAGGCGCGGGGCATGGCGGGTCTCATCCACATTTGGCTCATGAATTCCTGTCGGCGGTGTCCGAGGGCCGGGATCCCTTCCCGAACGCAAAACAATCCGCCAACTGGACTTGCGTGGGTCTGTGCGCGCACCAGTCCGCGCTGCAAGGGGGCAAGATAGTGAAACTGCCGTCATTCACGGTTTGAAAACAACAATAGAAGGAACACAACCACTATGAGTAACGGAAACGGAAATGGCGTCGCGCCGAACGCGAACCGGTTGCTTTGGGCCGGCTTCATGGCGATTTTGGCGGCGGGCGTGGGATTTGGAGTGCGGGGAGGCATTCTGAACGATTGGGCCACCCAGTTCGGGTTCACTCAAACACAGGTCGGCGAGGTCACAGGATTTGGACTGGTAGGGTTTGGAGTGATTATTCTTATCGGCGCCTTGCTGGCGGACACGATCGGTTACGGGAGGTTGATGATCGCCGCTTTTCTTTGTCATTTCGCCAGCGCCGCGCTGTGTTTGGCGGCGACTCCAGCCTATAATTCTGGCGGAGGCAACAACCAAGCCGCCGCGTACGAGCTTCTTAAATGGGGTCAAATATTCTTTTCCGTGGGGAATGGCTTGGCGGAGGCGGTTGTGAACCCACTGGTGGCCACTTGCTTCCCAGTGAACCGGACGCACTACTTGAACATTCTGCACGCCGGATGGCCCGCGGGACTGGTGCTCGGCAGCCTGGCCTCGACCTTCATGGTTGGAAATACCCGATGGGAAGTTCAATGGGCGCTGTTCCTGATTCCGACATTGATTTACGGGGCCATGTGCCTGGGCCAAAATTTTCCGAAATCCGAGGCCAGTCAGAAAGGGGTTGGGTTTGGCACGATGCTGAAGGAGTTTGCCGCGCCGGTGTTGCTCGTCCTCCTCTTAATTCACGCCATGGTCGGCTATGTGGAATTGGGAACGGATTCGTGGATCAGCCAGATCACGGGCAAGATCATGGCTTCGCCTCAAAAGGGGTTGATGCTCTTCGTCTACACTTCCGCTTTGATGTTCGCGCTGAGATTCGTCGCCGGCCCGATCGTGCATAAGATCTCGCCGCTCGGACTCTTGTTTGTCAGCGGGTTGCTAGGACTTGTTGGATTGCAACTATTGAGCACGGCGCAGGGGGTTGCCATGTGCGTCATCGCGGCCACGGTTTATGCCCTGGGCAAGACGTTCCTTTGGCCCACCATGCTGGGCGTGGTTTCAGATCTATTTCCTAAAGGCGGCGCCATCACCATCGGCGCCATCGGCGGTGTCGGCATGTTGTCCGCTGGGTTGTTGGGCGGCCCCGGACTCGGATACAAGCAGGATCGTTTCGCGTCGGAGTACCTGGAAAAGAAGGATCCCGCGGTGTTCGCAGCCTACAAGGCCGACAAGCAAAGCTCGTTCCTGTCATTCAAGCCGATCACGGGTTTAGATGGAGCCAAGAAGGGCGCCGTGCTCGATGTGCCAGAAGAGAAGCTCACGCCGGAGCAGAAACGCGACAAACCACTCCTTTTGGAAGCTAACTTGCACGGAGGGCGCGAGGCTTTGCGGCTCACGTCCTTCGTTCCGGGAGCGATGGCGGCTTTGTATCTGCTTCTCATCCTGTACTTCAAATCGAAAGGCGGCTACAAGTCGGTTCATATCGAAGGCACAGGCGCCTCGGCCAAGGAAGTCGCGTAAAGCCTCTTCCCTTGCCCTCGACTTAGTCCTTGTTCAACCCGGGTCCGCGACTCGCGGATCCGGGTTTTTCTTTAGAACTTTGTTCCGGCGCCTTCTGAGTCGGCCGTGAGATTCAGACCTCAGAAAAGCAGGGGGGATTCGTTGCCAACAAATCGCTTTCCATTTCCCTGAAATACTCACTGCACCCAGCTCCCTCTCCCCAGCCATCCGATGGGGAGAGGGGTTGTTCTGCGGGAAACGAACATTCAATTCTTTTTCCCAAATTGCCTCAGAAATTCTGAAGTCTGGAGATTACTCGGACTGTGGCCGCTGTGGCCGCTGCGGACGGCCTTCACCGCCACCGGGCCCACCCGGTCCGCGGCGTTCGCCCTGACCCTCTGGCCGCTGCGGGCGATACTCTTCCATAGTGATTTTGCCGTCCCCGTTCTTGTCGAGTTTCATTAGGGACGCGCTTGCCTTCGCGATTTCGTCGGCGTCGATCGTGCCGTCGTTGTTGAGGTCAAGCGCTGCGATGATGGGCATGACCGGGCGTTGTCCGCCGGCGCCGCCTTGGCGGCCGGGAGGACGCTGCCCGTCGGGGCGGGCACTACCATCTTGGGCGGTGATCAGGCACGCCGATGCGCCGAGTGCAAGAGTGAGCAGGAGGAGTTTTGTTTTCATGGTATGTGGTTTGTTTTTTGTTGCTGACTTTTCCCTGCGCCCGCCGTCTGCATCGACTCGATGCAATAAAGAGTTCGGTAGGAGCGCAGAAAGCGTTGCCGATCCGCTAGCGCGGGCGCGGCATTGAAATTGGAGTCGTCGCCTGTAAGTGGGTTGTGCTCGACGAGTGGGAATTCCGGTTGAGAGGCGAAGACGAATACGCCATGGCGCGGACTCACGGCATGGACGTGGCCGTTCTCCAGGACGGCTGAGACGTAAAGCGGTTTGCCTCCGCGGCTGGTCGACGAAGTGCCGGGAAGCTGTTCCTTGAAACCCATCGCGCCGCTCTTTGCATCAAGACAGGTCGCGAACCCAGCGTCTCTGGCGAAGTAAATCTGCGCGTCGCTCCCCGCCGTCGGTGGTTTGTCATCCGGCGAGATTTTACATCCGTTCGGCCCGCGAAACTCCGACCAGTCGGCGGCCTGGGAGGCGGACGTCAGGATCAGAATAGCCGCCAGGCCCCGGGGCAGAATCGGAATGCATTTCTTTTCCATGCGTGAAGGTTACTCCCACGAACCTTAAGAGAACGTGAAGCCGCATGAATTCGTTGGACGAATATTTCATCATGCGTTCTCAGGGTTCGTGTAGAAATAACTTCCTGTTTTGCTGGCGGCCCAAAGAGTCGCTGGCTAGGCGCGAATGACGAGCATATCCTTAGATCTGTGAGGAATGAGCAACAACGACAGCGATTCATTGGGCCCCAGCCCGGCGGGGCGGGGCGGGGCTTGGCCATCTGCGTC